>JBNKUW010000198.1:0-3791 GCA_050298835.1 Marivivens sp.
ACTATGATGCTGAGGCTCAACAGCTCTATGGTGCGAACTCCGGTTTTGTGATCGGACTGGGACAACGAGTGGCTGTCAAGTTGACCGAAGCTGCCCCTGTGACCGGTGGCCTATTGGGCGAAATCGTCGAGATTGACGAACGTCCGATGCCGAAAGGTTCCGGTCGGGGTAAAAAGCATGGCAAAGCCCCGCGTCGGAAAGCGGCTGTTGCGAAACGGAAATCGGATCAGATCCGCCGCAAAGTAAAGCGCGCACGAAAATAACACTGGGATCAGATTTTTGATCCCAGTTCAGCAAGAACCTGTTCGTAGACCGCCCGCTTGAACGGAACGATGGCGTCGACCAATTCCGACGGATCGATCCATTTCCAGCGTGAAAATTCTGGGTGGTCGGTGTTGATATTTACCTGATCGTCGGTGCCGTTGAACCGGAAAAGGAACCATTTCTGTTCCTGACCTTTGTATCGGCCTTTCCAGATGTTCGGGACAACATCATGGGGGAGGTCGTACGCAATCCAGTCTTCGGTTTTGGCTTCGATGGTAACCAGCTCGGGTGAAACTCCGGTCTCTTCCCAAAGCTCCCGTAGGGCGGCGTCTTTCGGTTTTTCACCATCATCGATGCCACCTTGTGGCATTTGCCAAGCGGCCTGATCACGATCCTTTCGCTGACCGACAAAGACTTTGCCCTCAGCGTTAACAAGCATAACGCCAACGTTCCGGCGATAGGGGAGTTTTGCAATCTCTTCAGGTGTCATGATGCGCCTCGTTTCATTTATGGCGCAGGCTACCCTTCTCGGGTCGCGTATCCAAGGCCCAGAACACAAGTGCGACGCTGGCGATCAAGAAGGTTGCAAACAGAACGTAGTCTTGTTGCAGCCCTAGGATGGCGGCGCCTGTTCCACCTACGAGGCTCCATAAAATTGGGATAATGAGCGCAGATTTCTTCGGATAAATCAGCAAAATGCCGATAGTGAAAATTGTTGTTGGGCATGGGGTTACGCCGAAAAGCGGCGTTTCGGGGAACCGGTCCCCGATCAAGAAACCCCAAGCAGGATAGGCGACAAATCCAAAGACGACCAACGCCCAGCCGATGCCGGATGACAAACGGTTGCTGCGGCCAACGGTTTGCACCGAGAGAAGGATGAACCCTTCAACGACGTAGAGCAGCCCGTACACGAGCGCAAAATGATCGATTTGCGCAAAATAGAGCCAGTGGAAAACGACGCCGTCAAATAGCCAGAACAAACTGAGGCCTGCGAATGCCCATCGTGGTTTCTCTGTCCAGACAAACCACGCAACAAAGGCGCCAAACACGATCGCAACGAGCTGGAGCGGCCAGATCACAGAGTTGTAGAGCGCGAAAATATCGCGAAATTCGTCGACTGTGTATGGAAGCATGCGACCCCCCTTCTTACTCAAATGCGAGTAGCAGTTGAGATTTCAAGAGGGGGCACATGTGAGTTTCCTAGCGCGAACCCAGAGCGCTCAGGCCACGGAGAATATCAATGGCGTATGCCAGTTGGTAATCTTCGTCACGCAGGGCGGCGGTTGCTTCGGCTCGTGCGGCATCCTCTTCGATCTGACGAATTTCGTCTTCGGTGAGGCTGTCGTTGTTCAGTGCGCCTCTCAGGTCTGCTTCGGACCGGAAGGACGGTGAATCACCCGTGTCTTCTGTCTCAATCCGCGGCAAAGGCTGTTCAACGATGATGTTGGGCTGAATGCCGAGCGCCTGAATGGAACGACCGGACGGTGTGTAGTAACGCGCCGTCGTCAGGCGCATTGCGCCGTCATCACGCAGCGGCATGACAGTTTGCACAGAGCCTTTACCGAACGATTTTGTTCCGACAACGATTGCACGTCCGTGATCCTGCAGCGCACCGGACACAATCTCGGATGCCGATGCTGTACCTCCGTTGATCAGAACAACGATGGGCAGACCGTCAGTAATGTCGCCAGGTGTTGCGTTGTAGCGTTCGCCGTCAGACGGATTGCGGCCACGGGTTGAAACGATCTCACCGGCGTCGAGGAACGCATCGGATACGTAAATTGCCTGACTCAGCAGACCACCCGGGTTGTTGCGCAGATCAAGGATCACACCGTCAATGTTTTCGATCCCTCCGGCCTCTTCTACCTGAGCATCAAAGCCTTCGGTCAGGTCGGTGATGGTCTGGTCACTGAAGGTCGCGATACGAAGCACCACAGCTTCGCCTTCGCTACGAGCGCGTACTGCGGTGAGCTTGATCGTGTCGCGGACGATGGAGACATCAAACGGTTCGGTTTCACCTTCTCGAACGACAGTGATGATGATTTCAGAACCGACAGGGCCGCGCATAAGATCAACGGCTTCGTCCAGTGTCAGGCCGAGCAGGCTCTCTCCGTCGACTTGGGTGATAAAGTCGCCAGCAAGGATACCCGCTGCATCTGCCGGTGTTCCGTCCATCGGTGAAACAACTTTAACCCAGCCGTCTTCTTGCGTGACTTCAATGCCGAGCCCGCCGAACTCACCGGAGGTTTGTACCCGCATGTCTGCAGCGTCCTTGGGTGACAGGTAGCTTGAGTGCGGGTCCAGAGAGGTCAGCATCCCGTCGATGGCCGCTTCGATAAGCGCGGTTTCATCGACTTCTTCAACGTATTGCGACCGGATGCGGTCGAAAATGTCTCCGAACAGGTCGAGCTGTTCGTATACCGTTGCGTTGCGTTCTGTTTCCTGCGCGATGAGTGGTCCGGCAAGTTGGGTCGTGGCAACAAGGCCAAGAACAGTGCCGGTTACAGCGGCAATCGCAAATTTCTTCATATTCATTCTCACTCCATCGCGAACCAGATCGCAGGGTCTACCGGAGACTGCCCTTCTCTGACTTCGAGATAAAGGCTTTCTGTTGCAGGAATTCCCGATCCGTTCTCCATTTCGGTCAAAATCTCGTTAACTAGAGGCGAATCTCCACCCATCATTCCTATCGGCGACCCTGCGGGCAGGATTTCCCCGATTTGGCCAAAGGTTTCAGCAAGTCCTGCATAAACGAAAAGAATGTCCGCTGAAGGTTCAGTAATGACGACATTCCCGTAGTCGAGCAACTGACCATTGAACCGTAAGGTCGCTGCGACCGGAGTTGTTACCAAAACACGAGGTTGCGTGGCGATCAGAACGCCAGGGCGGACAACTCCGGCAAGGTCTTCTTCGTTATAGCGGCGCAGGATACGACCTTGAACCGGCAGCGGTAAATCTCCACGCACGCTTAGTGCATCGGGAGAGGAAACATCCATTTCTGCCCCGATGGTGTCGTTCAACCCGCTTGCGAATGCATCGAGCGTTTCGGCCGAGGCAATTAGCAACGCGGTTTGCACGCTGTCTTCGGTAAAACGCTTGGGTAAATCGGTGCGGTCTGAAATCGCAGCACTCAGTGCAGCGCGTGCAGATTGCGCCCCGTTCAGACCGTCCCGCAAGGTGTCTGCTGCGTTTGTCTGAAGATCACGCAATAGCGCGACTTCCTCAAGCTGTGTGCGAAGGATTTCCACTTCGCTTTGTAAAGCCGGAGTTACATCAGCGAGGATCATTCCCGAACGCGCCGTTCCCGTAGGGCCGTCAGGGTGCAGCATCATCACAGGAGTCGGTGTGCGTTCCATCGACATAAGGACGCCCAGCAGGCGTGCAACGTCTTCGGACTTTGCATTGAGCTCGGTCTCAAGGACATTTTGCCGGATCGCGGCGCGGCGCAGTCCGTCCCGCAAAGCAACAAGACCGTCTTCGTAGGCTTTCACTGTTTCAGTGAGCGCAGACACGCGATCCCGCGCACT
>JBNKUW010000199.1:0-3786 GCA_050298835.1 Marivivens sp.
ATAATTTCCAATGGGCGTGGTCCTCGGCCCATGCCGCAGGCACCGCCATCGCCGGATAGGCCCAGCTTTTTCATCTTTCCGAAAATACTCAGGGTGAATTGGGCCAACTGGCCCAAGAGGGCAGCGCCCTACCCTAACTCCGCCTTCACAGCTTCGACAAACGCCTCACCGCGTTTTTCGAAATTATCGTATTGATCAAAACTCGCGCAGGCAGGCGCCAGAAGGACCGTGTCCCCGCTCTCCGCCTCAGCCATTGCCATAGCAACTGCCCGCTCCATCGTTGTGCAAACCTCTGTTTCAACTTCGGGGAGTTGCAGCGCAAAGCCTTCGGCCTCGCGGCCGATGACATAGGCTTTCTTCACATGGCCCAGATGATTGACTAGATCGCCCAAACCCCCTTCTTTCTGCAAACCACCGCAAATCCAGCGGATATTTTTGAACGCATCCAAAGCCTTTGCAGCGCTATCCACATTCGTCGCCTTGGAGTCATTTACGTAGCGAACGCCGTTCTGTTCCGCGATCAATTGGCTGCGATGGGCAAGGCCCGGATAGCTTTCCATCGCGCCTTCGATGGTTTTTGGTCCCAATCCCAGCGTTCGGCAGGCCGCATAAGCGGCACAAGCGTTCTGGTGGTTATGCGCCCCCGGAAGGCCGGTAATTTCACGCAAGTCGATGCTGCCAACCTGCCGACCTTTGCGCCATTCACTCAGGAAACCCTTGCGGGCAAAGACGTTCCAACCATTTCCGGTCAACTTTTGGCCGGAGGACACGCGGATCACCCGATCATCGCCTGCACCTTCGGACATTTGGTTCACCAAATAGCGTCCCTCTTGCTCATCGACACCGATGATCGCCCGATCCGGTCCGCCTTCGGCAAACAGCCTGCGTTTCGCCGCGAAGTAGCCACCCAAGCCCCCGTGACGGTCCAGATGATCCGGCGACAGGTTGGTAAAGACCGCCACATCCGGTGTCAGCGCCCGCGCCAGATCGGTTTGATAGGACGACAGTTCAAGGACAATCACCTCACCATCCTGTGCGGGATCAATGTCGAGCACACCGCGGCCGATATTTCCAGCGAGCTGCGTTGGACGGCCTGCTTCGGTAAGAATGTGATGGATGAGAGCAGAGGTCGTCGATTTCCCGTTCGATCCCGTGACGGCGATCACACGGGGCTGGATGTCGAAATCATCCCAATCTTCTGTCGCAAACGACCGGAAGAAAAGCCCGATGTCATTGTCGACCGGAATACCTGCATCCCATGCCAGCGCGATCACAGGGTTCGGTGTCGGATAAAGATGCGGAATACCGGGTGATACGATCAAAGAGGAAACACCGTCGAACGCGCCCTGACGGGAGAGGTCGCGGATTTCGATCCCTTCGGCTTCGGCATTGTCACGGGCGGACTGGCTATCATCCCAAGCAACGACATGCGCCTCACCCGCAGTGAGCGCCCGCGCCGTCGCCAAGCCCGACCGACCAAGGCCAAGTACCGCAACAGTCTGGTCTTCGAACCCGCGTACCGGAATCATGATGGCTCTCCGCAAAAATTGTTAGTGGCAAAGTGGCGGGCATCATCGCCCTTGGCAAGCGGGAGTGAGGGGCGCCGCCCCTCTTGAGCCTTCGGCTCAATTCACCCTGAAGTATTTAAGGAAAGATGAAAGCGCAGGTTAGCGCACTTTCAGTGTAGCAAGGCCGATCATCGCGAGGATCAGGGAAATGATCCAGAACCGGATTACGATTTGCGGTTCGGACCAGCCCTTTTTCTCGTAGTGGTGATGGATTGGCGCCATGAGGAAAACGCGTTTACCTGTGCGTTTGAAATAGGCCACCTGAATGATAACCGAGAGGGTCTCCATCACGAACAGACCGCCTACAATGGCAAGAACGATTTCGTGTTTGGTCGCCACAGCGATAGAGCCCAAGGCGCCGCCAAGTGCCAGCGATCCGGTATCCCCCATGAACACAGCCGCAGGCGGGGCGTTGTACCAAAGGAAGCCAAGACCACCACCAATGAGCGCCGCGCAGAAAATTGTGATTTCGCCCGTTTCCGGAACGTAGTGCACATCAAGGTATTCGGTAAAGTCGACGCGACCGACAGCATAGGCGATGATCCCGAAGGTGGCTGCAGCGATCATCACTGGCATAACAGCAAGCCCGTCAAGGCCATCGGTAAAGTTCACGGCGTTCGCAGCACCGACAATCACCAGCATAGCAAACGGGACGAAAACAAAGCCGAGATTGAGAAGGGTATCTTTGAAAATCGGGAAGGCGAGCGTGTTTTGCAGGGCTTCAGGATGGTAGGCCGATGCCCAGAAACCAGCCAGAGCTGCCACAACAAACCCCAATGCCAAGCGCACCTTACCGGACACACCATCTGTCGATTGCTTACTGACTTTTGCGTAATCATCCGCAAAACCGATCGCGGCATAGGACAATGTCACGAACAGGACCATCAGAACGTAGGGATTGTCCATTCTTGCCCATAGGATTGTCGAGAACGACAAGGCTCCGACGATCAAAAGGCCACCCATCGTCGGGGTGCCCGCTTTGGACAAGTGGCCCTCGGGTCCGTCAGAGCGGATGGGTTGCCCTTTGCCCTGCACGCGCCGCAGCGCGTTGATCAGCGGGCGACCAAAAATGAACCCAAAGATCAGAGCGGTCAGGAATGCACCACCTGCGCGGAACGTGATGTAGCGGAAGAGGTTAAAAAAATCCCCGCCATCAGACAGCGTCGTCAACAGATAAAGCATCTACTCAGGTCCCTCGGTCAAAATTTGGTTTGCGTTGCCCTAATTTGCGCAGCGCGTCAACGACAAGGCTGACTTTGCTCCCCTTGGAGCCCTTTACCAGCACGACATCGCCGCTATCGGCCAGTCGTGAGATTTCTTTGATAAGCTGTTTGGGCGTTTCTGCCCAAAGGCCGCGCTGTTCTTCAGGTAGAACGTCCCAAAGGTTTCGCATCAACGGGCCAACACAATGAACCAGCGACAGGTCAGCAAACGACGGGTCCTTTGCCATATCGGCATGAAGCGTCGCCTCTTGCGACCCGAGTTCGAGCATATCCCCAAGGATCGCAATCCGGCGTCCCTTTGCGTGGAAACCGACACCATTGCGCGGCGATCGGGAGGCCAGAACTTCTAGTCCGGCAGAAAGAGATGTCGGATTGGCGTTGAACGCGTCATCAATCAGGTGGAAATACTCACCGCTCCGCGCAGGATCAACGACAACACGTTCCCATGTTCCGCGCCCTTCAGGTGGTGTCCACTGGCCAAGATCAAGCAGCGCCTTGGTCCGGTCCGCCCCGAGGGCGCGAACAACGGCAAGAACTCCGAGCGCATTCTGCGCAAAGTGGCGGCCTTCGGTCGCGACCTTGAGCAACAAAGGAGACCGCCATGCACGGGCTTGACCGATGGTTTTTCCCTTTCGGATGCGAACATCCGTCAGTCGATGGTGGTTTGACGCGTTTTGACCGAATGTGATGACGCGTGCGCCACTCTTGCGCGCGGCGTCATACAGGATCGGGGTGGTCTCCAGATCACCGTTAATCACCGCAACACCTTTGGGTTCCAGACCCTCAAAGATGGCCGCTTTTTCACGCGCGATTCCGGCGACGTTTTCAAATGCGGCTAGGTGAACAGCAGCGACGGTGGTGATCATCGCGACATGCGGACGGGCCATTTTTGCCAGCGGCGCAATCTCACCAGGATTGCTCATGCCGATCTCGATAACAGCGTATTTGGTATCTGCAGGCATTCGGGCAAGTGTCAGCGGCACGCCCCAATGATT
>JBNKUW010000200.1:0-3645 GCA_050298835.1 Marivivens sp.
TGCTGCTGCAATTGCGGCCTGACCGGGATCGGACTGCGCAACAGCCGATCCGGTCATAAGAAACAAAGCAATCGCAGCGAAACGGATCATTTCTGGATCAGGCTACGTCCGGTCATTTCGGACGGTTGTTCGATCTGCATCAACTCCAGCAAAGTAGGTGCAAGGTCGGACAAACGACCGTTCTGAAGCTGAGCGCCTTCGGGACCGCCAACCATAATGACGTACACAGGGTTCGTCGTATGAGCCGTGTGTGCACCACCGGTTTCCGGATCAATCATGGTTTCACAGTTGCCGTGGTCCGCCGTGACGATCATCGCGCCACCGGCTTTTTCCAACGCTGCAATGACTTTGCCAAGACCGCTGTCCACCGTTTCAACCGCTTTGATCGCGGCCTGAATATCACCCGTGTGACCGACCATGTCTGGGTTGGCGTAGTTGGTGACGATCAGATCGTAGCCTTTTTCGATGGCTTCAACGAATTTCTCGGTCACTTCCGGAGCCGACATCTCTGGTTGCAGATCATATGTCGCCACCTTCGGAGACATCGGCATATAGCGATCTTCACCGACTTCCGGTGTTTCCTTGCCACCATTCAAGAAGAAGGTCACATGCGGATATTTCTCGGTTTCTGCCAGACGGAACTGGGTCAGGCCTTGTTTGGCGACCCAAGAGCCGAGGGTGTTCACGATTTCCCGCTTTGGAAAGACGGTTTCGAACCAGTCGTTGTGATCCGTCGAATACTCCACCATCCCAAGTCGAGCGGCAAAAGCAGGCATATCCCCACGATCAAACCCGTCAAATCCGGGCTTAGCGATCGCTGCAAGGATTTCGCGGGCGCGGTCGGCGCGGAAGTTCAAACAGAACAGCCCGTCACCCTCTGCGACACCTTCGTATCCATTGATAACAGTAGCTTCGATGAATTCATCGCTTTCGTCGCGAGCGTAAGCTTCGGCAACTGCAGCTTCGGCGGTGGCGGAGGAGAACGCACCCTTAGCGTTGATCATCGCGTCATAGGCCGTGGACACGCGTTCCCAACGGTTGTCACGATCCATCGCATAGTAACGACCGATCACGGTTGCGACGGTACAGGTGTCAGGCAAACGGTTCACCAAATCGGACATGAATCCGTCAGCAGATTTCGGCGCAACGTCGCGCCCGTCGGTAATGGCGTGAAGCACGACAGGAACACCCGCGTCGGTAATGACCTTTGCCGCAGCAAGAACATGTTCGATATGACCGTGGACACCGCCATCGGAAATAACGCCCATCAGATGCGCCCGCCCACCTGTTTCTTTCATCTTTGCGATGAACGCTGTCAGGGCTGGTTCCTTGGCAAAACTTCCGGTTTCGATGGACAGGTCAATCTGCCCGAGGTCCATTGCGACGACACGACCGGCGCCAATGTTTGTATGACCCACTTCGGAGTTTCCCATTTGCCCGCTCGGCAAACCTACGTCCGGACCATGAGTTATAAGCTCTGCTGAGGGGCAGTTGGCCATAATCCGGTCAAACGTCGGAGTATTCGCCAGAGCAACTGCGTTTGCAGTGGTGACGTCACTTTTCCCCCAGCCATCGAGGATGCACAAAACAACGGGTTTGGGTCGGCTCATGGTCAGCTCCTGTTTGTTGGCCCCGTCATAACCTCAGGACCGGCCAAGGAACAGCCCTTCGAATGAGACTATGCAGTTTACCTAAGGCAGAGGCCGAAAATTGCCGGCAGTCAGACGTGTCACCTGCTCTTGTCGCAACTGAACTAAGCAGTTTATAGTCGTGAAACTTCCATCGGAGGACCTATGCCAGACGGCGAACAAGAGATTAAGCGTGGCCGAAAATTCGAACAGGTGCTCGATGGCGCGCGCGAGGTGTTCCTCAACGACGGTTTTGAGGGTGCAAGTGTTGATGACATCGCGCGCGCTGCGGGCGTGTCTAAAGCGACGCTCTACAGCTACTTTCCTGACAAGCGTCTGCTATTTATGGAAGTTGCGCGGCACGAATGCCAGCTTCAGGCTGAAAACGCGACAGCGCGGATCGATATTTCGCTGCCACTCGCCGACATTCTACGCATGGCGGCCCGCGAAATATTCAGCGCGATGTCATCCGATTTTAATCAACGCATGTACCGCATGTGCGTTGCCGAAGCCGAACGTTTCCCCGAGGTCGGAGAGCAGTTTTACAGCTGTGGTCCGGCGATGGTCAGGGACCACCTCGGAAGCTTTCTAAAGACATATGTCGAGCGCGGAGAGTTGAAGATTGATGATATCGACCTTGCGGCGGATCAGTTTGAAGCCCTTTGCAGGGTTGATTTGATCGATAAGGCGCTGTTCTTGCTAAAGAAAGACTTCACGCCAGAGGAACAGACCCGCGTTGTCGACGGCGCGGTAGAGATGTTCATGGCCCGCTACGGCGCATGAAAACGGGCGGAGGATTTCCCCACCGCCCGTCGCGCAAGTAATGATCCGTCGGCTGACTTAGTAAACCACGACAGAGCGGATCGATTCGCCTGCGTGCATCAGGTCAAAGCCCTTGTTGATGTCTTCGAGCGGCATGGTGTGGGTGATCATCGGATCGATTTCGATTTTCCCTTCCATATACCAGTCTACGATCTTCGGTACGTCGGTCCGGCCACGTGCGCCGCCGAACGCTGTTCCGCGCCAGCTACGTCCAGTAACGAGCTGGAACGGACGGGTGCTGATCTCGGCACCAGCAGGAGCTACGCCGATGATAATCGATTCACCCCAACCCTTGTGGGCGGATTCCAAAGCGGTGCGCATGACATTTACGTTGCCTGTCGCATCAAAGGTGTAGTCGGCACCGCCGCCAGTCAGTTCGACAAGATGTCCAACAAGATCACCGGAGACGTCGTTCGGGTTAACAAAGTCGGTCATGCCGAAACGGGTCGCCATTTCGATTTTGGACGGGTTCAGGTCAACGCCGACGATCTGGTCTGCACCAGCAAGGCGAAGGCCCTGAATTACGTTCAGGCCGATGCCACCCAGACCAAAGACGATCGCACGACTGCCGATTTCGGCTTTGGCGGTGTTGATGACCGCGCCAATACCGGTGGTGACACCACAGCCAATGTAGCAGATTTTGTCGAACGGCGCGTCGGGGCGAACCTTTGCCAGAGCGATTTCCGGCAGAACCGTGTGGTTCGAGAAAGTGGAGCAACCCATGTAGTGCAGAATTGGCGTGCCATCGAGCATGGAGAAACGCGATGTGCCGTCGGGCATAAGGCCCTGACCTTGGGTCGAACGGATCGACTGACACAGGTTGGTTTTCGGGTTCAGACAGTATTCACACTCGCGGCATTCCGGCGTGTAAAGCGGGATCACATGGTCGCCGGGCTTCAGGCTGGTAACGCCTGGGCCAACTTCAAGGACCACGCCGGCACCCTCATGGCCGAGGATTGCAGGAAACAAACCTTCGGGATCGGCACCCGAAAGGGTGAATTCATCCGTGTGGCAAATGCCGGTCGCTTTGATTTCAACAAGAACCTCACCCGCTTTCGGGCCTTCGAGTTCGATCTCCTCGATTTCGAGTGGTTTGCCTGCCTCCCAGGCTACCGCTGCACGTGTTTTCATCGATTTTTCGCTCCGCCCGTTGTCTGTATTCGTTATTCGACAGCAGTCGGGATATTCGCACGAT
>JBNKUW010000201.1:0-3616 GCA_050298835.1 Marivivens sp.
CATCCGCGGCATTAAGCCATCCGGAGGCGACACCGTCCGCGGCTTGCTCGGCAACGCGCCGGCTCGGGCTCGCAGCAAGGAGCGCTGCGGTCTGGGCGCATAGTTCGACATCCTGCAAACGACCGGGGCCGATTTTCGCGTCCCAGTCGCCTTGCGGGGCTTTCGCCTCGGCGATCCTGCGACGCATATCCGAGACGTCCGCGATGATCGTCTCTCCACCCGATTTCTCGTGCAGGATTTGCTGGCGGAGTGCTTCGACCTCTGCACCCAATTCCATATTCCCCGCCACAGGCCGTGCGCGGGTGAGTGCGAGGTGCTCCCACGTCCACGCCTCGTTTCGCTGGTAGTCCGCAAAGGATGTGATTGCGGTTGCCACTGGTCCTTGCCGTCCGGACGGACGCAAGCGCATATCAACCTCGTAGAGTTTACCGTCCGACATCGGCGCGGTGACTGCGGTCAACAACGCTTGGGTCAGGCGCGCATAGTAGGGTCGTGTAGCAAGCGGGCGGCGCCCGTCCGAGCTTTCTACGCCGTCCGCATCGTAGATCATGATAAGATCAAGGTCGGACCCAGCATTGAGCCGTGCCGCGCCGAGCGATCCCATACCCAACACCACAGCCCCCCGCCCCGGAGGGGTGCCATGTTTCGCGCTGAATTCTTCGACCACAACGGGCCACAGACCGTCAATCACCGCCTCGGCCAGATCAGCGTATTGGCGGCCACTTTCAAACGCGTCGATCAACCCGCGAAGGTGGTGGACACCGACGCGGAAGTGCCATTCCTTCATGAACCGGCGGGCCATGTTGAGCTTGTCTTCATAATCACCCGCTTCGCTCATTGCGCGGGACAGTAGATGTTTGAGCGCGTCCACACCGGGCCAAGGCTCAAAGAACGCACCACCGATCACCATGTCGAACACATCGGAATTGCGCGACAGATATTGTGCCAACGCGGGCGCTGTGGCGCAGATATCAACGATCAACTGGGTCAGTTGCGGGTTTGCATCGAACAGCGAAAATAGCTGAACACCCGCAGGCAGACCACGCAGGAATCCGTCGAATTGCAGCAGCGCTTCTTCGGGTTTTGCGGCTTCTTTCAGACGGCCGAAAATCTCGGGTTTGAGGCGATTGAATATCTCTCCGGCCCGTTCCGAGCGGAACGCAGGATATCCTTGCCAACGGGCAACGAATTCCGCGCCAAAGTCGTCTTCGATCCGCGTGTCCGCCGCATCGGGTGCAAAGAAACCTTCGGTGAGCGTGTGCACCTCGCTCGACCTGTCGGTCAGGTCTTTGCGCAACCCCTTTGCATCGCGTCCCATAAAGGCCGCGAGCCTGTCCCAACCGTCTGGCGTCGTGGGCAATGCGTGCGTTTGTTGGTCGTTGATCATTTGAACACGGTGTTCGACCTCGCGGTGGAACTTGTAATGATCATAGAGCTTTTCTGCGTCCTCTGCCGGAACCCAGCCAGCGGCGGACAGACGTTCCAACCCCGTTTTTGTATCACGCACCCGCAGTTTCGGATCGCGACCACCGGCAATCAACTGGCGGGTCTGGGTAAAGAATTCGATCTCTCGAATGCCGCCCCGACCGAGCTTTATGTTATGGCCGTCTAGTTTAAGCGGACCGTGCAAGCCTTTGTGATCGCGGATTTTCAACCGCATATCGTGAGCATCCTGAATCGCTGCGAAATCCAGTTGGCGACGCCAGACAAAGGGCCGCAGGGTTTCCAGAAACCGTTCGCCCGCAGCAATATCCCCTGCGACAGAGCGCGCTTTGATATAGGCGGCCCGCTCCCACGTTCGGCCAACGGACTCATAGTAGTATTCGGCCGCATCTGTAGACAGACACACCGGCGTCACGCTGGCGTCGGGACGCAAACGCAGGTCGGTGCGAAACACGTAGCCTTCGGCGGTGCTATCGGACAAGAGCGTTGCCATCTTGCGGGTCGCGCGGATGAAACCGGCGCGGGCTTCGTGCGTGTTGCTGTCATCGAACCGATCACTGTCAAACAGGACGATCAAATCGATGTCAGAGGAATAGTTCAGCTCTCTCGCGCCGCCCTTCCCCATCGCCAATGCAAAAACGCCAGCCGCTGTTTCCGCGTCTTCTTCGGTCAGGCCCGGAATTTTGCCCCGCGCGATTTCAGCCCTGATGAGGCGTTTCAGGGCCACATCCACCGCCGCGTCCGCCAGATCAGACAGCGCGCCTGTCACCTGCTCTAACGACCAGACCCCGCCCAGATCGGCCAAGCCCGTCAACAACGCGGCACGCCGTTTGGCCTGACGAAGGCCCGACGACAATTGGTCCAGCGGGAGTTCCGCCACCTCTGACAAAACCGTTTGAAGGGCCGCGTCAGGATCGTCAAAGGCGGGCTGTATCCATGCCGCCTCTTTCTGCATCAGGCCCAGCAAATAGGGGCTACATCCCCCGGCACCAGCGATAAGAGGCATGAGCGCAGACGGCGCTTCGGGCAACAGAGCTTTCGCATCTTCACCTCGGTCGGCGTCAAACGGAATGGGGCAGCGGGTCAGTCGGGATTCGAATGTCATAGGGTCCAGTGTGTTGCGCCTCTCCGGTCTGGTCAATCGCTTCAGAATTTGCATTGATGCAAGGCAAAACAAGGAGGCATTCATGAGCAAAAGTTTGAAACGTGTGACCAAAGCGTTGCACGACGCAGGTCTGGACGTTGTCCCCGTTGAAATGGGCGCTGAAACCCGCACCGCCCAACAAGCAGCCGATGCCGTCGGATGCGAGGTGGACCAGATCGCAAAATCCATCATCTTTCGCGGAGAAACCAGTGGCGAGGCGATCCTGTTCCTAACCGCTGGCGGCAATCAGGTCTGTGCCGACAAAGCGACCGCCCTGGCGGGCGAAGCATTGGGCAAAGCGGACGCAACGCTGATCCGTTCTCAAACAGGTTTTGCAATCGGCGGCGTTGCACCGGTCGGGCATTTGAACCCGATCCGCTGTTACGCCGATCCGCGGCTGATGACCTTTGAAACCGTTTGGGCCGCTGCTGGTACACCGCGCCACGTTTTCCCGATTTCTCCTGCTGATTTGTACCGGATTACTGGCGCGACAGAGGCAGATTTCACGATTTAGGCGCTAATTTCCCAACTTTTTCACAAGTTTTTACTGTTTATATACAGCGCCTTACCAGAAATACCTTCAAAATATGTAAAAGTCGTTAACATGGACCCTTGACCCAGAGGGGTCCAATACCGATATCTGTTAATGTGAAAAGCATTCACATACACATTTTTTTCGGAGCCTGAGATGACAGACACCTATTCCCCCTCCACTGCGCCAATTACGCGGCCCAACTGGTTTCAGCGGGCCGAATACTGGCTCGATGAACGTGGCAAAGGCGCTTGGATCGCCGCCATGGTTCTTGGCTTTATCTTTGTCTGGCCCGTCGGCCTCGCCCTTCTGGCCTATATGATCTGGAGCAAACGTATGTTTAATGGAAAATGCGCCCACCAACGTCACCACGGACACCGCCGCTTTAGCCATCATGCGATGCGTAGTTCCGGCAACACGGCCTTTGACGCCTACCGCGAAGACACCATTCGCCGTCTGGAACAGGAACAAAGCGATTTCGAAGCGTTCCTCGAACG
>JBNKUW010000202.1:0-3532 GCA_050298835.1 Marivivens sp.
ATCGTGCCCACCGACAAGACGGAAAGCGCGACGCCCAAGCCTTTGACAGCAGTTTTCAACATGTTCCCTCGCACTGTTGATTTCTACACGCGCTCTAGATAGAGGCGCATTTGGTGCAATGTATACCAAAATTGTGTAAAAAGTCTTGGCCTGTTGCAAGTCGGTGCGCATAACCTGTCGTTTCGCATTGCCGCCCTGAAGCGCTTTACACGACCCAAGGCTATCTCCAAGCGGTATTCTGTCCGGGCCCTGATCGTGGAAGCGACGCTGCCGGATTGCTTAATCGGCGGTATTGTGAGGGGCTGATCCGAAGTCGCGGAAGACGCGTCCGGTAGGCAAGGTCTGACCTTCCTGAAAACGAAAAAAGGGACATCGAACCCAATCAATGCCCCCCTCACTTTGTAGCACCCGCATTGGGCCTTATTCTGGGGCGGCTTCCTCTGCCGCTGCCGGTTCGCCGTCGCTGTCGTTTGCCAAGATGATCGCGCCAACAACAATAAGGCCCACAATGGGCCAGATACCCAGGCCACGGTCATTTTCTTCGACCACAAGGTCGTCCACTTGCGGGTCCGCGATCCCGTCTGCAAGCGATCCTGCCGATGCCATCGTGCCTACGGACAAGAAGGAAAGGACCACACCCAGGTTTTTGAGAAATGATTTCAGCATTTTCCCTGTACTCTCACTGATTTCTACACCCAAAGCAGTTAGACGCGAATACTGCGCTATGTATACCAATATTGGGTCGAGAAATTTAGCGTGTTGTATATACACAATGACACAATCAGAAGGTGATTTTTTGAAGATTGAGACAAGATATAGGGGTGCTTCGGTGCCGAGGATGTTCCCGATCTGTGCGATTTCGTGCCCATTTAAATTCCAATACAGCTGGGCATTCAAATATTTTTGGAGTTTCGCGCCTGATGGCAACGACATCAATTGATGAGAGTTACCGCAACCCGCAGCGTTTTTGGGGCCGTTTCCCAGAGACCTTGATCGTGCATTCAGTTCGCTCGGGCGAAACGCTCGACCACTTGTCGCTTTCCACCCGGATTATGGAACGCACGGAGTTCATCTCCCGCGCAATACGCGGCGAGCCAGGGCGGGTCGTGATTGAAACGCCCGATCCGATTAGGCGGCTTGTCGATCTGTTTGCGGTTTGGGAAGCCGGGTTTTGCGCGGTCATGGTCGGTCCGGACCTGTCAGGTGAAGAGAAACGGCGTGTCGCCGCAAAGGTTGCCCCGGATATCTGGGTCGGACCGGACGGCGACCGGTTTTTGGAGGGGGAGGGGAAACCGCCTCGCTGGCCGGATGCGGCATTGGTCCTGATGACGTCGGGCACCACCGGGAACCCCAAGGGCGTAACCCTTGGCCTGGATGCGATTGAGATGCGCCTGAAGCTGAACGTCGCGGAGATCGGAGCCGAAACGCTTGTGCGCAGCCTTTGTCCGTTGCCGCTGTATTTCGGACATGGGTTGATCGGAAACTGCCTGACGCCGCTCTACGCCGGAGGGTCGCTCAGCATTTTGGAGAGCCCGGATTTGCGGGAGGTGTCCGCATTCGGAGCCATGATCGACAGATACCAAATCGGGTTTCTGAGTTCCGTTCCCTCTCTGTGGCGCATGATCCTCCGCCTTTCGCCACCGCCTGAAGTATCGCCACGGCGGGTTCATGTCGGGTCGGCGCCTCTGCCTTTGTCCTTATGGGATGACATCCGCGCCTGGTGCGGCTCGGACAGCGTGTTCAATACCTATGGAATGACGGAGACGGCCAACTGGATCTCCGGGGGAACCCGACCGTCCGGCGACGCGGAGGGTTTTGTGGGCAAGCCTTGGGGTGGTCGCTTCCGCGTCCTGTGTGATGGAGCGTTGCGGGACCAGGGCATCGGTGAAGTCGCGGTTCGCTCACCGGGCCAGATGCTGGGTCTGTGGGGTGAGACTTCGCCCGAATGTGTGGCAGACGGGTTCTTGATGACTGGCGATATCGGGGAGTTGACCGACGACCAGAGCCTTCGACTGATCGGCCGTGTCAAGAACGAAATCAACAAGGCCGGAATCAAGGTTCTGGCGGAAGAAGTGGACATGCTGCTGGAGCGCCATCCGGACGTTTTGGAGGCTTGCAGTTTCGGGATTCCGGATGAACTGTCGGGTGAACTGGTGGGCGCGGTGGTTGTTGAAAAGGAAGGTTCTGATCTGCATGGCAGCGATCTGGTCAAATGGTGCGCCCGGAATGCCCGGCCTCACGCGGTGCCTCATCGTATCGAGGTCGTGGACGAGATCGAAAAGACGGATCGCGGGAAAATCGATCGCCGGAACACCCGGATGCAGGCATTGAAACGATGGCTCTGAGCTTTCGAAAACGGGAAGAAGTCGACCCCTATCTGGTGAAAAACGTTCGAACCGAACGGTTCGATCTGGTCAACTGCAATCGCGCGGAGGCAATCAAGGTCACGTTGCCCTGGGCGAGTGACCGTGAAATCCTTCACAACCTGATGTTCGACCAGGCCTCGTATTCGAAAGTCCAATGGGTCAAGAGACTCAAAAAGCCTGACGGGCGAACGACGTTTTATCACGCCATCGTTGCGCGGGAGATCAAAGGAACGATCGGTGCCCACAAGATCCGCATCGACAGATCCGGCACTGCGCGGATGGAGATCGCTCTGACGGCGAAATCATGGTGGGGAAAGGGTGTCTTCGAAGAAGTCAGAACCGCGTTGATGGATCATTTCTGCCAGTCTCCGCACGTGATCCGCTTTGCCGGGCGTGTGCTGTCATCGAATGCGAGCTCGCTTTACAATTACAAGAAGATAGGGTTTCGCCTTGTCGGGTGGGAGAAGAAATCCGTCTATTCCCCTGTCACCGAGGAACACTGCGACTCGATGCTGTTCGAATACCTTGCGGAGGATTGGCGGTCCAAGCGTCAGTTGGAACTGAATGGTTGATCCGGTGGGCGCGCGGAAGATTCTGGCTGAGGCGTTGGGGCTCCCGGAGGAGGAAATTGCAACCAGCATGACGATTGAAACCTGTCCGAACTGGGACAGCCTTGCACATATGCGCGTCGTTCTTGCAGTTGAAAGTGAGTTGAATCGTCCGCTGGAGCCGGAAGAGGTCTTTTCCATCGGTGGGGTCGCGGATGTCGAGAAATTGTTGGCGGGCGCAAGGTGACGAAGGTCTCGGGCAGTTTGCGAGTGTTGCAGTTTACGGCGGCGGCAGGACCTGCAACAGTCCGGCAAACGAGTGTCTCGGATGGAAACAAGGTGACGGTGAAACAATTTCGGCAAGCCGTGAACGATGAAACGCGGCGTCTGGCGAAAACGCTTCTTCGTACGTCGCGCTATGGGGCCCTGGCGACGCTGGACCCTGTCTCCGGCACACCAATGGCCAGCCGAGTTTCGGTTGCCAGCGACGCGGATGGCTCCCCGGTTTTCCTGATCTCACGGTTATCCGGCCATTTCGGTGCCATCGAACGCGATCCCAGGATTTCCATTTTGCTTGGCGAACCGGGCAGGGGAGATCCTCTGGCGCATCCGCGCATG
>JBNKUW010000203.1:0-3512 GCA_050298835.1 Marivivens sp.
GGGCAGTTCCGGGGCGTCTGAACGTCCGGTATTGGTAAGAGCGGACATTCGCCCCAGGTCGAGTGTCCGCTTTTCACCCCAAAGCGGCCATTCAGTTAGTATGACTCTGGATGACCGCTACTGACCCGAAGCGGACATTTCCTCTCGTCGGCAGATTGTTCAGATTAACCTATGCGCCCAGCGAATTGGCCCGTCTTGTACTACGCTAATTAGACATCAACGACAAAGCCAAACCCGCCAAGAGACGGGACGCGAGGAGGAATGATGGACCGTCGTCAATTCGTCGCTGCATCCGCGATATTTCCGCTAATTAGCACACGGACTATGGCGGCGGTTTGTGAAAACGGGAAGTTTTCGAGAACCGCTTATGATGATTTACTCCGAAGCGTCCGCGCAATTGCAAAGGGTGGACAAAATAGGTCCGAGGCAATCGAATTAGCCATTACCGAGTTGGCTGAGCTCGATCCGAAACAATCAACCCACGGCGCAGTTTTGAAGCTCATTGATGTCGCACTAAAAGATGAAGATCTAATTGCAGACATCGATGCCTTTGTAAATGATTTCAATGGACCTGAGTCTGCACTGAGTATTCTGCGTACTCAACCAGAGGTATTTCTGGATCGTCCCCCGGCTATCGCACTTTCCATTCGTCTTGCGAAGGTACTTAGACGTGATGCGACTCTGTTTCTACTCGCTGCAAATAAACTTGGAACCGACAGCTATTTGGAACACTTACCGCCAAATGTGCCTGTAACACGTGATCCTGATCGTCTGGCTCAAGAAGCCGAGGCGAAGAAGTGCGCATCAGTGGCTGCTGTACTTAGCGTAATTGTCGCAGTTATGCTTATTGTTGTGGCTGTCATTATCGCGGCTGTTACTTTCGGTGCAAGCAGCGCGCTCGTGGTGGGAAGCACAATTCTTGCAGGGCTCCTCATTGGTGGGAGTGTGTCTGCCCGAACCGGCGGGATTCTTGCTGATGAACTTGATGAAATAACAAGTGAAATCAAAGATAGAATCGAAGAGGGCATTCAAGAGCGCGCGCGCATTTACACTAGACACGCAGTTAGTACAGCCAAACAGTGCGCGTTGCTTCTTGACGAAAAAGAACGAGCTGCTTGCTTGGAAGCCTCGTTGCTTCTGTGTGCCAATGCATACTAGCTGCTCCGAAACGAACTGCTGAGATCGCTGGACCTAACTCCGATTTGAGGCGGTACGATACTTGCTCGGACAGTTATAAAGTCAGAACGACTTTGCGTAGACTGGGACACAGATCGAGCGTCCGCTTCTGGCCGAAAACAGACAGTCAGGAGCGAGAGCCGACGCCGGCGTAGCGGGTCGACAGACGCACGAAGTGCGCCGTGCTTCGGCGATGGGCGCGGTGAGAAATTGAATTCTGCGGATGCGTCACTCTGAGGAGTAGGGCCAAGCAGCGATGTCGTGGCGCTACGGCAGAAAAATACGCCCCAAGTTGCTAGAAATGAAGCCCCCCTGGAAACCACCCCAGATGACGACACGGTCGCCGGCCCAGACCGATGCAGAACCGATCGTGAACGCTATCGCGTCGCTCGTGCTTGCCGGCTGCCAGCGATCGGTTGCCAGGTCATAGAAATAGCCGCCGTCGCGGCCGCCCACCCCGTAAACGAATAGCTTGGTACCGGTCCAGTGCGCGATGTACTCCCCGAATCCGCTCAAGAGGAACGGCTCCCATCCGCTTGCCGATGCTCGCCAGGTATCGGATTCAGGGTCATAGATACGAAGATTCACCCTGCGTCGACGGTCGTTCTCGCGTTGGTATGCCTCGGTCCGACCGCCGTTCCACAGAATCATTTCGCTACCGGTCCAGACCATCGTCACGTCCCCGATGCTGTCAATCGGTAAATCGATCGCGGGCAGTATCGACCACGAGTCCGTTGTCGGGCTGTAACGTGCGCCGTCGGCGAGCGGGATGCCATCCCTGCCAAATCCGCCCCAGACGATCATTTCCTTGCCGGTCCACACAGCCTTCGCGCCGTAGCGAGCCTCCGGAGCATTTGTGCCTGTGAACCGGCGCCAGTTATTTGTCGCAGGGTCGTAGCGCAGTCCGCTGCTTTGCGGATTGCTGGATCCCACGTCCCGGCCGCCCCAGTAAATCACTTCACTGCCTGTCCAGACCACAGCCATCTTCGTGCGCCCTGTCATATGGCTCTCGATCGAGCCCACCGGCGGTGCGATTGGTTGCCAGCTGTCGCTCGCCGGGTTGTAAATGCCGCCACCGTCTGGTGCCCCGAAGTCCGGGTCGTAACCACCCCACACGACAACCCGGTCGCCGATCGAAGTTAAAGAGGCGCCGTTGCGCGGCGCGGGCGCATTGACCGTCGACATTGTTGCCCAGCTGTCGGCCGTGACGTCATAGCGGATGCCGGACATGCCGTCATAAAAGATTACGTTCCGCCCGGTCCAGGCTGCTTCGTGTTGTTGCATTCCGAATACACGGTTGCTCGCTGACATCGATTGCCACGAACCAGCGGGCGTCTCCGTACTGATGCGAAACGTCCACGAACTGCCGTCGACCAGGGGCAAACCAGCGAGATCGCGAACGCCTGGATTGACGGTGACTGTGTAGCTGACACCGGGTACGAGCGTCGAGGTCGGCAAGAATTCGATGTGGTCGCCACGATAGATGACCGTACCCGGCACACCGGCGCCGTTCTCGTCGGTTACGGTAACAGTGCCGTCGACAACTGAAGTTGCTTCGGCGGGCTCATTCAACTCGACCAGTATGCGCGTATCGACCGGGGCGCAGTCGCAGGCTACACCTGGCCAACCAGATGCGAACGTCGGTGGGCTGATATCGGTCGATGATGCCGTGGTGAAGGTCCATGTAATGTCAGTACCGAGTGAGTTTCCACCACCGGCGTCGACGATCGTGCTGGCGACGGTCACGGTAAAGGGTGCGTTCTGCTCAAGCGGCACGTCGGGGCGGAACTGCCATACGCGACCCTCTTTTGTGTACTCGAGTTGGCCAGGTACGGCAACGCCGGTCGCGTCGCGCATGACGAATTCATCCATGGACAGATCTGCCTGCTGCGTAGGCTCATTGAATAGCACTACCACGGGATGGTTTATTGGCATATCCGCAACGTCGTTACGCGGATAGGTCCAGGTGACCGTGGGCGGATCTCGATCCTCGCGGACAATCGTCACACTGTCGAATCCAATCGGGCTGCCGTTCTCGTAAGTACGAAACTCGATTCGATTGTGACCGAGTTCGAGCGCCAGGCGGCGGACCGCGAAGTGTGAATCGATGCCTTCCAACAAGATGCCGTACAGCATGTTCGAAGTGCAGAACACCCAGATGTCGGCACGACCGGTCTGCCCCGTCGCCGTGTTCGACCACATCACGTAATAATCCTGCGGCGGACTCTTGTCGGGACAATATCCGCGTGGGATGAAGTTCGAATTCAGGCCACCCTCTATCGAGATGCTAGCTTGGCCAGTCTCGAATTGAGGGTCGTTGACAAAAGTCGCCGGGG
>JBNKUW010000204.1:0-3453 GCA_050298835.1 Marivivens sp.
ACAGCTTGCTTGCGGCCTGCCATTCGATGCCGTCAGTCAGGAAATCCTCGATGATACCTTGTCCGGAATCAATGACCGTCGTGACTGTTCAGATTTCGTCATGGTTCCGCTCCTCTGGATTTACGGGGCTTATCGTGACGCCTTGCCTGAACAGGCAGAAACGGCGATCCGCGATGCAATCCTGAACTACCGCTACTGGATGGACGAACCGGGTAACGATGCCATGTGGTTCTGGAGCGAAAACCACGTTCTGTGTTTCCATGTCAGCGAATACATCGCCGGACGGCTGCTTCCAAACGACATTTTCCCGAATGCCGGGATGACAGGGTCCGAGCATTTGAAGCTTGCGACCAAACGCCTTCACCGATGGTTGGACGCAATCGAAGATCACGGACTGGCAGAATGGAACTCTGCCGCTTACTACCCCGTCGACTTTATCGGGTTGCTGGCTTTGCAGCATTGGGCTGAGGGCGACATCCAACAACGGGCCAGCATGATACTTGACCAGTTGTTCACCATGATCGCGCTGCACACCATCGGTGGAGTGTCCGCAGGCACGATGGGGCGAGCTTATGACAAAGAACTCCGCGCCGGCCCGCTGAGCGAACTTGCGCCCTTTGCAACGGTGGCGTTCGGATCGGGATGGCTGAACAACGGTGTCGCGGCGCTCCCTATGTTTTGCGCATCAAACTATGTGCCACCGTCGCATTTGGCAGACTATGCCGCGCCTGCAGGCACAGTATCTGCGCACTACATCCAAGGATACCAAGCAGCCGCAAAGCTCGCGTTATACAAAACACCGTCAATGCAGCTATCAGCGAGCATCGACGGCGAACCGGGCCATGAGGGACACCAACAGCACCTTATTGATATCCAGTCAGCGGCGAAACCGTTCGCCCGCGTCTGGGTCAACCACCCCGGAGAAGATGATCCGTGGGGGTCCAACCGGCCGTCGTACTGGGCAGGCAATGGGGTCATGCCGCGCGTTGGCATGTCGGATGACTGCTGCCTGAGCCTCTTTGATCTGGGTAAAGCCCCGCGTCTGCCGTTCACGCACGCCTACGCTCCATTGTCCGAATTCGACGCCTACGAGCGTGGTGAGGACTGGCTAGCACTGCAATCAGGAGACGGCTTTGTCATTCTAAAGGCCACCGGTCCGATCACCACTGTAACAGAGGGGCCGGGTTCACTGTTGGAACACCGTTGCATGGGTGAACAGACGGGTTGGGCTACTATAGTGGGCGATTTGCCGTCCGGTGGACTGCAGGCTGTGGCAGATCAGGCCCGCTCTCTCCGCCTCGACCTTGACCCTGGCACCCGCCGGCTGGCGCTCTCTGCGGCCGGACGCTCAACACTCACGCTCGATTACGCTGACGGATTGTTCCGTGACGGTATCGCACTGCCTTTTCCGACCACATCGCATGTCCCCCAGATCGCTCTGGGTGCGACGGCAGGTAATAAGTAAGAAAGACAAGATTATGCAGCACCCGAACCAGGAAACCCTTTTGGCTCACCTCTCGAATGTTGCCACTGGTCTCGCTCGTTTGCGCGGGATCAACGAAACGGCACCACTGGATGCAGACGGTTTCCGCCTGCAGTTTGACGAGTGGGATTGGGAAATCGGCGTCGGGGTCTATGGCTTATATCGTCACGCCGTCAGTACCGGAGACGACACACTCATCGCCGCCTTGGCCGAATGGTATGATTGGCAGATCAATCGCGGTCTCCCGCCGCGGCAGGTGAACTCTTCTGCGCCGCTTCTTGCGCTTGCCTGCCTGATCGACCACGTTGATCGTCCCGACTGGGACGCGCTGGTTCAGGACTGGGCGGATTGGCTGGTGAATGGGCTCGCCCGGACAGAGGACCAAGGTTTCCAACACGTCGTCAAAGAGCGCATGAACGACGGTGAGCTTTGGGACGATACATTGTTTATGACGTGCCTGTTTCTTGCGAAAGCAGGCAAACGGTTTGATCGTCAGGATTGGATCGAAGAGGCCGTGTATCAATTCATGATCCACGCTCGATACCTGTCCGACCACAAATCCGGCCTTTGGTACCACGGTTGGACCTTTAACGGCCGTCACAATTTTGCCAATGCACTTTGGGCACGCGGCAACTCTTGGGTGACAATCGCTATTCCGGAACTTTTCTCAATTGTTCCCGACCTGCCGATGTCGAGCCGTCGCTTCCTGTCGAACATCTTGCGGTCTCAGGTGGCGACGCTGGCCAAACTCCAGCGGGCAGACGGCTTCTTTTTCACGCTTCTTGATGATCCAACCGCACCGATCGAGGCTTCGGCAACAGCGGGGATCGCCTATGGTGTCTCCCGCGCGATCGAACTTGGCATTCTCGATCCATCGTATCGGGACATGGCAGATCGTGCCTTTGCTGCTGTGACGACCTGCATCGAAGGAACCGGTATTGTCGCACATGTTTCAGACGGAACCCCAATGGGGCACACGCTCGATTTCTACCGGCAAATTCCGGATACACCGACGCCTTACGGGCAGGCACTCACCATGTTGATGCTGGTTGAAGCCCTGTCGCGGATACCCGCAAACTAGATTTTAAACAAGACATTTCAAAAGTCGAAAAGGGGGCGTGGACATCTGATCGGAGGGAGCTTGAAGGATTGACGGCGTGTGGCAACCCGCTACGATGGATGCTCGAAAGTCTTCCTCTCTGCCATCGCCCTTGCGACACTCGTCATCTCTTGGCCATGAGTCCAGACCCTAGCATGTTCTGAACAACGAAAGGAGCCGGAATGACATCCGAATTGTTCGTTCGATTCATGCCTCTCCTAGGTGCGGCGACGCTCATTCCTGCGCTGCTTTTTCTCGCATACGGTGTATCTCACCCAGAGCAGAAAATCTGGAAGCTAGCCGGAATCGGATTCTTGCTCATCCTTCTCGGCTCGGTCCTTGTTTCTCTGCGTGATGTCCTCCCCCCCTTTGTGACAATTTTCATCGCCAACCTTTTTGTAGGGATCGGCTATTTCTTCGGGACGCGCGGCTATCGAAGCGCCAAGTCATTCGCTGGCTTTGCAAATACAGAGTGGCTGTTTCTAATCGTGTACTCACTCGCGCTCACTTTCGGCTTTTTGACCGGTGCGGACTACGCAATCAGAGTGGTCATCATCGATACAGGAATCAGCCTCTTTTCACTTTTGATGCTACGGATTGCGCTGGACCAAAAAGGACGGATCAGCCGGATCGGCGACTTTGTCATCCTCGGTATGTCCGCCACCAATGTCCTAATCTCTTCGTTGCGAAGCCTTGCCGCCCTCACGACAAATAGTACCATTTTTGATCTATCATTTTGGGATCCCGTATTTTTTATCGGCTCCATCGCCTATGTATTCGCTTTTGCCATTGGCCTGTTCGTGGTCGGAAACAGTCGGCTAACAGCGGACACGAGGCTACATTTGGCACGTGAGCTTGACCTCTCTGAAGA
>JBNKUW010000205.1:0-3414 GCA_050298835.1 Marivivens sp.
AGGAAGCCCGGTTTGTGCATCAGGGCATGACGTCTTCTGACGTCTTGGACACGACGTTCAACGTTCAGCTCACCCGTGCAGCCGACATCCTGATCGCGGATATGGTGGGGTTGTTGGAAGCCCTGAAACGCCGCGCCTTTGAACATAAAGACACGATCCGCATTGGGCGCAGCCACGGCATTCACGCGGAACCCACGACGATGGGTCTGACTTTCGCCCGATTCTATGCCGAAATGGATCGCAATCTGCGCCGTCTGCGCACCGCGCGCGACGAAGTCGCAACCGGTGCCATTTCCGGCGCGGTCGGGACATTTGCCAATATCGATCCGGCGGTCGAGGCACATGTCTGCAAGGAAATGGGCTTGACGCCCGAGCCGATCTCCACCCAAGTCATTCCGCGCGACCGCCACGCAGCGTTTTTCGCAGCCCTTGGGGTCGTCGCCAGTTCCATAGAGAATATCGCCATCGAAGTCCGCCATATGCAGCGGACCGAAGTGCTGGAAGCCGAGGAATTTTTCTCCAAGGGCCAAAAAGGCTCCTCCGCGATGCCGCACAAACGCAACCCGGTTCTGACGGAGAATCTGACCGGTCTTGCGCGTCTTGTCCGGATGTCGGTGGTACCTGCCCTTGAAAATGTTGCACTGTGGCATGAGCGCGATATCAGCCATTCCTCAGTCGAACGTGGCATCGGACCGGATACGACGATCACGCTGGATTTCGCGCTGGCGCGGCTGACGTCGGTTGTCGACAAGCTGGTGATATATCCCGACAACATGATCGCGAACATGAACAAATTCAAAGGGTTGGTGCATTCGCAACGGGTTCTGCTGGCGCTGACCCAAAAAGGCGTGAGCCGCGAGGACGCTTATCGCCTCGTGCAGCGTAATGCGATGAAAGTCTGGGAACAGGGTGCGGATTTCATGACCGAGCTGAAATCAGACTCCGAAGTTACCGCCGCCATGACGGAAGCGGAAATCGAAGATAAATTCGACCTTGGCTATCACACCAAACATGTTGATACGATTTTCAAACGGGTATTCGGTTAATCGTTATTCTGGATGGCTTTGGCCACGAACCAGGCAACCGGCAATCCTATAATCGCGCCAATCGCGGCTGCGCCGACGATATATGGCAGCGTGTCATATCCCATGGTCAGCGCGGCGATAATGCAGGACCCGGCCAGAACCGTCCCCGCCATCGCATAAAGGATTGATGCCAATCGAAACATAATAGCCTCCTGCTTTGTCTGGCGGGAGGCTATCGTGATTTACAGGTCTGTCTTTGACCTATCTCAATTTTTGAATATTAGCTGCCGGTTTCAATCTGCTTTTGTGCTTCGAGCAGCATCTCGGCATGTTTGGTCCGGATTTCGTCATCGGTGATTTTTCCAGCGACGTCGGCGGACACTTTGCGGACCACATCCTCGATACCCGGTTCTTCGAAATCAGCTTTGACAACTTCTACGGCATAGGTCGCTACGTCATCTCCGGTTTTTCCCAGGATTTCGGTTGCCACCCATGTACCAAGCAGTTTGTTGGCGCGCGCTTCGATCTTGAACTTGGTCTCTGCGTCGTGGGCATATTTGTTCTCAAAAGCGTTTTCGCGGTCGTTGAATGTGCTCATCTCTAACTCCGTTAAGACTGGTTTGACGCATAAGTAACCATTTGCAGCATTACCGGCAAGGCTTTGCGCGCGAATCCTTGTGCCTTTTCGAGTGAAAGCATATACGAACGCCAAGCGAGTGACGGAGGCAAACATGGCCCGACGCAGAATGATTTACGAAGGCAAGGCCAAGATCCTTTACGAAGGACCGGAACCGGGCACCATCGTTCAGTATTTCAAGGATGACACCACCGCATTCGATGCCACAAAGAAAGAGGTGATCGAAGGCAAAGGCGTGTTGAACAATCGTCTGTCCGAACATTTTATGACCGGACTGAACGGGATCGGCCTGCCGACTCATTTCATCAAACGCCTGAATATGCGCGAGCAGCTGGTCTATGCGGTGGAGATCATCCCGCTGGAGGTTGTCGTCCGCAATGTGGCCGCCGGGTCCATGTCCAAGCGCCTTGGCGTCGAGGAAGGCACCCCCCTTCCCCGTCCGATCATCGAATATTACTACAAAGACGATGCGCTGCACGATCCGATCGTGTCCGAAGAACATATCTTCGCCTTCCAATGGGCAACTCCGCAGGAACTGGATGAAATTATCCAGATGGCGATGCGGGTGAACGACTTCCTGTCCGGTGTGATGCACGGGATCGGAGTCAAACTGATCGATTTCAAGATCGAGTTTGGTCGTAAATTCGAAGGCGATTTCAGCCGGATCGTTCTGGCAGACGAAATCAGCCCCGACAGTTGCCGTCTGTGGGACGTCGAAACGGGCCGGAAGCTCGATAAAGACGTGTTCCGACAGGATCTCGGCAATCTGGCCGATGCCTACACGGAACTTGCCACCCGTCTGGGGGTGATGCCGAAAAAATCCGGGTCCGGAACCGGTCCTAAGCTTGTAAAATAAGGAGAAGCTCGCATGAAAGCCCGCGTATTCGTCACCCTGAAAACCGGTGTTCTGGACCCGCAGGGAGAGGCGGTGAAACACGCCCTCGGATCGCTGGGGTTCGATGGGGTGAATGATGTCCGTCAGGGCAAAATGATCGAGCTTGAACTGGATCAGACCGACAAGGCACAGGCCGAGGCCGAAGTGACCGCAATGTGCGAGAAACTGTTGGCCAACACGGTTATCGAAAATTACTCGGTGGAGATCGCCTGATGCGGGCGGCGGTTATCGTCTTTCCGGGATCCAACTGCGATCGTGATCTGGCGGTTGCGTTCGAACGGGTAACCGGGCGCAAAACTGAAATGGTTTGGCACAAAGATGCCGCCCTGCCCTCTGGCCTTGATGTGGTCGCGGTGCCGGGCGGGTTTTCGTTTGGCGATTATTTGCGCTGCGGGGCGATTGCGGCACGCTCGCCGATCATGCGCTCGGTTGTCGATTTTGCACAGGTTGGCGGCCATGTACTGGGTATTTGCAACGGATTTCAGGTGCTAATCGAAAGTGGCCTGCTGCCCGGCGCTCTTATGCGCAATTCGGGGCTGAAATTTGTCTGCAAGGATGTCGGACTGAAAGTCACCACCACCAATAGTCCCTTCACCAATAAATATCGTAAGGGCGAAGAGATCACGATCCCGGTGGCGCATCACGACGGCAACTATGTTGCCGATGACGATCTGGTCGCGCGCCTTCGAGACGAAGATCGGATTGCCTTCACGTACACAGAAAACCCGAACGGTTCGACCGCTGACATCGCCGGTGTACTATCGGAAAATCGTCGGGTGATGGGCATGATGCCGCATCCCGAACGCCTAAACGATCCCAAGCTTGGCGGGAATGACGGGACGCGGCTGTTTGAATCC
>JBNKUW010000206.1:0-3397 GCA_050298835.1 Marivivens sp.
AGCCCTGCCCCAACGGGTTACCGATGGCGATCACCCAATCGCCGACCCGGGCAATATCGGAATCGCCCCAGGGCACGAATGGCAGCGGTTCATCGTGATCCACTTTCAACACGGCGATGTCTGTGCGTTCATCGGTGCCGATCAGTTCGGCGCGAACAAATTCACCACTTAGCATTTCCACTTCGATTTCATCGGCGCCGGCAATCACGTGATTGTTGGTGACGATATAGCCGTCAGCCGAAATGATGAAACCTGAACCGATGGCTTCACCCCGGAACTGCGGGCGATCATCCTGTTCCTGACGATCCAGAAAATCGCGGAACAGGTCTTCCAACGGAGACCCCTCGGGCACCATGGGTTGCGGACCCATCCGGTCCGTGACGGCAACGCTGGTGACGATATTCACCACAGCCGGGCTGATGTCTTCGACAAGGTCAGCGAAACTCTCGCCTATCTGCTGGGATTTGACTGATTGCGGCAGCGCAAACAACACCGACACCGCCATCAATAAAATCAGTAATGACGCTTTTGCAATACTGGTATCCTTCACCAGCACTTTTGCTTTTGTCATGATTTCCTCCTGCTCAATTACCGGTCCCAATGGACCGTAACGTTTCTAGAGTGTGATCAATTTACAATAATTCAAGTAAATTGGCCGCGCTTTCCGTCACATTAGTGTGAGAGGTCAGCCACGCGCAAGCCAAACAAGGAGCACACCAAACGCAATCGTCACCAGTCCAAACAGACGCATCCGTTCGGGGCCTATCTGGCGCAGCATTTCGACGATCTCCTCCAAACGATTAGGGGCCAGTGCAAGCACCAGCCCCTCGATAACCGCTACAAAGCCTAAGCCCAGCAGAATATCATTCATCATCCAGACCGTCCGACTTCAGGAAGTCAAAAAACTCGCTGTCGGGTGAAATGACCAGAGTGGAATTCTCACCACCCAGTGCGGTTTCATAGGCTTTCAGCGACCGATAGAACGCAAAGAAGTCCGGGTCACGTCCAAACGCATCGGCAAAGATGGCGTTTCGCTCGGCGTCTGCCTCACCTCGGATGATATCCGAATCCCGCTGCGCCTCGGAGACCAACTCCACCGCAGTACGATCAGCTTGTGCACGAACGATCTGCGCGGCCTCGTTACCACGAGCGCGTTCGTCTGCTGCCTCGCGTTCACGTTCGGCCTGCATACGGGCAAAGGTTGCGGCAAGGTTCTGTTCCGGTAGATCGGCGCGCTTGATACGCACATCGATAATTTCCACGCCGAGGTTAATCGCCTCGACAATCGCGGCATCGCGGATCTGGGTCATCAGGATTATCCGGTTTTCCGACAGGATATCGCTGGAACTCGCAGAACCAAGAACCTCACGCAGGGCGGCGTTCAGGATCCGCTCCAGCCGGATTTCGGCAGAGTCGATCCCGCCAACACCAACCGCGCGGCGGAACTGTTCGACATTGGTGATCCGGTAACGCGCAAACGCGTCCACAACCAGACGACGGTCATCAAGCGGTGTGACCTCCAGCGGTTCGGTATCGAGCGACAGGATACGGTCGTCATATTTCACCACTTCCTGAATGAAGGGGATTTTGAACGACAGGCCCGGCTCTTCGATCACGCGTTGCACCTGACCAAATTGCAGCACGAGGGCTTTTTCCTTTTCCGTCACAATGAACAGTGAGGAAGTGGCGAGAATCCCCGCGACCAATACGAGGAATGCAAAGAATGCTGAACGTCCCATCAGTTGTTGCTCCCTCTCAGTTCGTTAAGTGGCAGGTACGGCACAACACCAGAATCGCCCGCTGCCCCTTCGTCGATGATGATTTTTTCAACGCCAGCCAGAACCCGTTCCAGCGTTTCCAGATACAGCCGTTTGCGGGTCACGCCTTCGGCTTTGGCATATTCGTCGTAAACGGCGATAAAACGCGCCGCCTCACCGGTCGCTTCGTTAACGACCTGAGCCCGATAGGCCTCAGCTTCCTGCAATATCTGTGCAGCTTCACCACGTGCGGACGCAAGCCGTTGGTTGGCATAGGCGTCGGCGCGTTTTTCCAGCGTATCTCGTTCCTGTTCAGCAGCCTGAACATCACGGAAGGCGTCGATAACTTCGGCCGGCGGATCAGCCTTGTCAAAGTTCAGACGCACAATATTGACCCCGGCATTATAGCTGTCGAGGGTCGTCTGGATCAGTTCTCTCACTTCCAGCGAAATCGCAGCGCGATCCCGGTTCAGGATCGGGGAAAGCTGCGAACGACCGATAACTTCGCGCATAGCGGATTCCGCAACCGCGCGAATTGTTTCCTGCGGGCTCTCCAGATTGAACAGGTATTGCGCCGGGTCGGTAATATTCCAGACCACCTGGAAATCAATGTCGACGATGTTTTCGTCACCCGTCAGCATCAGACCTTCTTCGAGGCGAGAGCCACGTCCGCCAACACCGATGTCTTCGGTATTCTCGCGCGTCACGGCGAGGATTTCTTTGGTCACAAATGGCCAGGGTGCGAAGTTCAAACCGGGTTCCCCGGTGTCGTAATATTCACCGAAGAATAGCTCAACCGACTGTTCTTCCGGTTTTACGGAGTAGAAGGACGCAAACATCCAAAGGCCGAATCCAACGATCAGGACAATGAGGATGCTCCCTTTGCCGAACCCGCCGCCGCCAGATGACTGACCGGATCCGGACCCGCGGCCCCCACCCATCAACACGCGCAGCTGTTCCTGACCCTTTTTGATCAGATCATCGATTTCAGGCACTTGCGGCGGACGTTGACCGTTACCACCACCATTATTGCCTTCGGGGCGGTTTCCACCCCCTCCCCAAGGACCCTTGTCCTTGTCATCGCCTCCGTCGCCGCCCCACGGGCCGCCGGAATTGTTGGAACCTGCCATAGGTTTCGTCTTCCCTTCGGTTACAGTTACGTTTTACCTGATCATTCAGGCTGAAATTTCAAGTCTTCTACACGGGTTCTTTCATCGTGACCAGTTCTTCCGCCGCCGTTGGGTGAACCGCGACCGTGCGATCAAAATCTTCTTTCGTTGCCCCCATCTTTACGGCGACCCCGGCCAGCTGGATCATCTCTCCGGCTGCGGGGCCGACGATATGGCAGCCAAGCACCTTGCGCGAGGCCTTATCCACGATCAGTTTCATCAGCATCCGCTCCTGCCGCCCGGCAAGGATCACCTGCATCGGACGGAAGGCTGCGCGGTAGATTTCGATATCATACTCTTCGCGGGCGGCTTCTTCGGTCATACCGACAGTGCCGATTTCTGGCTGGGTAAAGACCGCCGTCGGGATCAGTTCGTGATCGGGGCTGGTGGGCGTGTCTTTGAACACGGTCTCCACAAACGCCACCCCTTCACGGATGGCGACCGGAGTCAGCTGCACACGGTCGGTGACAT
>JBNKUW010000207.1:0-3363 GCA_050298835.1 Marivivens sp.
AACGTCGCCTCTGTTACCGTCACCCCGTCGGGTGGTGCCCAGTTCACCACGTACTCGGCCGCTGATGCTACGGCCTCCACGTCGAGCACGGCCCCGACAGCGGGCAACGGTGTGGTGACCGCGCTCACCGAAATTGCTGCAATCGAAGGTGTCAAAACCGTCGCGATCACGACCGACACCGGCGATACCGGCCTGTCCGAAGGCGATACGCTGACCTACACGATTTCGGCCACGAACACGGGCAATGTCACTCTGACAGGTGTTGGCGTTCAGGACGACGTTCTGAGCCAGACCGATGGTGCCTCGACCGTTGTGACGAGCTTTACCGAAGCGGACTTCACCCTCTCCAGCGGGTCTACCACCCTCGCACCGGGGGCGAGCGTTAGCTTTAGCGCAACATATGTTGTTACCGCCGCCGATATCACTGCGGGTGGTCTTTCCAACACTGCCACCGTTGTCGGCACCCCGCCATCGGGCAGCACCAACAACGTCACGGATGTTACCGACAATGGTGATGATACCGATGGAAACACCGCTGACGATGCGACGACCCTGTCTATCGTTTCCAACCCTCAACTGCGCGTTACCAAAACCGTGGATGCCTCTGCCTTGTCTGACGGCGTGCGTGCGGGTGACGTTCTTACTTACACGATCCTTGTTGAAAACACGGGTAACGTCACGATTAAGGGTGTCAGCTTGATCGACACATTCGCCGACAACAACGGTGGATCTCTCACGCTGACCTCGGGCCCGACCCTCGTTTCGGATACCGGTACCACTGGTGATGATGTCATCGACGCTGGTGATCAATGGACCTACACGGCCACCTACGCCCTGACTCAAGCGGCGATCAACACTGGCGGCGTTGAAAACATTGCCACCGTTTCGGGATATGTCGATGCGAATAGCAACGACACTTTGGACACCGGTGAAGTCGTTGTGACCGCCGAAAGCAAAGTAGGCGGGAATACATCTGAGGATGGCGATGGCACCCCGACCGACACTGGTTTCCCTGGCGAGTTGAGCGGAACCGTTCGCAACTATCTTGAAGGTGCAGAAGGCATCATTGTCTATCTCCTGAAAGAGACTGCGCCTGGTTCTGGCACCTATGACCGCGTGCAATCGGGCGGAGTGGACGTTTCCGTGATCACTGACGCAAACGGGGACTATGTCTTCCTTAGTCTGCCCCCGGCGAACTATGGTGTGGAGTTTGACAACCCAAGTTCGAACAACGAACCTTCTGCCGTCAGCTCTAACACCACGTCGGGAAACCGTATCCTGAATATCGCAATCGATGCTGGTGATGTGGAACTTGAGCAGGATGCGTTCCTTATCGACCCCGCAGGTATTGTTTATGACGCTAGCACCTATGCACCGGTTATCGGTGCAACTGTAACGCTGAGCTATCAGTCTACGGCAGGTGCAACTCCGGTAGAAGTGTCGGATTCGTGGCTCGATACCACTCTTGGTGATGCCAACAACGTCGTGACGGGTGCAGATGGACGCTATGCGTTCTTGCTTGACCCGACTGCCGCACAAAACGGCATCTACTCTCTGTCTGTCACGAAATCCGGTTACACTTTTGTTTCCACGATGATCGCGCCTCAGGCTGGCCCATTGGATATGACAACCGCCGAACATCTGGGTGGCGGAGTTCTGGAGATCAGTGCGGATAACGCGACCTCTTCTGGAATGGACACAACTTATTACACCAGCTTCAAAATGGTGTTCACCTCGGATATCGCGACCACATCTGATGGCGTTGTCCAGAACCACCTTCCAATTGATAGTGCGCTGGAGCCGATGATCGAAGACGACCTGCAGCAAATCCTGCAGGACGACCTTGCCGCAACTATGACGCTTCAGAGCCGTCAGATGAGCAGCTACGCTGCTGATGCGCTAAACCGGTTAAAGTCGCGTGAGAGCTCCGGATCGACCTGTGCAGCGTCGATGAACGCCGCACTGACCTCGCAGCCGATCCTGTTTGACAGCGGTAGCGCTGTGATCCTTGCCGAAAGTGCTTCGGTGCTGGATCAAATCGCGGCTATCTTGCAAAGCTGCCCCGATCAGCGGATCGAAGTCGCAGGGCATACGGATGATCGTGCAAGCGACACCTATAACCTCGCCCTGAGCCAGGCCCGTACCGAAGCGGTCGTGCTTGCCCTCGGACAGCGTGGTGTGGAAACGTCCCGCCTGTCCCCGCGTGGCTATGGTGAAAACCGCCCGATTGCTGACAACAGCACACCGGAAGGTCAGGCAGCCAACCGTCGTGTGGAATTCATTGCCCGCGAGGCAGAATCCGATGTTGGTCCCTGCACAGACCGGACCCGTTTGGAACGCAATTTGGATGCGACAATCAACGATCAAGGGGCAGACGTTTCGGGTAGCTATTTCTCGGAAACATATGACTGCGGCACCGACAGCTGGCGGATTGTAACTGGTTCGATCAGCTACTTGGAAAACGACAGCGGCATGTCCCAAGGAATGCTCAACCTCGCGTTCCGTAAAGAGCGTTTCGTCAACGATGACCATGTTGCAGGCCGTTTCTTTGGTCTGTACGCGAGCAAGAATAGCGTATCCGGCCTTGCCGACGGCGAAATCACCGGCTTTGGGGTGAATGCTGGCATCTATGGTGCTCAACGGTTCAACCAAACCCTGTTCCTGGATTATTATCTTGGGGCTGCTGCCGGTCAGCACAACTTCAATCTCGACTTTGACCGTGCTGGCGGAGCGATCACTGCGACCGGCAACTATCGCTACACGGCCGTCTTTGCAGGCGCCGCGATCTCTGGTGAAACCGAGTTTGGCGGGTTGACCCTTTCGCCGCGCGCCGGTGTTGACCTCGCTTGGTCGCCGGGTGGGGATGTGAGTGTTCAGGCAAGCCGTGGATCGATCGAAGATGGTGCGAACCTCTCAATCGCTCCGATTTCTGGCGCCCATCTCTATGCAGAAGTCCGGATTGAAGACCTGCTTCCCGCATACGAAGACGAGCTGGCTATCACGCCGCGCTATTTCTGTGACCGTCCGATCGGCGGTGACACGACGGAATGCGGGTATGGTGCGGACTTCGAGCTCGGGCGTTCAGACGAAGACGGTTTCTCATATACTTTCAAATTGAGCGCCGATCATCGTGCTTCACAGACGACGGGATCGTTGACGTTCAGCTATGAAAAGCCTCTCCGCGTCGGAACATTGAGCGGTACTGCAAGTATCGATCAATCCGGTCGCTTCTCTCTGGGGCAGATGTTCTCAGTAGAGTTCTGATCGACACAGAGAAACGGCCACCAAACGGTGGCCGTTTTTTCGAATGACAGGTCTGGCGAGATTGCGCATCGGCACTAAGGGTTATGGGCAATATCGCGT
>JBNKUW010000208.1:0-3359 GCA_050298835.1 Marivivens sp.
GATGCGGGTTCACCGCCGGACATATGTAGTTGCAGAACGCCCATGTCGGCAGCCTGCTGAAACACATCCGTCCATTGATCCAGCGTCATCTCTGCCTCGCGGGCGGTGAGTTCGACTGGGTTTGAACAATACGGGCAGGCGAGGGGGCAACGGTGTGTCACCTCGGCCAGCATGGCGATCGGCGGGCGGGCTTTGGTCATTCGATCAGATCCAGAAAACGGCGGTCGGTCAGTTTTGTGATGAACTCGGAGGCATCAACGGCAATGACATCTTCGGGGGCGGAATAGGCAGCGGCAAGCTCTGACACGATTGTGCTAAAGCTGCGCTGCCCGTCCACGTGTGACAGGATCGCATGGCCGATATCATCGACTGGCAAAAGCCGTTCCGGCGCCAGAAGCACCCATGTGTTCCGCACGTTATCGCGGTGCATTCGCACACCGCGCGGGATCACTGGAACGGCCGTATCTGCAATCATGAGGCTGCTTTCAAAGCAAGACCCTGATCCGGCGTCCATGCACCCGGAGGAATGCGACCGGGGTCGACATAGGCCCCCCAAAGCGCATCAAGCTGCGCCCAAAGAACATCCGTTTTGAACTCGAGCGCGGCAACGGCTGCGTCTTTCTTTTCTTGCGTATCCGCTTGATCGAGCACCCACTTCAGGCCGAATGCTACGTCCTTGGGGGCTTCGGTCAGACGCTTGCGGAAATAACCCAAAGAGGCGTCATTGGCGAAGTCGTAGTTTTTCAACAGCCCTGCAATCCGGTCCGCGTGAATTTTCGGCGCGAACAATTCGGTGAGCGACGCAGCGACGGCCTCAAGCAGTGGCTTTTCGCGTACAAAACGGACGTAGGCATCCACCGCGAATTTCGTTGCGGGCAGTACGCCGGCGTTTGAGGCAACATAGTCAGGGTCAAGTCCGACCTCTTCGGCCAGTCGCAACCAGCGGACAATGCCGCCTTCGTTGGTGTCGGTGCCATCATGGTCCTCAATCCGACTCCGCCAGATGCGGCGCATCTTCGGGTCTTCGACGCGGCTCATGAACGCGGCGTCCTTGATCGGGATCGAGTGCTGATAATAGTAGCGGTTGATCACCCAAGCGCGGACTTCGTCGATCGTGCAAGTCCCGCCGTGAAGACGTTCATGGAACGGGTGAAGATCGTGATAACGCACTGTTCCTACATGGCGCAGGCGGGCTTCGAATTCTTCGCGGCTGTCGGTCATATTTCGATCTCCATCTGGTCTTGGCCAATCGTCCAACCAGAGGCTTCTGCCTCTGCCCGTTCTTTTGAGGACGGGTCATGGACGGGGTTGGAATTGTTCATGTGGACGAAAACTTTTCGGCCCACGGGGATATTGGCAAAAGCTGCAATAGAGCCGTCGTCGCCACTCATCGACATATGGCCCATCCGCTTGCCGGTTTTATTGCCGAGCCCGCAGCGCTGCATTTCGTCGTCCGCCCAAAGCGTTCCGTCAAAGAAAAGCGCATCAGCGTCAGCGATCCGGTCCCGCAGGCCGTCGTTCAGGCAGGCGCATCCCGGAATATACAATGCGCGCCGCCCATTGGCTGAAAGTTCGACTCCTACCGTCTGATCGCCGATCATTTCGGTATCGACAGTTTCGCCCTCCATATAGAGCGGCACCTTGCCCGGAACCGCGAAAAGCGTTGCTGTCAGATCAGGCAGGATTTCGAACGGGGTATCCAACGCAACGGTTTTCCGCGCAACGACTGATGCATTCAGGGCATCCAACATCGGATTGGCACCCAGAACATCGTGAATACCAGCCGTGGCGAATACCGTGAACGGTTGCATTTCCCGCAGGGTGAGAAGCCCTGCGACGTGGTCGATATCACCATTTGTGACAAGAACGGACTTTAGCGGCACATCGCGCAATCCTGTCGGATGCATCGGAGTAGCTGCTGCCAGTTGGTGCCGGATATCAGGAGAGGCATTCAATACTGCCCAATCCCTACCGTTCGCTGTTATTGCGAGTGAGGACTGCGTTTGTGACGGGATTTCCCCGGAACGTGCCCTACGGCAGTTTTCACATCCACAGTTCCATTGGGGCAGTCCACCACCGGCTGCTGCCCCAAGGATGAGAGCGCGGAAGGTCATCCAGCTCTCCTTTAAATAAACTTAAAACAGAACGCCGTGATCGTCGTCGTGATCGGGGCCGTACATGTTGATTTCCATGCCGCAGGCAATTTCACGCAGTTTGGGTTTGTTCCAGGCCATTTCATCCTCCTCTATGGCTATGCTCCGGTCATTGCCGGACTGTTACATCAGGTTAGTCTGGTGAATGGCCTTCGGGTAAGCAAGACTTTAGTCGGGACACCTATACGACTGCTCTCAGGGTGCGGAATGAGGTTTACCTGCCTTCCAAAGAAGTGCAGCATTTGACGAGGATCACTGTCGGATCAAAACCTTGTGTTAGCCTAGAGGCATTATGACCGAGCGACCGAAAACTGCCGAACCCGCCTTTGTGACCAAAGGACTGACGAAAACCTATGGCTCGGGACGGAGTGCTGTGCATGCGCTACGTGGTGTAGATATCCAAATCAACAGAGGCGAAATTGTCGTCCTTCTTGGCCCCTCGGGGAGCGGGAAATCGACGCTTTTGAATATCCTTGGAGGGTTGGATAGCGCCAGCAAAGGCGAGGCATGGTTCGAAAAACAGTCGCTCACGGATATGACCGATCGGGAGTTGACGATCTACCGCCGCAACAGCGTCGGGTTCGTGTTCCAGTTCTATAACCTGATGGCGAGCCTCACCGCGCGCGAAAACGTTGAGCTGGTGACAGAGATTGCCCGCCATCCGATGACGCCAGACGCCGCGCTTGATCTGGTCGGGTTGGGCGAACGCAAAGACCATTTTCCCGCCCAGCTATCCGGGGGTGAACAACAGCGTGTCGCCATTGCCCGCGCCATCGCCAAAGAGCCCGAGGTTCTTGTCTGTGACGAACCTACAGGCGCGTTGGACAGCACCACCGGTCGGGCGGTACTGTCGGTGTTGCGGGACGTAAACCAACGGCTTGGTACCACGATCTTGATCGTGACCCACGCTGCGGCAACTGCCGAAATGGCGGATCATGTGATCCGCTTTGCAGACGGACAAATCCAGTCTGTCAGCCGCAACGCCCATCCCGTCGATCCAGCGGAGATCGAGTGGTGAGCGTTCTCGTTTCAAAACTGCGTCGTGATCTGTGGCGGATGAAAGGGCAAGCGGTCGCTATTGCTTGTGTCATCGCCATGGGGGTGGCGATGCAGGTGATGATGACAGGGCTGTTCCTGTCGCTGTCCGAGACGCGGCAGGTGTATTACGACCGCTACAGGGTCGCTGATGTTTTTTCGCCCGCCTCA
>JBNKUW010000209.1:0-3357 GCA_050298835.1 Marivivens sp.
CGCTTGAGGCAAGCTACCGCCTGCTGGCCAAGTGGCGTTCCGTGGTGTTGGAAAACACGATTGTGCAGCGTCAGGGTACTGAGGTTTTGAGCGGACCGTTCAAAGGAATGTCTTTCCCGCTCCGTGCTTCCGAAGGCGCGCGGTCGGCGCGGCTGCTCGGTGTGTATGAAACAACGCTGGTTCCGGTTATTGAGACGATCATTGGCCGGGGGTATCCGCAGGTGCTCGATGTGGGGTGCGCTGAAGGGTACTATGCGGTGGGACTGGCGCGACGGATGCCGGACAGTCGCATCATTGCCCATGACATTGATCCCAAAGCGCAGGCCCGTTGCACCGAACTTGCGCGGATTAATCAGGTATCGGACCGGATTGTGGTCAATGGGGAGCTGTCCCACGACGGCTTTGGCATCTGCAATGACCAACCGACGTTGGTCATCTGTGATATCGAAGGGGCCGAAGACATGCTCCTTGATCCGGTCGTAGCGCCGGCGCTGGCACAGGCCGATATTCTGGTTGAGGTTCACGACTGTTTCAAGCCGGGTTTGAGCGATACGCTGTCCCAGCGGTTTGCAGAAACCCACACCGTCACGCGGTTTGATCGCGACGTGGATATGGCCGCACTTCCCGATTGGATGGAGAGCCTGAGCGACCTTGATCGCCTGACGGCTCTTTGGGAATGGCGGATGGGACCGACGCCGTGGCTTTGGCTAGAGACGAAAACCGGCCGCGCTGCGGATTGCCACTAAGCCTGCGGTAGGGGCCGGATTTTCAGTTGGCTGATGCGGTTCTGGTCTTTGCCGGTTACTTCGAAACGGAAGCCGTAGAAGCTGAACACCTGACCCTCCAGAGGGATCATTTGCGCCTCATGGATGACGAGGCCTGCGACGGTGTTGGCCTCTTCGTCCGGCAATGACCAGTCGCGTGCGCGGTTGAGGTCCCGAATGGTCATGGCACCGTCCACAAGGAACGCGCCATCGCCGGTCGGCTTGATCATATCCTCATCGGCTTCGTCGAATTCATCGGCAATTTCGCCGACAATCTCTTCGAGGATATCTTCGAGCGTCAGAAGACCCTGCAACCCGCCATATTCGTCCACAACCAGTGCAAAATGGGTTTTCCGTTTCAGGAACCGCCGCATCTGGTCATCGAGCGTGGTGGTTTCAGGGACGTAATACGGTTCCATCGCAACCGAGAGAATGTCGAACCGCTTCATCTCTTCGGTGTCCATATAGCCGTCTTCCAGCATCTTGTGCATGGCCCGAAGAAGGTCCTTGGCGTGCAAGACACCGACGATATTTTCCGGTTCGTCCCGATAAAGCGGCAGGCGGGTGTAGTTGCTGTCCAGAACCCGCGCCAGAATTTCCGGTACGGGCAGGGCGGCATCGATCATCTCGATACCGGAACGGTGGAGCATCACCTCTTCTACGAAGCGGTCGGAGAGGTCCAGCGCACCGAGGATACGGTCACGGTCTTCTTTTTCGACGATCCCTTCGGAGTGACCCAGTTGCAGGGCACCGGCAATTTCTTCCCGTACGGCGAGGATTTTGCTGTCCGGATCGGTGCGGACACCAAAGACGTGCAGAACACCACGCACCAGCACCCGTACAAAGGCCACGATCGGAGAGAAAACTCGGGTCACCCAGAGGATCGGACGGGCTACGCGGGCCGCAACGGTTTCCGAATTGGTGATCGCGTAGGTTTTGGGCAGCACTTCGGCAAAGATCAGGACCAGCAGGGTCATCCCCAGCGTCGCGAGTGCAACACCGTTCTGGCCGAACAGTTTGGTCAATAGCGCCGTCGCCAGCGACGTGGCGAGGATGTTCACGACGTTATTGCCCAGCAGAATGGAGCCGATCAGGCGTTCGCTGTCTTCGGTCACGGTCAGTGCCGTTTCCGCGCCGCGCGATCCCTTATCTGCGGCAGAGCGGAGTTTGCCACGGCTTGCCGCTGTCAGCGCCGTTTCAGAGCCGGAGAAAAAGGCAGAGAGCACCAGCAAAACCATAATGGCAGCGGCGGTGATCCAGAAGGCAGCGTCAAGCATGGGCATTTTAAGTAATCCGTTGGGTTACAACGGTTATGGGGGTTGGGAGGTCAGTCTTCAAGACTCGCTATCACGAGACAGTGGATGGTGTGACAAGACCAGCTCTTTGAGGCGTTCGTCCAGAACATGTGTATAGATCTCGGTCGTGGCCAGATCCGCATGGCCGAGCATCGTCTGAATAGCCCGCAAATCCGCGCCACCGGCCAACAAATGGGTGGCAAAAGCGTGCCGGATGGTGTGCGGGGTGACGCTTTCGGGCGATATCCCTGCGGCCACCGCGAGTTCCTTGATCAACATGAAAAACCGGTGCCGTGTGAGATGGCCGAGTTTACCGCGTGACGGAAACAAAAAGGGCGATGCAGGTTTGCGCAGCGTCTGCTGTGCAGTGGTTTCAACCGCGTCCCGCACGTCCAGCCAATCGAGGATGGCGCGCCGCGCCCCTTCGGACAGGGGCACCATCCGTTCCTTGCCGCCTTTCCCGCGAACGAGGATCAGTTGCGGGTTTCCGCGAACGGCAGCAACGGGCAAACTGACGAGTTCCGTGACACGCATCCCCGTCGCATAGAGAAGTTCCATCAGACAGGTGTTGCGCACCGCGTCGCGTCCGTGACTGCGGGTGACGTCCAGCAAGCGGTCGACATCTTCAACAGAGAGCGTTTTGGGAAGGCGTTTCGCCTTGCCTGGTCCTCTGATCTTGACCGCCGGGTTGTCTGATCGCCAACCTTCTTCAAAGGCAAAACGATACAGTTGCTTTATCGCCGATAACCGGCGCGCGCGTGTCGATACGGCGAGTCCCTCGGCTTCGCAGGCGATCAGGTAGCTCTCAACATGGTCTTGTGATGCGTGGTGGAAATGGACCGACCGTTTTTCCAACCAGCCAGAGAAATCCTTGAGGTCACGTGCATAGGCAAGCTGGGTATTGGTGGCTGCGTCGAGCTCTGCCGCCTGCGCCTCAAGAAAGGTCTGTATCCAGACCCGCATCGGTTGAAGCGCGCTCACGGCTGCCTCTGGAGGATCAGATATTGTAGGGCGGCACGGCGTGCATAATCTTCGAGCCCAACCGCGCGGAAGGTCGTCAGTGCTTCGCTCACCCGTTGGGGATCACCGGAAATACCTGCGGTGAAATCACGGATCGCGATCAACAGCGCTTCGCCAAGACGTTGTTCAGACAAAAGCGCGGTGATGTTTTCCGGCACCACAGACGCACCTGAAAACGCATCGTAAACGACGGTTTGCTTTGGTGTTTCCGGCGTGACCTCTGCGACGTTGCCCCGCGCGATTGCGATCAGAAACGCTTCTTCCGTCGTGACGGGAAT
>JBNKUW010000210.1:0-3343 GCA_050298835.1 Marivivens sp.
GGGCAGACCTCGGTGCCTCCCGCATGGCAACAGCATCGCTACCTGACAACCGGCGAAAGCCACCGTTTTCTGGATTGCCGAAAGCTGATAAGGATCCTGATACTGTTTCTCTGGTCCCACAGGGTATAGAAACCGGTCCCTCGGCCTTTGTCAGCTTCAAACGTCTGATGCACATCGCCTTCCAGCAGCCGGACCCGATCCTGACTGAAGTCTGGACCCATTGGAGGGCCATCGAAGCGCAAACGAACAGGGAGCTGCCTGAGGTATTGCACACCGCATCACTTCTGTTGGAGGCTGGCGAAGAGGTGCTGGCGTCGCGAGTGTTGACGGACTTCAGTCACACGCGCTTTGATCGCGCTTTGGCCGATTGCGTAGCGCTCGCTGATGCAGCCTATGTCAGATTGCGCGCGTTGGGAGTTTTGAACATGACCAACACGCCGCTATCACCGGATCAGATCTGGTAGATCCAAACCGCGCTCGGGCTGAAACCATGAACTTCTGATCAGCTCGAACTCTTGCCATCCAAGGAATACCCGTCGTTCACCGTCGCTTCACTTTGCAACAACCGATTTGAAATCACAGGCGCTGCAAAATCGAGAAAAGCCCTGAGTTTTTGCGGCAGGACCGTGCGTGGTTCATAGAGCATGTGAACAGGCCAAGCGGGCGGTTCGAAGTCTTGCAGGAAAGGGCGCAGGCGGCCATCTTTGATCGCGGCAGCAGCTTGATAGGACAGAACGCGGGTTATGCCGATCCCGTCCACGGCGGCAGCTATCGCAGCTTCGGCGGTGTTTACGACGAGGCGCGAGTGCACTTTTACGATGTCTTGGCTTTGAGCATCTCTGAAGCGCCAATCCTGTGGTGACATCAGATTTTGGAAGGTGATTACGTCATGATCCCTCAGATCTTGCGGGTTCTCCGGAAGAGAACGTTTTTGCAGATAGGACGGGCTGGCGCAGACGATCCTGCGCACCTCACCGACTTTGCGAGCGATCAGGGCGCTGTCCACGAGTGGCCCGATACGCAGCGCGAGATCAAGGTGTTCCTCGTGTAAATTCACTGGCCGATCTGTCAGTTCAAGATGGACATCGACATCCGGATGTTCCTTTAGAAAGGCATTCACGACAGGTAGGACATGCAGACGTCCAAAGACCACGGGCGCGGTCATCGTCAGGACACCACGTACCGTCGTGAATTCGCCCTTTGCGATACGTTCCACCTCTGACACGTCCTCAAGGATTCTGCGGCAGGCGGCCAGATAGGTTTTGCCGGTGTCTGTCAGGCTCAACCCTCTGGGCGAACGCAGGAGCAGTTCCGCCCCGAGGTGGTCTTCTAGCTGGGATATCCGGCGGCTGACGGTTGCGACAGGCATTCTAAGCCCCCGCGCTCCAGCCGTGAGGCTACCGGCGTCAACCACCCGTACAAAGATAGACATTGCGTCGAAACGATCAGCCATGAGTATTCCATTATCTGGAAAGATACCTCTCAATAATAATGCCTACTCCCGAAAAGTGGGAGTCTCTATTTCCTGATCATCGCAAATAGAGGAGCTATCTGATGTCCCGAATTACTCATCCTGACGACATTGCCACTGCGCTTGAAGCGTCGCAGCCGCTGCTGCAAGCCGTTCAAAAACAGCTTGGCTCTGTTCCGAACCTGTTCCGTTTGGCGAGCGTGAGCCCGACCGCCCTCGAAGGGTATCTCCACCTGTCCGGCGCGCTTGGCAAAGGGAAGCTGCCTGCCGCGACACGCGAACGGGTTGCGCTGGCTGTGGCCCAGGCCAACGGTTGTAGCTACTGCCTGTCGGCACATACCTACTTGGGCAAAAACCTGGCCAAGCTCGATGATGACGAAATCGAAGCCAACCGTTCCGGCCGGTCGAATGACGGCAAAGCAGACGCTGCCGTTCGTTTTGCCGTGCAGGTTCTGAACGCTCGCGGGCGTGTCGCTGGCGAGGATCTAACGGCTGTTCGGAATGCCGGTTACGATGACGGCCAGATTATCGAGATCGTGCAGCACGTCGCGCTGAACATCTGGACCAACTATCTGAACGAACTCGCCCAGACCGAGATTGATTTCCCCGCGGTCGACGCTGGTGATCTCGCCGCGTGAGGCGGATGCGGTGGCCGGGCATTCTCCCCCGTCCGGCCATCCGTTTCCTAGTTTTCTATGGTCCCGAAAGGAATATCCGATGACCCGCCCCCCGTGCCCTCCGTTTTCGCTGGACAGTGCCCTAGAAAAAGTCCGGCTAGCAGAAGATGGCTGGAATTCGCGCGATGCGGCCAAGGTTGCGCTGGCCTATACGCCGGATAGCCAATGGCGCAATCGTGTGGAATTCCCGCGTGGTCGCTTTGAGATCGAAGCGTTCCTCCTCCGGAAATGGTCGCATGAACTAGAGTATCGCCTGATCAAGGAGCTCTGGGCGTTTTCCGACAACCGGATCGCCGTCCGATATGCCTATGAATACCGCGATGACAGCGGTCAGTGGTATCGGGCCTATGGCAATGAAAACTGGGAATTCGCCCCTGACGGGCTGATGGCCGTGCGTCACGCCAGTATCAACGAACGCCCCATTGGTGCAGAGGACCGCCTGTTCCGGTGGCCGCTGGGCCGGCGTCCGGACGATCATCCCGATCTGTCCGATCTCGGACTTTGAGCAACGGGACATACCAATGAACTCTCATTTTCCCGCGCAGGCCGCTCCAATCAAACTCTACCGGAACCCGAAGTCCGGCCATTGTCATCGGGTTGAGCTGATGATGGCTCTGCTTGACTTGCCTTATGAACCGGTCGATCTGGACATGAAACATGGCGCTCACAAAGAGCACGCGTTTCTGGCGATGAACCCCTTCGGTCTGGTGCCTTTCATTGATGACAACAGGATCATCCTGTCGGATTCCAACGCGATCCTTGTGTATCTTGTCCGCAAATACCCTGAGGGGCATGACTGGCACCCCGAAGCGCCAGAAACGGCGGCGCATGTCCAGCGCTGGCTGTCTATTGCCGCGGGCGAAATTGCTGAAGGTCCGGCTGTGGCGCGACTGGTCAACGTTTTTGGTGCCAGTCTGGATCATCAGGTCGCAAAGACGAAAGCACACAAATTGCTCGCAGTGATGGATACGGTTTTGCGACAGCAGAGTTTCCTTGTCGGGACGGCGGTCACCATCGCGGATATCGCCTGCTACAGCTATATCGCGCACGCCCCCGAAGGTGGGGTCGGCCTGCAGGACTATCCGTCGGTCCGCGCGTGGCTGTCCCGTATCGAAACCCTCCCGCGGTTTGTCGGGATGGTCCGCTCTCCGGTCCCAGAGCAAGAATGACAAATCCAGACGATACATTCCATTCC
>JBNKUW010000211.1:0-3338 GCA_050298835.1 Marivivens sp.
GGCCACGCCTCGGCAAAACGCTGAGGGTTCACACGCACGAACTGAAATCCGCGCGTGAGTTTTCCCCGTGAATCATCGGGTTCACGGAACGATGTCGCGCGGCCAATTGAAACAGGAGACAAGACATGAAAGCTCTTTATTTTCTTCCGCTTACTTTCATTGCGGCCTGCGGCGGCGGATCCTCCACCGGTAGCGCGCCGACGGCGTCTTCGGGATATGCCACTGTAGGGGACACCATTCTGACTTCAGACGATGTGGCGCTGAAGACCAAGATGCCGATGATTTACTTCCCCGGTATCGGGGATAGGGAAATCGTTATGCGCGATGTGACGTTGACCCAAAGCAACGGCGGCAACACCATGACCGCGGCGATCGACGGCGACACCTATGTGATGCCGTGGAATGTCGAGGAAGGACGCTGGGAAGGCATGCTCGGCTCTGCCACCGCCATTCTTTATCCCGGTGCCCTTGCAGCGGACGACACCGTGGGAAGCGGGTATCTTGCCAATTACGACACAACGCTTGGGCCGGACAACTTTTCCTACCTCGGGATCAATGTTGCGGGCTTCAATACAGACCCCGGCGAGGTTGGCGCGCAAACGGGAACGGCGGCCTTCACCGGGCGCTCACGAGTGATCATATCCCACGGCGGCGCCAACAACGTCTTCGCCTCCGGCGGTGCGGTCTTGGACGCGGATTTCGATGCAGGCACCATCGATGGTCTGCTGACGGTGTCCACGGATTTCGCGGATGTGCCAGCCAACGCGACCGCCGATAGTTCCGAAATCACGATCCTGCCGACAACGTTGGACGGGGGGACGTTCGAAACCACGATTGCCCTCAACCCCGGCGATTTCGGCATGGAGATCTTTTCCGGAGGGGACGCCGATGGCCAGTTTTTTGGCGTGGACGCCTCTGGGATCGGCGGGTTCGTCTCCGGAGCTGGGACGAAGGATGGCGGCGCAACCGACGTGTTGTTGCAGGGTGGCTTCGTCGCGGACCGTTGACACCGCAGTGTGAACGAAACGGTCGGCGTGAGAACCGACCGTTTCCCCGTTTTTCGTATACGGATCCCTCTTCACTTTGTTACCGTTCTCAAAAGGCGCAGAAATCTGCGCCTTGGTCTGGTGGAAATCGGGGGGCGTCCATGCTGCGATCAAAGAGTTTGCTGGCTCTTTTGCTTGGGCTCATGGTCTGGGCAAGCCACGCGCTTGCTCAGGTTTATGAATTGCCGAAAGGCGCCAACAGGGACATCGGAAGCGGGCTACCCCAAGGCATCTCTGCGGATCAGAGCCTGAACGACATCGCGCCTGGGTCCTTGTTTGAGCCTATGCTGCGATATCGGGGCTCCGAAAAGCTTGGACGGCTGACCGAAGTCGTGGGGCTGCTTCTTGTGACATTTCCGGGCGAAAACGCGGTCTATTGTACCGGCAACCTGATCTCCGACAGACGCGTTCTGACCAATGCGCATTGCCTGAAGGACAGGGGAGGTGCCCTGTTTGAAAGCGCGACCTTCACGATCGGATTTCTGGACGGACGTGCCCCGGAAACTGCGTTGACACACGACGTCAGTCCTCAGCCCGCCGAAGTCGATGCCGCGCTCGACTACGCTATTCTGGAGCTTTCCACATCTGTTGCAGGCTTCGTTCCCTTGAATGCGACGGCGCGAGATGCGCGGTCGGGGGAGCCCCTGATGGTGGCAGGGCATCCTTTCGGCTATCCGCTGCACATCACACGCGGTGGCTGCCTTGCGGACGGCGAAATCCCGGTGCGCGAAGCGCGGGTATATCACCACTGCGACACGCTGGCGGGCAATTCAGGGTCACTGATCCTTTCGGATGACGAACCCGGCGTGATCGTGGGCTTGCATCGCTCGTCCCTTGGAGCGGTCAATGTCGGCACCCGGATGAATGCCATTCTTGAGGCGAGTCCGATTTTGCGCGCCGCCTTTGGCCCGCCACCTGTGGAGGAGGAGCCGCGTGGAACCCAAGGTCGCGAAGCAGAAGATTTCGCGGCCCTGAAACGCAACGGCTCATCAGAAGGATGGGATGCGTTTCTGCAAAAGTATCCCGACGGCCGATTGCTTCTGGACGCGCTGCAAGAACGGGAACGCGTTCTGAAACGGGAGTTCGCCTTGGCGAACAGCTACGATTCCGGCTCTGCGGTGACTGAGGTGTTGTCGGTTCCCTTGAAGGGAAGGCTTGTCGATCTTCGGCTTTATTTTGCCTTTACGACCGATTGCGAAGACGACCATTCCGCACGGCTGATCGCTCCGAGCGGGCGCTTTGTGGGCGTGATGGATCGCGGCCTGAACAGATGTCTAGGTTACAAGTCGACCTATACGTCCGACAACGACACGCTGAAGCGATTCTTCGAAGGCCAAGAGGTTCAGGGCGACTGGGTATTCTCGATGAAAGACGGGTTTTCCAACGAGCATACTGGCCGGCTGGATCAGGTCTGGGTGCGTTTTACGATTGAGCGGGACGGCGCACTTATCGAGTATACGGCCAACGCTGCGAACTTGCCGCGCGACATTCCAAGCCCCTGATTCAAAATCCATATTTCGCATCAGCCTAGCGTGATGTCAGGCTGACTTCCTGACTTCCTGGCTTCCCATTTTGGGAAACCGATCCGTGGAAAAGGAAACACGTTCCCAAATACGAAGATTGGAGTTCCGCAGCGCCGGATGGTTTCTTGACCATGGACGGCACGAGGAGGTCGTCGCCGAAGAAACATCAGACTGGAAAGGACCATCCAATGTCACAGCGTTTGACCGAAACCCAGGAAGACTATCTCCGCCGCTCCACCGTGGAGGCCAACGAAGCGATCCTGCGCGCCACCCGCGCCGAGCACGCCGCCATGGTCGGCGCTGATCTCTACGACGGGTATGCCACGCTACGCGATGCCTACGAGGCGCGTGTATCCGTCGAAGAACGCTCCGATGCATGGGTTTTTACTCGGCTTCTCCTCAAGCTCACATTTTGGTGGGTCTGGCTCCCGATGGCCCTGATCCGGTGGGCAAGTAGGTCGTGAACCTGCACAGCTCTATTGGGTTGGGCATACGGTTGCGCGATCCAAACGGGAGAATCTACCCGCAGCTAGATCAGCGTTGGTTCAAGTGATTCTTGACCGGCCAAGACCACGACCCAAAGCGGCCAAAAGCAGCACGGTTTTGTCCGTTTTAATCCTAATTACCAACCCTAATACGTAACTTGAGCGGGCGCAATCGTCCAAGAGACTGCCGCAAAAGCTGAGTGACAAATTGCTCTAATTGACGGGAGGCGACGTAAATCGATGTCAATACTTCTAAATGGAAAATCGTTCATGATTGGAATGGT
>JBNKUW010000212.1:0-3291 GCA_050298835.1 Marivivens sp.
TGCGCCGAAATCGATAAGTACGGGCTTGCCATCCGGCTCCACAAGGATGTTGTCCGGCGAAATGTCCCGATGCAGCATGCCAAGCTCGTGTATGTACCTGATCGCGCCAAGCATGACTCGTGTCAGGTCTTGCACCTCTTTGGGAGCCAGTCGTCTCGGACTGTCCATCAGATCCAGCAGATCCGGCCCGTCCACGAAATCCATCGCCATATAGGCGGTGTCGTTTTCCTCGAAGATCTGGTGGACATGGACAACATTCTCATGGCGCACATTCGCCAGGTTGTGCGCCTCGGTCACGAACTGTCTTACAATTCTGTCGACCTCATCCTGGTAGCTCGGGCTTTTTGCCGCCATCGACCGATTACGCCGATAGACCATCTCGCTCGGAAAACACTCTTTGATGACCACCTTCCGGCCAAGACTGTCCGTTGCGACATAGGTGATCCCGAAGCCGCCGCAGTTCAGGTACCCGTCAATCGAATATTGTCCGTGAAGAAGAACCGTGCCGGCTTTCAGGAAGCTCGGCCGGTCGCCATCCGAAAGGATCTTGCCCTCCTCGGCTTCTCGAAATTTCTGAAGGTCAACGACCTCATTTCGCTGCATTGCACCACCCCAATGCTATCACCCAGTTTCGTTGTCCTGAGTTGGTAAACGATTGGTTTGGGGCATTTTTGTGATCAGACCTTGTCAGTTTTGCGGATGGGTCAACGTCGGCATGGGAAAGCTCCTTTTTGACCGCCACAACCTTCCGATTGCCGAATGCGGCATGAAAGCGGCACGCATGTCGGACGCCCTCCAGCCAAAAGGCACACTGTTTCTGCCAGGGAAAAAGTGAAACCCGCACAATACAAAGGAATTTGGACGCGTTTGCCGAACGCAGCAAAACTTCCAAAGCGACAGACCTTGTTTGCGCGCGGAAAGTTTAGTGTAAAGGAGGTGTAAAGTTGTAATGCTAAATCCAAAGGACCGGGGCCCATGAGTAACCAGCCCATTCGCAACATGGAAGAGTTCGCTGCAATCGTCGGAATCTCGCGCCCCACCCTCTCAAAATATTTCAACGATCCTGCGAGCGTTCGTCAAAGCACCCGCGAGAAGATCGAGCAGGCGATTGAGCGTTACGATTATCGTCCCAACATCTACGCGATGAACCAGAACCGGAAGCTGACGAAGAATATCGGCATTGTGGTGCCCTATTTGTCCGACCCTTTCTTCGGCGAAATCGTTCGTGTGATCGAACGACAATGCATTTCCGCCGGCTTTTGGCCGACGCTGTTCAGCTCTCACGGAGAACCGGCGCTTGAAAACGATATCCTCGACGCCCTTCGCTCCCTGAAGCCCGCGGGCGTCCTGATGGCACCGCTCGGTCGGGCATCGGACAAATCCGCAATCGAGGCGTTCTGCAAACACGTCCCGACGGTCTTGTTCGACAGTAACATCGAAGGGATGGGCGAGGCATTTGTGGGGTCGGACAACCACAGCTTCGTGTTCCAGACCGTGCAATACCTGAGCCGAACCGGCGAGCCTCCCAGTTTCTTCGAGATGCGGAACCCTGCCAATCCGAATGCGAACAAGCGCCGCAACGCCTATCTTCAGACGATGGACGAACTTGGGCTCACACCTCATGTCATCCAGATCGAAGGAGAGGGCTGGGAGTTTGAGGAGATTGGTCGAAACGGCGGCCTGAAGGCCATCGCGGAAGGGCTGCTTCCGACCAATACCGTCCTGTGCAGCAATGACCGACTCGCCATCGGATTTCTCTCAGCTTGCTTCGACAGCGGCAAACGTGTCGGTCGGCACAAAGACTGTGACCTCCGGGTTGCAAGCCATGACGACCACCCGTTCTCCAAATTCACTTGCCCTTCCCTAACGACTGCGGCGCATGACTATGCAGCCGTAAGCGATTGTTCCGTTGAGACTCTTTTCAAGGTTATCGAGAGTGGCGGACGCCTTGGAGAACGCACCGAAACACTGTTCGAGTCGCGCCTGATTATGCGTGAGTCCGCCTAATCTTTTTTGCGCGCGTAAATTTTGATTTGACACCGCGTCATATTTTTGCCTAACTCGCGATCAGTCCACATCCAAGTTAGGGAGGAACCCGGATGTATATGAGAAACGCACTTCGTGCGGCTACAGCCATGTCGCTGATCGCGACTGGCGGAGCATTTGCTGCTGGCCATGAAACCACGCTGACCATCGCGATCGTGAACAACGGTCACATGATCAACATGCAAAAGGTCGCGGAAGCCTACACAGAAGAAACCGGCGTCAAGCTGAACTGGGTTTCGCTGGAAGAAGGCGTGCTGCGCGAGCAGGTCACGTCCGACACCGCGACCGGCGGCGGCCAGTACGACATCATCAACATCGGCATGCAGGAAGCTCCGATCTGGGGCGAAGCTGGCTGGATCGAGCCTCTGAACTTCAGCGACAGCTACGATCTTGACGACATCCTGCCTGCGATGCGCGAAGGTCTGAGCCACGATGGCCAGCTCTACGCAGCACCGTTCTATGGTGAATCGTCGATGGTCATGTACCGCAAGGACCTGGCCGATGCCGCTGGCGTTGAAATCAAGGACAACGACAGCTGGGACAATATCAAGGCCGCTGCAGCCGCGATGCATGATCCCGACAATGGCATCTATGGTGCCTGCCTGCGCGGCAAGCCCGGTTGGGGCGACAACGCTGCATTCATCACCACGGTCGCCAACTCTTTCGGCGCGCGCTGGTTCGATGAAGAAATGAAGCCGCAGCTCGATTCACCCGAATGGAATGCCGCGGTCAACTTCTACGTCGATCTCCTCAGCAGCTACGGACCTCCGGGTTCCGAAGGCAACTCCTTCAACGAGATCCTTGCACTTTTCAATGAAGGCAAATGCGGTCTCTGGATCGACGCCACGATCGCGGCTTCCTTCCTTGAAGACCCGAACGTCGCCTATGCGCAATCGCCGAATGCCGGCAACCCGGTCGGTGCGAACTGGCTTTGGGCCTGGGCGATGGCGATCCCTGCCGGCTCGCCGAACGCCGAAGAAGCTTCCAAGTTCATCGAGTGGGCAACTTCGAAGGAATACGTTCAGGCTGTGGGCAACCACCCGGAATTCGGCTGGGGTTCTGTCCCGACCGGTCAGCGCGCCTCGACCTATGAAATTCCCGAGTTCCTGGCAGTCGCGAAATTCGCCGATGCCGAAATGAAGGCAATCGACTCCGCCGCTCCGGGCGCCACCGATCTGAAGCCCTATGTCGGCGTCCAGTTCGTTGCCATCCCGGAATTCCCGGAGATCGGTTCGGCATTCGGCC
>JBNKUW010000213.1:0-3253 GCA_050298835.1 Marivivens sp.
GCTTTGCATTGGTGGCCACGATAATTGGTCATTCAATGTCAGATGGGCTTTGTTCCGAAGATCAGCCCGCGGCATGTTCTCTTCAGGGTCTTGGTTGTTACGAAACGGCAGAGCAAGTCACGCCCGGAGCGATGGTCCAGACGTTGTGCCAAGTTTTGCAGATTTGTTCGCAAATTGGCCGCCATGAGGCCGTGAAGTCGATCCAGAGGCTCTTCCAAGAGCTGTTTGGTTGGATTAGGCGCATAAACTCCCGGATGCCGGCAATCAGCGGTTTGATGCCGATGATGTTGATCACGCGGGTGAGATTGTAAGCCAGTACGGCAAGCGACATCTCGGTCTTCACGTTGTGCAACCGCTTCATCAGGAAGTGTGTCGCGCCCATGCGCGCCTTGATCGTCCCGAACGGATGTTCGACCGTCTCACGGCGCAGGCGCATCGCGTCCGGGTTCTCATCAAGACGGCGCTGGACCTCGTCGAGCACGTGCTCGTGTTCCCACCGGGTGACCCGGCGCTCCTTGCCGGTTGTGCACTTCGCTTTCATGCAGCAGCGGGCACACGCATTGGTCCAGTAGCGGTGCAATGTCAGTCCTTTTTCGATCGTTTTCATGCGACGCGGCAGGACCTCGTCGGCCGGGCAGATGTAGTGATCCTCGCTGGCGACGTATTGGAAGTCCGCTTTGACGAAACGGCCTTGCGACTTGCCTCCTGAGGTCTGAGGTTTGGGCAGCGTCACGGTGACATCGGCTTCGACGCAATCCAGGATCTCTGTGCTGCTGAAGTAACCGCGATCGGCGACGACGTTCAGTTTGTCAGTTCGAAGTGTGTCTTTCGCAAGCTTGGACATACGGGCCAGCTGGTCCCGGTCGTTTCCCGTCTGGACAACATCATGCGCGATGATCAGGTGATGTTCGGTATCGACAGCGGCCTGGACGTTGTAGCCAACGACGCCTGAGCCGCGCCCGCTGGTCGCCATCGAACGCGCATCCAGATCGGTCATCGAGATCTGTTTGTCGGGCTCGGCATCGCGGCGCTCATTCACGCCTTCCAGGCGATCCATCTCATCTTTGAGTTTCGCGATCTTTTCCTTCAGGCGCTTGGTGCGCATGACAATGGCTTTGGTCTGCTCCTGGCGATCGGCGCTTTCGAGCTGATGGATGTAGCGCGCAACGCTATCCACAATCTGTGTCATGCGCCGCTTCATCTTGGCTTCGGTAAAGTTGCGGTCACGGTTGTTGACGGCTTTGAACTTCGAACCGTCAATCGCGACGCTCGCGTGGGCAAGGAGACCGAGCCGTCGACACAGCTCGACGAACTGCGCACAGACTTTGCGGATCGCAGGCCCGTTGTTCTTGCGGAAATCGGCAATCGTCTTGTGGTCGGGGACGAGACGACCCAGCAGCCACATCACCTCGACGTTGCAGCGTGCTTCGCGTTCCAGTCGGCGGCTCGACTGCACCGCGTTGAGATAGCCGTAGATGTAGAGCTTGAGGAGAATAGCCGGATGATAGGCAGGCCGTCCCGTGGCCTTGGGATCGATGCCAGCAAAGCCAAGCGTGTCTAGCTCAAGCGCTTCGACGAAGGCATCGATGACGCGAACAGGGTTATTCTCGTCCGCCCAATCTTCAAGGCACTCCGGCAACAGCGTAACCTGATCGCGCGCCTGGCCCTCGATGAACCGTTTCATGCCATGCCCTCGCAAAGCCGCGCGGGAATCGTATCAGCATTCGCGTTTTGACACATGGCGTAACTCCGGGTCGTGCCACACAGAGGCGCAGGGAATCAGCTCTCCAGTAAATCTTGGCGGCAGGATTTGTGGCCGTTCGATTATGGAGGTTTGCAATGGAACAGTATGTTGGGCTGGATGTGTCACTGCAGCAGACGGCGGTTTGCGTGGTTGATCAAACGGGGCAAATTGTTCGCGAGGCGGTGATCCCGTCTGATCCCGAGGTCATTGCGGCGTTCGTCAAATCGAATGCGAAGAACGTTGTCCGCATGGGCCTCGAGAGTGGACCAACGTCGACATGGCTTTGGTCCGAGCTTGACCGTTTGGGACTGCCGGTCATCTGTATTGATGCGCGCCACGCTAAGGCAGCGTTGAGAATGCAGATCAACAAGAGTGATCGCAATGATGCAGCCGGTATCGCGCGGATCATGCAGACCGGCTGGTACCGTGAAGTTCGCGTCAAAGCGCTCGACAGCCATGCCATCAAAGCTCTGCTTGTCGGTCGAGCGTTGTTGGTCAAGATCAAGCGTGATCTGGAAAATCAGATTCGCGGACTACTCAAGAACCTTGGCCTTGTTATTGGTCGAGCCAAGATGAACACATTCACCTTGCGTGCCAAAGAACTGATCGAGGACAAGCCGACGCTGGCTGCCGTTATCGAACCGTTACTCATAGCTCGCGAAGCAATCGAGCAGCAAGTCGCGGACCTTGATCGCAAGGTGATGCGGTTGGCGCGCAGCGAACCCCAGGTGCTTCGCTTCATGACAGCACCTGGCATCGGCCCAATCACGGCACTTTGTTATCTGGCGACGATCGACGATCCGGTAAGGTTCAACAAATCCCGAAATGTCGGTGCCTATATTGGCCTGACGACAAGACGATATGCGTCCGGCGAAGTCGACTGGAGCGGACGCATATCGAAATGCGGTGACAAACTGCTGCGCAGCTATCTCTTCGAAGCGGCGAATGTTCTGCTCACGCGCGTTGCAAAATGGTCCACGCTCAAAGCATGGGGCATGCGCATTGCCAGACGCAGCGGCATCCGCAAAGCCAAGGTTGCCGTCGCCCGCAAACTGGCCGTCATTCTCCATCGCATGTGGATCGATGGCACCGAGTTCCAATGGTCATCGAAGGAGGCGACTGCTTAGCAGCGCAGCAAGTCTATCAAGTTCCCGCGTTACTGCGGGATACAACGTCCCTGCCGGGACGATGGCGGTGGTGAGGTCGCCCCTGGTTTTGCGATGCTCGAAACAGCACAACGCGATTCACACATTGACCCACCAACGTCAGTCTGCACCATCATGCGGCGGGCATGCCCCGACCGCGGAGAGAACCATGGACCCGGCAAGGACAAAGAGATGAGAGCTTGACAACCATGGTCGGAGTTAGAGAACAGCCAGGGTCATGAACGGACCTAATTGAACCCGCGCTGGGAGGTCCGCTTTTCGTAGGGGTTCCCGCGTTCGCCAACCATTATGGCGCACGCGGCCTGGGATCTTCACAAAGCGTCCAGTGATAGATTTCGTCTTG
>JBNKUW010000214.1:0-3249 GCA_050298835.1 Marivivens sp.
TGCGCGATGTTCTTCCGTCCACATGACGAATCACCCCTCCGTTGTCCCGGAACCGGTGAATCATGCAACCAGCACTTGCGCAAGAAACTTTTGGGTCAGGCTCTAAGGCGTTCCTTCTGCGAAGATGGACTCGAGACGGCCATGATTGGAAATGCCAACCGTAAGTAAAGGGCGGCACTTCATAGCAAGAATGTTTGTTAACGCAAATCGAACCTCCGCTTTTTTGGCGAACGCCGTCATTAGCCAAAAACTCGAGTCCTGCCTCTTCAAAAGCTTGCTTTATCGCCGCGCGAAAACTTATGCGGCGCACGTAGCTCGTTCTCGAAACTATGAATGGTTTTGTGTGCCACGCCGACCTTTTCGGCGAGCTTCTCTTGCGTCCAGTTCAGCAAGGCACGGGCCATGCGGCATTGAGCGAGCGAAATTTCCATACGGCGACTGTGACGGCCGGTTTGCGCAAAACGCAACCGCACCGGCCACTGGATCAATCAGGACCGGGGATACCTTAATTTATGATTTGAAGTTCCGGTTTCACTGCGAGCAATGCCGGGCCTTCAAGGATTTCGAGATCAAGATCGTGGACATGCGCAACATGGGCGACAATTCCAAGCCCTGCCCAGAGCGCGTGATCGGGGTCAGAAGCCGCTAATGGCTTCTTCAACTTTCCATTCCGCCAAGTTCTAGGAAGAAAACGTGCCACAGGGACGCCGCAATTTGAGCCGGTGTATTCGGTATTGTCGTCCGGAAAGGCTGCGTTTGACACAAAGAAGACACCATTCGACTCGCCGCAGTTGGGGTTTTCATCCAGCAGGGCCGGCCGCGCGGCGGCCGGTGTGGAACTCCCCATCACCGGCACGATCACGTATAAAGCTAGCGTCATGAACCGTGTCGCGAATGCTCTTCTGAACAGCCTTGCTGCCTTGCTTCAACGCAGACGGCCATTTGACCATCACGCGGTCATTCGCGTAAACTATCTAATATTCGATTGAGCGACGACACGCTTGCGGCAGCGGAGTGAAGGCATGGCAGAACGCAACGCCGAAGGCAGCTTATCAAAGGCGGAAAAGCTCCTTGTTAAGGCTCTTTTGGCGCGAGGGTGGCGCAACCAGGACATTCAGGCGCTCGTCAATGCAGGCAGGAAAGCCACGATCAACGGCGCGCGCATTACCGAGGTTAAACAGAATGACGGGATCGAGCCTGCCGACGACGATGATGTCGATTTCTATATCCGGAAAAAGAAAGCCTACGATCCGCGGACTGGCCTAAACCCTTATGAGGATGAACGACTGGTTCGTGCCCGCGAGGCGATGATCCTTGCGGTACAAGCCTTCAACAATCCCGGCCTTTGCTTCAAGACTGAAGTGTTCGCCGTTCTTGCCAACATCGCGTGGACATACCTCTTGCATGAGTACTACGAACGCAAAGGTGTCAAAATTGTAGATGCCAAAGGCAACGCACTTTTCCTGAGCGATATGCTCAAGCGACACGATTGTCCGCTTTCTCAAGGAATCAAGAACAATCTTGCCGATATAAAAAAAATACGCGACGCCGTTGAGCACTTGCTGCTGCGCAGGGGCGACCTAACTTTTTTCCCACGCTTCCAAGCATGTTGCCTAAACTTCGAGAAAGCCCTGTGTGCGCTTTTCGGCGACAGGCTTACGCTGAACAATGATCTATCGCTGGCGCTGCAATTTGCAAAGCTGGACTTTGAGCAGCTCGTTACCCTGGAGAAATACGACATTCCTCAGGAAATTACAGCGCTCGATGCCAAATTGCACGGCAACCGCACGGAAGCAGAGCTGGCAGACCTCGAATATCAGTTCCGGGTGATTTACACCCTTCAAAGCTCCGCCAAGAGCCGAGCCCACATTCAGTTTGTTCGACCGGATACCGCAGAAGGCAAAGAAATATGTAATGTCCTTGAAAAGCGTGTGGTTGCAGATTCCTTGTATCCCTACAAACCTGGGCAAGTATGTAAGCTGGTAAGCCAAAAAGCGAAGAAAAAACTTAGTCCGCACGACCATGTAATTGTGGCCTACCAGCTTAAGGTTCGCCCCAAGAGCACAAGCCAGCAGCCGGAAATCACGAACAAAGAATATTGCATCTATCATCCCCTCTACAAATCCTATTCCTATTCAGAGGCTTGGGTTGAGAGGTTGTGTGCACTGGTGGCCAACGACGAGGAATTTAAGAGGGTAAAAGAGGCTGACTGACGGAACTACACCTGATACAGCCCCTCAGATATTGCACCGTATCCTTCGCCGCTTCCAGACGGGAGCGGTACCATCACCGATCCTTCATCACCGCAGCGTCCAAAGCGCTTCTACGGAACCGTTACCCTTGACACCACGCGGGTTGGCCGTGATGCAGCCCGTATCGCCGACGAGGTCGTTTCCCATATTTCCGGAATCGTCGGAGCTTCGTAAGACCCTATGTCCTCCTCCGGTTGCGGCAGTTGAGGCGACTCACCCCCGATGCGAATCGTCGAGGGTTATCCGGATTGACCGGACAGAGCCTCACACAAGGAGGGTGAGCCATGGGGGATTATACAGAGGTTTTTGTTGGGATCGACGCGGCCAAACTCAAAAATGCGGTGGCGGTTGCCGAGGCTGGCCGGTCCGGCGAGGTTCGTTATCTTGGCGAGATCGAGAATACGCCGGAAGCAACCCGCAAACTTGTTGCCAAGCTGGCGGCAAAGTATTCCAGGATAATCTTTCCTGATTACGCGGTTGCGTCAGCCCGAATTTGTACATAGAACAAACAGCGAACATATTGATTTGCAAAGGGTCCGGCGATGGCACGCAACAAAGTTCAATTTCAGAAAGGCATGAGCGAGGCCCAATTCGAGGAATTGTATGCTACCGAAGACCTTTGCTACGCCGCGTTGGTGCAGTGGCGCTGGCCTCAAGGGTTCGAGTGCCCTGACTGCGAGGGCCGGGATTATTGCATTGTCAGGCGTGGCCGGCGGTCTCTGTACCAGTGCAATGCCTGCCGCAAACAGACCTCGATCACGGCCGGAACGATTTTCGCATCCAGCAAACTGCCGCTGCGGTTGTGGTTCAAGGCCATGTATCTGATGACGCAATCCAAGAAGGGGATTTCCAGCATCGAACTCGGACGGCGGCTCGGCATCACCCAAACCGCCGCCTGGACTCTCAAGCACAAACTGGCACAAGTCATGATGGAACGGAATGCGGTCAAGCGCTTGAAGGGCCAAGTGCAAATGGACGACGCTTACATCGGCGGTGT
>JBNKUW010000215.1:0-3241 GCA_050298835.1 Marivivens sp.
ACGCGATTCTTGGTCGAGCTGCTTGACCTCATCGGCGACTTCGGAACGCGGGACGATACCAAAACCTTCAGCCAGACGGAAAGCAAAGCCCTTTGCCAGTCCGGTCAGCGCTTCGTCACGTTGCATGTTCAGCATCGGCTCGAACAGAGCCGCAACCTTGCGATCGATGAAGTGCTGCAAACGGCGCTGAACCTTCTGGATCACATCGTCGCCCGCTTCTTCGTCAACGAACGCGGTTACCTGAGGCTTCATCGCATCTTGCGTTGCAACCAGCTTACCAACAGCGTGTTCACCCCACATGAGGCCACCCTGTTCGGTAAAGTCGATTTCGGTATCAGGAGCGTTATAGAAACGGTCCGCCAAAAGGTGGAACTGCGGGACCAGCGCCTGTACCGACGCCTGACGCAAGGTCTTGGCCTCATCCGGGCTTCCTGTTTTGTCCATACGGAAACGGAAACCTTCCAACTTGCCGACGAATTCGCCGCCAACAGTTACTTCACCTTGTTCGTTCACTTCGGCCACAAGGCCCTCCTTCTGTTTGAGCCGGCGAAGGAGAACACTCGTCCGCCGGTCCACAAATCTCTGCGTCAGCGCGTCATGAAGTGCGTCTGACAAGCGGTCTTCTACAGCGCGAGTCGCGTCACGCCAATGGGTTTCGTCCTTTAACCACCCTTTGCGTTGCGCCACATAGGTCCATGTGCGGATATACGCCAATCGTTTGGAAAGTGTGTCGATCCCGCCATCCGTCCGGTCAATCCGTTTGACCTGACGTGCGAACCAATCCTCGGGAACCGCACTATGCTGATGCAAGAAGTTAAAAATGTCTCGTAAGAGATTTGCATGCTCCGCCCGAGAAATGCCGCGGAAATCCGGAATCCGGCACACATCCCAAAGCAACCGTACAGAGGGTCCGTCACTTGCCCGCGCGAGTATTTCCGCATCCTGAGACAAATTCCGGAGCGCCGCCAGATCGTCGCTCTCTCTTACGCGTGTCAGCCAAGGATCATCTGTGCGCTGCTCCAAGGTGTGCAACAACCGCTGAACCGACCCGAATTGCAGGCTCGAATTGCGCCACTGCAATTTCTTAACCGGCCTGAACTGGTGGTTTTCTATGGCTTCGACGACACCGTCATCCAATTCATGTGCTTCACCGGTCACACCGAATGTTCCGTGTGTCATGTGTCGCCCTGCGCGACCGGCGATTTGCGCCAGTTCGTCAGGCTCCAGATAGCGCATCCGTTGACCGTCGAATTTGGTCAGAGCTGAAAACGCAACATGATTGATATCTAGGTTCAGCCCCATACCGATGGCGTCTGTCGCAACGAGGTAATCGACATCGCCGTTTTGGTACATTTCGACCAGAGCGTTACGCGTTCGCGGGCTTAGCGCGCCCATGACCACGGCTGCACCACCTTTGGTCCGGCGCAGCAATTCAGCGATGGCATACACATTTTCAACAGAAAACCCGACAATCGCGGTCCGCGCAGGCATTCGACTTATCTTTTTCGAACCTGAATAGGTTAGCGTCGAAAATCGCTCTTTCCGCATGAACTCTGCGTCCGGCACCATTTCGGCAATCGCCTGCCGCATGGTTTCAGAGCCCAAGAACACCGTTTCCTTCAGCCCACGAGCCTTGAGAAGACGGTCGGTAAAGACATGACCCCGCTCTGGATCGGCGCAAAGCTGGATTTCATCGATCGCAAGGAAATCACAGCCCATTCCTTCGGGCATGGCCTCAACGGTGCAAACCCAATACTTCGCACGCGGCGGAACAATCCTCTCTTCCCCGGTGATGAGCGCCACGGCACCCGGTCCCCGAATCCCAACGATCCGATCGTAGACCTCACGTGCGAGCAAACGTAACGGAAGACCGATAACCCCTGACGGGTAGGCCAGCATACGTTCAATTGCATAGTGGGTTTTGCCGGTATTTGTCGGGCCTAGAACGGCCGTAATCCGGGAGCGCAGCATCATCTTGTTCTCACGTGAGGTCCGCCGTCAGAGCGTCTGGCCTTCAAGCTCTAGTGTAATTCGATCAATGGCTTCATGCACATTTTCTGCGGCGGGGGCCAGATCACTAATTTGTTTGTAGACCTCAAGTGCTTCGCTAGGACGTCCGAGTTCCTCCAAAATGACGGCAAAACCGCTCATCGCACCAAAATGGCGCGGATTGAGAACCAGAGTTTCGCGGATGTCATCAATTGATGGACCGATTTCTTCCAACATGTAGAGTGCCGTCGCGCGTCCATTGTATGCTTCGGCAAACGTCGGGTCTTCATCGATGGCGGCGGTGAAATGATCAACAGCTGTAACCCAATCGCCGGTCGCCAGAGCATCTTGGCCGCGGCGTAGCAACAAATCCACCGTTGCAGAGCCGCTTTTGCTCCACTCGGTATAAATCTGCGCTTGGATCTGTGCGAACTCAGTGGCATCGGCGGATTTCAGTCGATCGAACAGGTCATCAACCGTGACACTCTGCGCAACCGCTGGTAGAGAACCACCTGCAGTTAGCCACAGTGCCGTAACGATACATTTGAACGAATGTTTTGAAGCGACCATAACTTCAATGTAGAGAAATTATCGCCGATCGCCAGTGTCGGCGTACACAGATTGATGAAAGGTTCCGAAATGAGCGAGATTGTGACCAAGGCTGTAGAAGCTCTGGCAGAAAAACTGGGCGGCGAAGGCTTTGACGGCTCTGCAAAATTTGTCATCGAAGACGAAGGTGCTATCATCATTGACGGGTCGGGCGTTCATGCAGGCGACGACGACACCGATGTTACCCTGACTGCCAGCGTCGAAACTTTTCAGGGCATTCTGGAAGGCGACGTTAACCCCACAACGGCATTCATGTCCGGCAAACTCTCTGTGGACGGAGATATGGGGATGGCAATGAAGCTCGCTGGAGTTCTTGCATAAATGACTGAACAGGCACCCTTTTTCGACGATGTCTCTGACGGTCCCGCCAATGGGAAAGCTGTATGGCTAAAAACCACTGACGGGTTACGAATTCGCGTCGGGTACTGGACGGTTGAGGGTGCCAAGGGCACGATCCTTTTGTTCCCGGGTCGTACCGAATACATCGAAAAATATGGTAGGGACGCGACGAAGTTTACCCAACAAGGGTTCAACGTCGTGGCCGTGGTGCTGGTGCTGGTGGTGGGTTTCGGCTTCCTGGCGCGCGCCGGGAAGTTCTTCGGAATCGTCGAGGCCATCAGATGGGGCTTCCTACCTGTCTGGT
>JBNKUW010000216.1:0-3228 GCA_050298835.1 Marivivens sp.
GTCCAGTGCCCGATGCCCCGCTCTTTCGCCAGCGCCTGGATCCTGTCTTCGCGCGGGCCCATGACGGATGTGACGGTGACACCGTCGATGGCGGCAAGCGCGTCCAGATGTTTGATCCCAAAGGCGCCATAGGCACCGGCAACGCAAATTCTCATGACAAATGGTCCTTCTTGTCGATCAGTCGTCCGGGTTCTTTCGGGACACCATCCGCGAGCAAAGATGGTGCGTTCGCTGCAACCTATCATCCACATACAGAAATCGGGAATTTGAATGCGGGTTTCGGCATTTGAATTTGTTATTATACCGAACGCGTCTCAGGTTTTTTACCGGCTTCGTCACGAAGAAGATTCAGGAACCTGTTTTGCACGGGCGTCGGTACCCAACCACTTCGGAAAGTTAGTCCAATTGGCCGTCCTGAATCCGGCAAATCAATTGGCAACTGCACAATAGAACCAAGCTGGACCTCAACCTCGATCTGCCGACGGGAAGCGATGGAAATGTAGTTTCCCCGTCGCATCAATCCGCGAAGCATCGCCAAAGAACTGGATACGACACGCACCGGAGTATTGGGCATTTCCTGAATACGAAGTTTTTCGAAAAGATATGACCCCGAAGGCGTCTCCATCGGAGGAGCGACCCAAGGATACGCAAGAGTATCTTCGAGCGTTAGGTGGCTCACTTGTGCAAGCGGATGTTCCCGCGAGGCAACAATGACAAGATGGTCATCGAAAAGGATCTCTTGCTCCACATCTTCGGCCGGGTTCGGGAACCTGAGCGCGCCAAATAGAACATCGAGCTCTCCAAACCTTAAATCCTTGAGAAGCGCCTGATACCGTGCGTCGACACAGTTCACCTGCACACTATCGCCCGCCTCGTCTATTAAGCGATCGATGGCTGCCGGCACGATAGACGTCCGTGAAAGTGGCATCGAGCCAAGGTTAATCCGCGTGACGTCCCGCCCCAGATATTCGTTAATTTCATAGACCGCTTGCTGGAATTCATTCAAAGCAAGCCGAACGAAACGCGTAAAAGTTTCTGCTGCAGGAGTAAGCACGACACCGCCCCGCGTTTGATCGAACAGCGTCAGTCCGGACAGCGCTGAGAATTCTCGCGTCGCACGGTGAACGCTGGGTTGGCTGACGCCCAATTCCAAAGCTGCCTGAAAGAAGCTACCGGCTTTGGCTACCGCCACGAGCGACCGGAGTTGCACTGGTGAACACATGCGAAAGAAACTGCCCCGCGGGCTCTCTCCTTCACGACGTGCTGCCTTTTTCCGAGCAAGGAATTCGCCCCTTTGTAGATGATCTAGGATACGCTCCACACGTTTTTCAAACAATGCACCCGCATCGGTGGGATACATTCCGTGCGATCCCCTATCGAAAAGTTTAACACCGAGTGTTTCTTCAATGCGCGCCAACGCCTGCGTCGCCGCAGGCTGAGATAGGTGAACCACCTCTGCAGCGACTCCGATACGTTTGTGACGAAACACTTCACGAACCACGCTCAGATAACGGATGTGGGGAATATCGGCTTGCATTGATGGGGTCCCTTCTACGCCAATATAACAATTTCAAATACCGTTTGTCAGGATTCAAAATGGTGTTTCAGAACGAATACGCCGTAGGCTTTGGCTAACTCTGCAGAACATTTCGAAAGGCTACATCATGTCTGACAAGAAAACCGCGCTGGTTATCTCTGCGCACGCCGCCGACTATGTATGGCGTTGCGGGGGCGCAATCGCCCTTCATCAGGAACTCGGCTACGAAGTTACCGTTGCCTGCCTTTCCTTTGGTGAACGTGGCGAAAGCGCGAAACTCTGGAAGCAAGAAGGCATGACAATCGAGCGTGTTAAAGAAGCCCGCAAGGAAGAAGCCTCTAACGCTGCTGCCGCTTTGGGGGTGAACGATATTCGCTTCCTTGATCTAGGCGACTACCCGCTGCGTCTGGACCGCGACGCACAGGACCAGATGGTCGACATCATCCGCGAAGTTCAGCCGAAATGGATGATGAGCCATTCGAAATGGGACCCGTACAACACCGACCACATGAACACGACGCAATTCGCGCTGGAGTGCCGGATGATCGCACAGGCATGGGGTCATAACCCGGGCCAGAAGGTTCTGGGCGCACCGCAGCTCTACCTCTTTGAACCGCACCAGACCGAACAGATGGGTTGGAAGCCGAATGTCTTCCTCGACATCACGTCCGTCTGGGACAAAAAGCGCGCCGCGATCGAATGCATGCAAGGTCAGGAGCACCTCTGGAACTTCTACACCAACGTCGCTGAAAACCGTGGCAACCATTTCCGCCGCAACTCTGGCGGTATGTCCGGCGGTCGTCCGGCACAATATGCCGAAGGGTTCGAGATGATCGTCCCGCAGACCGTGGATGAACTGGTATGAGCTATCCCGTAGGCACTCAGGGCGTCGTCGTCCAGAATATCGAACGTGCAGATCAAGCTGTCATCGACGGTCTGGCAGAATGTGGCGTTGCCACGGTTCACGAAGCACAAGGTCGCAAGGGTCTGCTCGCCGCGTATATGCGCCCTATCTATACGGGTGCACGGACCGCAGGGAGCGCGGTGACGATTTCGGCTCCACCCTGTGATAACTGGATGATCCACGTCGCAATTGAACAGATCAAAGAAGGCGACATGCTCGTCCTCGCGCCGACCTCGCCCAGCAATGCAGGGTATTTCGGTGATTTGCTGGCAACCTCGGCCCAGACTCGTGGATGCCGCGGGCTGATCATCGACGCAGGAGTTCGCGATATTCGTGACCTGACTCAGATGAATTTCCCTGTTTGGTCCAAGGCAGTTTTTGCCCAAGGCACAATCAAGGAAACGCTAGGATCGGTTAACGTTCCCGTCGTTTGCGCCGACGAACTCGTTAATCCGGGTGATGTTATCGTCGCCGATGACGACGGAGTTTGCGTCGTTCGCCGCGAAGAGGCTGCAGAGGTTCTGGAGAAAGCTCGCGCCCGTGAAGCAAACGAAGCGTCTAAACGCGCTCGCTTTGAGGCTGGAGAGCTTGGCCTTGATATCTATGACATGCGCGGACGTCTGGCCGAGAAGGGTCTCAAGTATGTCTGAGGGTGTCCGGACAATGTGGATGCGCGGCGGCACGTCGAAGGGCGGGTATTTCCTGCGCGACGACCTGCCGGTTGACGCGGCCGCACGGGATGCCCTTTTGCTGGGGATCATGGGGTCGCCCGATATTCGTCAGATCG
>JBNKUW010000217.1:0-3227 GCA_050298835.1 Marivivens sp.
AGACTTTCCCTCACCGATGAGTAAAAAGAAAAAAAGATCCCTTTTAAAGGCCATTCTTATCTCCCTTCGTTTCAACCAATGGATTAAAAACCTCTCCGTTTTTGCCGCCATCATCTTTGCCGGAGAGCTTTTCCACCCCGTTCATTTTACAGACCTCGGCAACGGCCTGCATAAATCCGACTTGTTCGTCCGCACTTGCCTCTGCGGCAAAGTGGTCAAGGCTCACATAGGGGCCTTTGGGAATAACAAGCACATGAACGGGGGCCTTGGCGGCAATATCTTCGAACGCCAGAGCGTGTTCGTTTTCAAAAACGGTTTTGTTCGGAATTTCACCGCGCAGGATTTTGGCAAAGATGTTCTGCGGATCGTAGGAGAATGTCATTTCGGACCTCAGTCAACAAAGAGATAGGGGGTTTGTGCGATCTGTCGGGCCACATCTTCGCTTACCGACAGGAAACTCGCGATCGCTTGTGAATTTTCCTCGGGTGTATGACCTTCTTGGATGCGGGTGAAAAACTCGAAACCGCCATCGCGGATCTGGTCGCTTTCAAAGGCAAGGTCATTGCGGATGGTCGGCATCAGCCTTGCGATGGTATCAGGGGCGGTTTCTTCTCCCATGAGGCCCACACGTTTCGCGTGGCCTTGCAAGTATTCGTCAGAAAAATCGCACTGGATTTCCATCACCCTGACCGTCGCGCGGTCTGACGCGAAGTCCTGCATCAGATCAAGGCTCGTCGTATCCATGCAAACCACCATCCTGTCGGTGTCATGGTAGTCAAATAGCATCCGCATTAGCGCCCGCCGGTGTCTATGGCGCTTGCCCAAGGTCGCTTGAATACCACCCAAATCGGGCAGCGGCGTGCCTTCTTCGTTAAAGAGGTATGCCGATGTCGGAATGCCTGTGTACTGTTCGATCGAATTGATAAGGCGTTTGGCGACGTGCCATTTCTTACACGCGATGATGAGCAGTTCGCGATCCCGACCCAAGCTCGCTTCTGTTTCCCAGAAACGAGGAGAGAACCGCCGTCCCTCTCGGCCTTTGCCGGTCAGGAACTTGAACAGGTTCCGGCCTTCGTTGGAAATCCGGAAGTTTTCTCTTTCAGAAGAATAAAGGCGCCCCAAGCGGGTCCGCAGGTCTGTTGCCTCTGGACTGATCTTACGGGCAAAGAGTGAATCTTGTGCCAACAGCATATCGTAGTGGTCGTTGTAGAACGTCACCGGCATCCCATAGTCCGTAAACATCAGGAAAGTGAGCGTACGTGTTTCGATTTCCCTGTCAGGAACCAGATGGCGCACCAACGTCTGGAAAAAGGTTTCGTCCGGAATCCACGTTGTCGAAAAGAAACGCATCACGTCTTTTCGTGTGCGGGTCATATCCAAAATCCATTCAATGGTTCTGCGACGCAGGCACCACCATTGGCTCCCGATCTGGACTTGAATGTCTTCGGGTATTTCCCGTTTCCACCCCATCCAGCGTTGCAGGAAATACGACCAGTAAAACCGGCGCTTCTGGGTACGTTCGTTGAACCAGTGACGATAGATCAGACGCTCTTCTTTCATGCCCGTCTTGATCCAATCGCTTTCGAAAAAATCAAAGCTTTCCACATAGTCCTTGTCCTGTGCATCCAAAAACCGGTGCGCAAATGTCGCCGATTTGATGGCCATACAGTCGCCAGACACCATGTAAAAATGGGTCGCTCGCGGGAAAGCCTCTACCGCTGCTTCGATTGCGTATAGCGTCGCTTGAACGAGGCTCCACTCACCCCAGCCGCATTTGATCCGTTTCGTCGCAAAGGTCACATTCGGATTGCCCTGCAAACCGTCCTTGATTTTTTCGAATGCCTCCGCTGGCGCACTGGCATCAAAGTGAATCGAAATATAATCCCCCACAGCCGTGAGCTGCTGGGCCTGCTGGATAATAGCCTCTGGATTCTTGTGACAGAGGAGTATGAAGGCGATTTTTGCCATAAGTGAAACAATACCCGTGTCGGCTCGTGCTCAGTTTCTTCTAGATAGCCCGAAGACCCGTTGAAAAAACAGTATTTCTTTGCTTTCTATAGTCGATAACATCCCCAGCCGTTCGGCAACAGGGGATACAACAGTTACGAAGGGTAGTCAGATGGGGTTTCCGGGCACGTGGATGACCGAGAGCGAGAGCATGGTGTATCGGGTCGTCCCCAAGTGCGCATGTTCAACGATTGGTCAGATTATGTTCTATTCCGATCACGGGCGTTTCTTTGACGGTGACATCCATGATGCAACCGGCGGAATGCACAAATGGGCGATGGAAAATAGCCAGCAACTCATCACTGACAACGTGAAGGAGCACCAGAGCTATTCCTTTACCTGCGTTCGCAACCCCTACACCCGCATCCTGTCATCTTTCTTTGACAAGATATGTGGCATACAGCGGAATGGAAAACGGTACCGCGGCAACCTCGTTCCGACTTTGATCCAGAAATATGGCATCGAAGTCGGCAGTCCCGAGGACGAATTCGACTTTGACCAGATCAAATCGTTCCGCCGCTTTCTGCTGTTTGCGCGCGATACCATCCGCTACAAACGTCCGATGGATCCGGACATCCATTGGTCAGCAATGTCGGGACACGTATCGACGTTCATCGTCAACGGCGGCTCCTACGACCACATTTTCTTTACCGAGAAGTTCAACGAAGGAATGCAGGTCGTTCTGGATAATTGTGAAACCGCGCATCTGGTGAAACTGGACGAGATTCCGCGGTTCAACGAAAGTGAAGGCCACGGGCCCAAACGGGCGCATCCGGTCGAGGACTACTTCGACGATCTGTCGATGCACCTTGTCTATGAAATCTACAAAAAGGATTTCCAGCTGTTCAAATACGACTTTGAAAATCCGGGGAACAAGATGCCCACGGGTGAGGTCGATCTTGCAGAGGTTCATGCCAAGCTGGGCGACTGACCCTATCGGATATGAATCGAATAGCCGCCCCAAAAGGGCGGCTATTTTCGTTAGAGCAGGCCGTGACGCGCGAACAGCTCTTTGAGGTCGCTTTGCGCACGGGCACCGATATGACTGATGACCTCGCTTGCAGCGACACAGCCCATGCGGCCACAAATCTCAAGGCTGTGGCCGTTTGTCAGCCCCCAGAGGAACGCACCGGCAAAGAGGTCCCCTGCCCCAGTCGCATCCACAATATCGGTCGGGATCGCAGGCGCGTGCCAGCGCTCTCCACCTGACAGGATATGCG
>JBNKUW010000218.1:0-3222 GCA_050298835.1 Marivivens sp.
CGTCGATCCTTCGGTGGCCGTTGATCTATCTATATCGCTGGGTGATGAGCAAACCGCGACTTGGCAGTGAAGGCGAGACCGAGTAAACCGCCGATATGGCTGTTGATTTTTCTCTCCCGACCGTTCGTGGCACCCTGACCGAAGATCGTCCTCTGGATACATTGACATGGATGCGTGTCGGTGGCCCTGCGGATGTGTTGTTCCAACCGGCTGATGCCGATGATCTGGCTGATTTTCTGGCGGCACTGGACCCGACTGTACCGGTTTTCCCGATGGGCGTCGGATCGAACCTGATCGTACGGGATGGCGGTATTCGTGGTGTTGTGATCCGGCTGGGCCGTGGTTTCAATGGGATTGATATTGAAGGCAACACCGTTCGCGCTGGTGCTGCAGCACTTGACGCTCACGTTGCGCGACGCGCTGCTGACAGTGGTGTGAACCTGACCTTTTTGCGGACGATCCCCGGAAGTATCGGCGGGGCTATCCGTATGAACGCTGGCTGCTACGGTGACTATGTTGCCGATGTTTTGCGCGAAATTGACGTGATCCACCGTGACGGCAGGCGCGAAACGATCGCTGCTGATGCATTGAACCTGCAGTACCGCCACTCTGATCTGCCCGAAGGAGCAGTTGTAATTTCGGCGGTTTTCGATGCGCCCGAAGGTGATCCCGAAGAGCTGGCGACAAAGATGGCTGCGCAGCTACAAAAACGCGACGAAACCCAACCCACAAAGGACCGGACGGCCGGATCGACCTTTCGGAATCCTGCCGGTTTTTCCTCAACCGGGCAGGCGGACGACACCCATGACCTAAAGGCGTGGAAGGTGATTGACGACGCGGGAATGCGGGGCGCGACACGTGGCGGCGCTGTGATGAACGAAAAGCATTCGAACTTTCTCACCAACGCTGGTGGCGCAACGGCGGCCGACCTCGAAGGATTGGGGGAAGAGGTGCGGAAAAAGGTTTACGATTCCAGCGGAATAACGCTAGAATGGGAAATCATGCGGGTCGGTGAACCGCTCGCTGAGCAATAAGACGAATTACAGGCGGTCTGACACTCGAAAACGGGGCAGATCATTTATTAGAACCGACGCACTGGTTTAATGGGTGCGCATGTTGAGGCACAGGGAATGTCGGGCAGGACAAACCCCACAGTGGCTGTATTGATGGGTGGACCTTCGGCAGAGCGCGAAGTGTCCCTGTCTTCTGGCGCGGAATGCGTCAATGCGCTGCGGGACGCAGGATTTGCGGTTGTAGAAATCGATGCGGGGCAGGACCTCGTCGATCGCTTGATCGCGGCGAAACCCGATGTTGTGTTCAATGCACTTCACGGTCGTTGGGGCGAAGATGGCTGCGTTCAGGGTATCCTTGAATGGTTGCGCATTCCCTATACCCACTCCGGTGTTCTGGCGTCAGCGCTGGCAATGGACAAGGAAAAAACCAAGGCTGCTTACCGCACCGCCGGACTTCCTGTTGCCGAAAGCCTGCTTGCTCATCGTGATGATGTTGCCCGTGCCCATGTAATCGCGCCGCCCTATGTGGTGAAGCCGTATAACGAAGGGTCGAGCGTAGGCGTCTACATTGTCCATGAAAACGCCAATTCTCCCCCCCAGCTTTCTGCTGACATGCCTGACACTGTCATGGTCGAGGCTTTCGTCCCCGGCCGTGAACTAACCACTGCGGTTCTGGGTGATCGGGCGTTGGGCGTGACCGACATCATCACTGACGGCTGGTATGACTATAATGCCAAATACACCACAGGTGGATCGCGTCATGTGATCCCTGCGGAGATCCCTGAGGAAATTACCAAGGCCTGTCTTGACTACGCTGTTCGGGCACATGACGCGCTCGGCTGTCGGGGGCTTTCGCGGACGGATTTCCGTTGGGATGAAACCCGTGGTCTGGACGGTCTGATCCTGCTTGAAACGAACACTCAACCCGGTATGACGCCAACGTCACTCGCTCCTGAACAGGCGCTGGCAAATGGGATGGATTTCAAAACGCTCTGTGCTTGGTTGGTGGAGGACGCTTCATGCGACCGGTAAACGGCCAGACGGTACAGCGGTCCCATTGGACAGACACGCGTGAGCGGTGGAAATACCGCTACGACCGTTGGATGCTGACACCCGTCTATCGTCGTTTGATCCGCACCGGTTTGCCGCTTGCCTTGTGTTTCGGGTTGGGGGCTGTCTATTTCTCGGACACCGCCCGCCGAGAAGCGATTTCGGATTTCTATGCAGAAACGCTCCGCAGTTTTCAGCAACGTCCTGAATTCATGCTTTCTGCTATGGCCGTGGACGGCGTTTCGCCAGAGCTTGCGCGGGATGTAAGAGCCGCGTTGCCCTATGATTTTCCGGTGTCTTCCTTTGACCTCGACCTCGAAGACGGTCGTCAGCGGGTCGAAGAAATCCCCGCCGTCCAGAGCGCGACCTTGAGGATAAAACAAGGTGGTATTCTTGAGGTGGATATCACCGCCCGCATTCCGGTTGCCGTCTGGCGTCAAAACGAAGCTCTGTTTTTGATCGATGCCGAAGGTATGGTCATCGGGGATTTGCAGGCGCGCGGGGATCGTCCGGATTTGCCGCTGATCGCCGGTGACGGAGCTAAGGATGCGATGGACGAAGCGCTGGCGTTGTATGCGGCGGCGGGACCGCTAACCCAGAGGTTTCGCGGTTTGATCCGTATGGGCGAACGCCGTTGGGAGCTGGTCTTGGACCGGAACCAGCGCATTTTGCTGCCGGCAGAAAACTCGGTCTCCGCCTTTGAGCGCGTGATCGTACTGCAGCAGACACAGGATTTGCTCGAACGTGATGTCACGGTTGTAGACATGCGAAATGAGGATAGGCCGACCATTCGGCTTGGTGAAACCGGAGCAGCGGAAATGCGCCGGATTAATGCAGAAGTAGCAGGGGCGGGTAGATAATGAAGCAGCTTTACGAGACCCAACGTGCAATGCGCAACATGCGCAAGGCGGCACTCCAGCGGGGGCTGATCGCCATTCTGGACGTCGGTACGCATAAAGTGACTTGCCTTGTTCTGCGGTTTGACGGACCGGAACGGTTCCGCAACGCTGATGGTGTCGGCTCTCTTGCAGGTCAGTCGTCGTTCCGCGTGATCGGGGCAGCAACCACCCAATCGCGTGGCGTGAAATTCGGCGAAGTCGATGCCATGCAGGAAACAGAACGTGCCATCCGTACCGCCGTTCAGGCGGCGCAGAAAATG
>JBNKUW010000219.1:0-3147 GCA_050298835.1 Marivivens sp.
ACGGCGGCTTCGCCGATCCGATGTGTAAGGTGTCGTAGATCGAGCCCAATGACACGAAGTCGATGGGCGTATCGGACAGCCAATCGAGCAGTTCGCGCCCGCGATCTCCCGGCGCCAGCCCGCTCAGGTAGTGAATACCCACATCCCAGGTGAATCCGTCGCGGGAAAAGCTGTGCGTCAGCCCGCCGAGTGTTTGGTGCTGCTCGAGCAGGAGCACCCTGTGTCCGACACGGCTCAAAGCCGCGCCGGCGGCCATGCCGCCGATGCCCGAGCCGATGACTATGGCGTCCCAACGGTCGTGATCCGCATCGCTCATTGTGCTTCCCCTCTCGGTTGCGAAGTCCGGCGTGTGGCCTTTGACACCGCCTCTTCGGCGGCAAAATCGTGTGATGCCACGATTGCAAGGCCGGGCAGACGCTCCTTCAGCTGACGGACCTTGGCGAAGGAGGCGAGCAGCGTCTTCCTGTCGCCGGTTCCGGGAACGATGTCCTGTTCGATACAGGCGGTCTCGTATGTCAAATCGCCCGCCAAAAGGATCGGGTCCCATCCCGCTTGGCGGATCAGCATCGACATGGAGCCTGGTGTATGCCCAGGCGTCGGTAACAGGACCATGGAACCATCGCCTGCGACGTCGTGGATGCCTTGAAAGCCTTCCAAAGGCGGGGCGTCGGTCGGCTCGAATGATATCTGCCGCCACTTCGCATGAGGGATCTCGATGTGCTCGCGCAGGATCCATTCGTATTCTGGGTGCGGTTCGGACAGGATCGACCACTCCCGGCCGCTCACCAAAAGATCGGCCTCCGGGATCTGCGCGATACCTCCAACATGATCGAAATGCAGATGGGAGATGACCGCCGTTCGGATGTCACTGGCAGCGACTCCCGCGCCGGCCAGCACATGATCGATGCGGTCACCCTCGGCCACCTGCAGACGAAAGATCCGCGGCAAAAGAAAACGCCCGATCGCTCGTTTGATATAACCCTTGCTGGCCATGATCGCCGGGTCGATCCCGGTATCGAACAGAACTAACCCGTCACGGTGCTCGATCAGGAAGCATTGAAGAGGCAAAGGCACCCAGCTTCGCCCGAAAAAGACCCACCAAAGCTGCGGCAATCTGCTGCCGTAGCGGTGTTCCTTATGCTGCTCTGCGCGCCCGCAATTTAAAACTCGGACGGATTTAATCGGATGATCGGCACGATGTGTTGCCTTCGAAATAGTCGTTTGAGAGTCACCCATGAGTACCTCCCCGAATATCCAAGAAGGACCGCGCAAAATGACCGGGAGCAGGCGGCCTGACCGTGCAGGATGTGGCGGCTACGATGGCAAGTGTAAGATATCGGCGTTTTGGTCACATTGACTTGAGTCATGAACCTTCTCGAACCTCCTACGCTATAACAACACTAGCCGGACGCGCAGGTCGTCGGTTCCAAAGTCCTGTCCGAATGTCGCCAATCAGTGCTATGCGATTGATCAACGTCAAAGAGCTTGAGCCGTCAAACACGCTATGATGCTCAGCGGCAAAAAGAACGCGTGGTGCATTTTTCAGCGTAGGGGCCGTCAACCATGACGACTACGGACGAATACGCGAAGGCCCGAAAGCGTGCCGAAGCCAAGTACGGTTTTTTTGTACACGCAGCGGTTTACGCAGCGGTGATGGTCGCGTTGGTGATTATCAACGTGCTGACCTCGCCCGGAGCTATCTGGTTCATTTGGCCTTTCATCGGTTGGGGGTTTGCTGTCGCGCTCCACGGTATGCGCGTGTACCTGTTGGCTGACAAGACTGTGGTTCTTGACGCTCTGACGGAGCGGGAGCTTCGTCGGAGTGCCGCAGACAAAACGAAACGAAGCTAGCGTTGTATCGATGTGGGGCAAGGCCGCCGCAGCGAAACGCGGTTGCGTTCTTTCTGATCCGGCCCAACCCTCACTCGACCCGTAGGGAAGAACGCTCGCGATAAACTTCTGAGCCGCGTCGGATCGGGTTCAAGCGATCAATGGCGGTGGACACGCCTTCGCTGTTCTCTCAAGACCAGCCGTTCGCTATCGACCGCATATGCTCCCCACCGGGAACCGTGCTCCGGCTCACTGGCACAGGCCTTGCTCAATACCGAAGCAGATCCCCACCGTAACCACATCAACGGAAAGGAACTGAATCATGAAACGCATCCTTGTCGCCGGCGCCACAGGTTACCTCGGAGGCTTTGTGGCCCGTGAATTTAAATCGCAAGGTTACTTCGTCCGGGCACTATCCCGATCGGCGGAAAAACTGAATAATCTTGATCCTGCGCCGGATGAGATCGTTCAGGGTGAGATCACCCGGCCCGAAACCATCAGCCATGTGTGCGACGATATCGACATCGTCTTCTCATCTGTCGGCATCACCAGGCAAAAAGATAAACTTACCTTCCAGGATGTCGACTACCAGGGGAACAAAAGCCTGCTGGAAGTGGCGCTGCGAGCCGGTGTCAAAAAATTCGTCTATGTCTCGGTCTTCAACGGTCCCAACCTTAAGCATCTGGCCATCGCCAAAGCCCACGAGGACTTTGTAGCCGCATTAAAATCCTCGGGCATCAATTATGCCGTGATACGCCCTACGGGCTACTTCTCGGACATGACGGAGTTTTTGAGGATGGCTCAAAAAGGTCGAATCTACCTCATCGGAAAAGGCGCCAATCAATGCAATCCGGTTCACGGTGCCGACCTGGCGAAAGCCTGCGTCGACGCGGTTGAGGGCGAACATCAGGAGATCGATGTGGGTGGCCCCCAGATCATGACCTATCGTGAAATAGCAGAGCTTGCGTTCGCGTCCCTCGACAAAAGTCCGCGCATTTCCAGCGTTCCATCTTGGCTGATGAAGGCAACGGTAATGCTGACTAAGATCTTCAGCAAACACCAGGGCGAACTCCTGGCATTCTTCACCACTGTAATGACCAGCGACGTGGTAGCACCTGCCACTGGTACCCATACGCTTAAGGATCATTATCAGGGACTAAGAGTATTGAATTGAAACTTCTGGAAACTGGAAAGTTTCTTTGAATGGCCTTGGTTCGCAGCTGAAGGCTATGTTAGCGTCCTCAGGAATCCCCTCATTTTGAAAGCGGTGTGATTTCGAGCCGCCCGGGCCGCCTCTAGAAGTTGAGCGCGAGCGTT
>JBNKUW010000220.1:0-3129 GCA_050298835.1 Marivivens sp.
GTTGCGGCAACCGGGGCGGATATCTTGCTGGGGAACACCTACCACCTGATGCTTCGCCCGACGGCGGAACGGATTGACCGGTTCGGTGGCCTTCATAAATTCATGAACTGGGACAAACCGATCCTGACAGATTCCGGCGGCTATCAGGTGATGAGCCTGACGAGCCTGCGCAAACTGACCGAGGAAGGTGTGACCTTCAAATCCCACATTGACGGGTCGAAACATCAGTTGACGCCCGAACGCTCAATGGAAATCCAAAGGTTTCTGGGCAGCGATATCGTCATGTGTTTTGACGAATGCACGCCGTTTCCGGCGACAGAGAAGCAGGCACTGGATTCCATGCAAATGTCGATGAGATGGGCAGAGCGGTCCAGAGACGCGTTCGGTGACCGCCCCAATCACGCGCTGTTCGGCATCCAGCAAGGGTCCGTGTTCAAAGATCAGCGAGAGGAAAGTGCCCAAAAGTTGAAGGCCATTGGTTTCGATGGCTACGCGATCGGCGGCCTTGCGGTCGGCGAGGGGCAGGAACTGATGTTTGACGTTCTTGATTATGCGCCGGGACAGTTGCCCGATGATAAGCCGCGCTACCTGATGGGGGTTGGCAAACCTGACGACATTGTCGGGGCCGTTCAGCGCGGCGTAGATATGTTTGATTGTGTTCTGCCCTCGCGATCCGGCCGCAACGGGCAAGCGCTGACGAGAATGGGGGCGGTGAATCTGCGCAACGCACGCCACGCTGACGATCCGCGTCCGCTCGATCCGGATTGCACTTGCCCGTGCTGCCAGAATTATTCCCGCGCCTATCTGCACCATGTTGTCCGCGCGAAGGAGATCATTGCCTCGATGCTGATCACATGGCACAATCTTCATTATTATCAAGAGCTTATGCAAGGTCTGAGGGCCGCGATTGCAAATCAGTCCCTTGACGATTTTGTCGCCGACTTCCACCTGAAACGGGACGCAGGGGATATGGAGCCGATCTGATGCGCGAAGTGCAATATAAGGTCGAAAATGGCGAGGTGACGCTGGCAGGCACGCTGTCGGGACCGCCGAAACCTTCCGATACTCTGGTCATCTGCATCCACGGATCCGGCCCGCTGGACCGGGACGAAAATTACAAGGCGCAGCGACTGGACGTGTTTCCACCCATCGCCGCCGCGCTGGCAGATGTCGGGGTCGATTGCTATCGCTACGATAAACGCGGATGTGGACAAAGCAGCGGCAGTTTCAAACAGGCAGGAATAACCGAACTGTTGGATGACGTGCTGGCCATTATTCGCAATTTTCGCCAAGGCGGGACCTATCGCAATATTGTCCTGCTGGGCCACAGTGAAGGCACGGCGATTGCGGCGCTCGCGGCACAGGAGACGGTTGAGGGGATGATCCTTCTCTGCCCGTTTATCACGCCGATGGAAGAAATCCTCCGCCATCAGGCAGAGCAACTGGAGGCACAAATCCGCGACACAGGCGGGATCAGCGGCTTGGTTATGCGTGGCATATTCAAAATTCTCGGGTCGCCGATTGAACAGCAGAAGAAGATGCTCGAACGGGTGAAATCCCGTGACGAGGACAATTTCCGCCAGCGCCTGCAATTCATGAATGCCAAATGGATACGTGAGTTGCTGAACCTGAACCTGCCAGAGGTCTATCCCTTGATTTATTGCCCGGTTTTGATCGTGAAAGCCGGCAAGGATATCCAGTGCCCGCCAGAGGATTCTGACAAGATCGCGGCAATGATCGGGGATCACGCAACCCTTGCAGACTTTCCGGATCTGTCGCACCTGTTGCGCGAAACCGATGCACCTGCAGGCTTTAAGGATTACCAGAACCAGTTGAAGCGAGCTATCTCGCCCAAAATACCACAAGAGATTGCCCGTTGGATCGACGCCCAATTCACAGGCTGATGATGGGACTTGAAACTCGGCCCTCCACACTCCAGATTGTTGACAACAACAGAAGGGCCCGAAGCTGCCGATTGCGGGGCAGGGCACCTTGCTAGACTGAGGATACGTATGACTGAATCGAGTAACTTAACCTTCCCCGTTTTGCCGCTGCGTGATGTGGTGGTCTTTCCCCACATGATCGTGCCGCTATTCGTAGGGCGCGAAAAATCGGTGCGGGCGTTGGAAGAAGTGATGAAAGACGACAAGCAAATCCTGCTGTCGTCGCAAAAAGATGCAAATGAAGACGAACCGACAACCGACTCGATCTACGAGATCGGCGTGGTCGCAAATGTCCTGCAATTGCTGAAACTGCCCGACGGAACGGTGAAGGTTCTGGTCGAAGGCAAGAAACGCGCCAACATCACGCGCTTTCTGGCAAATGAGGAATATTTCGAAGCCGAAGCCGAAATTGTCCCCGAAACCAGTGGGGACGAGGAAACGGTAAACGCGCTGACCCGCACGGTTGTCGAAGAATTCGAACGTTATTCACGCATGAATAAAAACGTTCCCGAAGACGCTTTGACTGCCGTTCAGGATGCAACGGATCCGGCGAAGCTCGCCGATACGGTTGCAGGTCATCTGGGCGTGACACTGAACGAGAAGCAGGAATTGCTCGAAGAACCGGATGTTCAGAAGCGGCTGGAACGCGTTTACGAGATGATGCAGGGCGAAATGTCTGTCCTGAAGGTCGAGAAAAAGATCAAGTCTCGCGTGAAAACTCAGATGGAACGCACCCAGCGCGAGTATTATCTGAACGAACAGATGAAGGCGATTCAGAAGGAGCTCGGCGATGGCGAAGATGGCCAGAACGAGATTGCCGAACTGGAAGAACGCATCGAAGAAACCAAGCTGTCCAAAGAGGCCAAAGAAAAGGCCGAGGGTGAGCTTAAGAAGCTGAAAAACATGTCGCCCATGTCGGCGGAAGCCACGGTTGTGCGCAACTACCTCGACTGGATGCTGTCGATCCCGTGGGGGAAACGCAGCCGCGTGAAGAAAGACCTGAACAAAGCTCAGGAGATCCTGGACCAGGATCACTATGGGCTGGAGAAGGTGAAAGAACGGATCGTGGAATATCTTGCCGTGCAGCAGCGCAGCCGGAAATTGCGCGGCCCGATCTTGTGTCTGGTTGGCCCCCCGGGTGTTGGGAAAACCTCGCTGGGGAAATCCGTGGCGAAGGCGACTGGGC
>JBNKUW010000221.1:0-3073 GCA_050298835.1 Marivivens sp.
CAGTTTGTCGCGGGTTTCGTTGGTGGTCGCGTGGAAAGACACGGCCAGCAGGCAGCCGATTTCGGTCGCGGTGCGGGCAATCTCTGGCACGACACCCGAGGTCGAAAGCGTAATGCGGCGGCGACCCAAAGCGATGCCTTCGCCATCCATCGCGATCTTCATCGCATCACGGACGTTTTCAAAATTATAGAGCGGCTCGCCCATGCCCATCAGAACGATGTTCGATAGCAAACGCGGACCATCATCACCCGTGCCCGTTCCCGGTTCGGGCCATTCGTCCAAATCGTCACGGGCCAGCATCACCTGACCGATAATTTCACCTGCCGTCAGGTTCCGCACCAGTTTCTGCGTGCCGGTGTGACAAAACGAGCAAGTCAGCGTACAGCCGACTTGCGACGAAATACACAGCGTTCCGCGACCCTCTTCGGGGATATAAACGATCTCGACCTCGTGACCGCCCGCGATCCGGACAAGGTATTTGCGCGTCCCATCTTCGGACACTTGTTTTGTCACCAGCTCAGGCCGTTGAATCACAAAGTTCGCAGCAAGCAGCTTGCGGTAATCCTTGGACAGGTTGGTCATCGCGTCGAAATCGCTGATGCCCCAGTGATAAACCCACTGCCACACCTGATTGAGGCGCATTTTGACCTGCTTCTCGGGCGTTCCTGCTTCAAGCAACGCATCGCGCATCGCCTCACGGGTCATACCGACAAGGTTTTTCGCTCCCTCCGGAATTTTGCGGGGGATGGTCAGGACGTCTTGAGTAATCGGTGCGGTCGCAGTCATGGCAGCCTCGGGTGCAGATAGACGGGTGCTCATATAGGATTCGGGGCAGAATTCAAAAGAATTCCACCCCTATATAGGTCATTTTCCGGCAATTCAGCCCGAAATCAGTTCGCGCAGCGTCCGCGAGCCTCATCCAAAGAGGCGGTAAAGCCAAGAAGCGAGAAGGTATCGCGCGTCACAGTACCGCGTGCAGATCGAGCAGTCAGCACTGCCTGTGCGCCTGCTTTCATCGCCGCAACGATTTCAGCATCGGCTTCGGCATTTGCCGGCCAAGCGTATTCGCCCTGAGTATACAGGTCATACTGGTGGCCACTGATATCCAGCGAAACCGTCGATTCGCCCGCAAAGGGATACCCGCCGGTGAACGCTACTTGCCCCGCAACACCAGATGCCGGACGGAAGAACACATAGAGCAGGATGTCACCGCGACGCACGGCAACAACGTTGCCATCACGGGTGTTCACCGTCTCTTTCGGCGCCGATACGATCCAGCACTCACGGGGATCGTTGCCCTCGAAAACGCTCCAGTCCGTATTCGCCGCCACGCGGTTGTCGGAATCCTGTGCCACTGCCGCTCCAGCGGTCCCAAGAGCCAGCACGACACATGCCGCACGCATCATTGAAGAAATCATTGTCACAGCCTCCAGCTGTTCATTGCCTCTGTCCCTCCCCACGTATGCTCTTCGGCATTTTCATTCGCAGAAAGGGTTGTTTACCCGATGTGTCTAGCTTTACCAAAGAACCCTTCCTATGGGAAAGACCAAATGGCGCATGATTTTGTGCGGATTCTTGCCGGAGGTGCTGCAATGACCCAACCTGTCCCCATGGCCGAGCTTTGGCGCGGCGACCTATTAGAGAGCATCCACTTGGGCCATGCCGTCATTTGTGACGACACCGGCCAAATTGTGGAGGCTTGGGGAAACCCCGACGCCGTGATCTACCCGCGGTCATCCTGCAAGATGGTTCAGGCGCTTCCCTTGGTCGAAAGCGGTGTGTCGCTGACCGACGAACAGATCGCGCTCGCCTGTGCCTCGCATCAGGGGCAAGCCATGCACACTGAACGAGTTGCCCTGTGGCTCAATGAATTGGGTCTAGGCGAAGACGACATGCGCTGTGGCGTTCACGAACCGTGGGATACCCCCACGCGCCACGATCTTCTCTTGCACAACGGACAGCCTTGTCAGTTGCACAATAATTGCTCTGGCAAGCACGCGGGCTTCCTCACGATGAACAAACATATCGGCGGGAATGCCGAATACCACGAAGTCGATCACCCCGTTCAGCAGGGCTGCAAAGCCGCGCTTGAGGACCTCACTCAGATGGATACGTTTGGCTATGGGATCGATGGCTGTTCCGCGCCGAACTTCCAAACCACCGTGCACGGACTTGCCCGCGCGATGTCCTTTTACGCCAGTGCCACGGACCGAAATGACACCCGTTCCCGCGCTGCTGCCCGCTTGACCGATGCCATGCGCAAAAACCCCGCACTCGTCGCAGGTGACGGCCGCGCCTGTACCGAGCTTATGCAAGCGACTGACAACAAGGTCGCCATCAAACTCGGCGCAGAAGGCGCCTTTGTCGCGATTATTCCCGAAAAGAAACTCGGTGTTGCCCTCAAGATCGCTGATGGTGCCCAACGCGCGAGTGAGGCGGCGATTGCCGCCATCCTCGTGAAACTCGGCGTGCTCGACGCAAACCACCCGCTCGTCGCCAAACGCATGGATGCGCCGCAGTCCAACTGCAACCACATCACGTGGGGCAAACTCCGCGCGGCAGATACGCTTCGCTAGCCTTTCATCTTTCCAAAAAATACTTCCGCCGGAGGCATCGGGGTCCGTCAGGACCCAGAAACTACGTCCCAGATCAGTTTGATCGCCATCGCTGTTGAGGCGATGACTAGCACCGGCTTTATGACCTTCGACCCGATACGCATTGCCAAGTGCGATCCCAGATAGGCCCCCGCCATCTGCCCAACACCCATACATAGCCCCGTAATCCAGAGCGGCTTTGCCACCAGAGCAAAAGCCAACGTCGCCCCGACGTTCGAGGCAAAGTTAAGCAGTTTGGTATAAGCCGTCGCCTTGAGCACCCCGTACCCAGCCAGTGCCACAAACCCGAGCATAAAGAACGCGCCCGTCCCCGGTCCTAGCAACCCGTCATAAAACCCGATCAGCGGAACAACGGTCAGCGTAAACGCTGCCGCGCCCATCCTCCGGTGACGGTCAACGTCGTTCAGTCCCGGCTTTAGGGCGAAAAACAATGCGATCCCGATAAGCAGCACCGGCAG
>JBNKUW010000222.1:0-3056 GCA_050298835.1 Marivivens sp.
GGCCAACCTTTCGTGTATCCGCGCAACGACCTCGATTATGCAGCGAACTTCCTGCACATGTGTTTCTCGGTTCCGGCCGAAGAATACAAAGTCGACCCGATCCTGTCGCGGGCAATGGACCGTATCTTTACGCTTCACGCTGACCACGAACAGAACGCTTCGACCTCGACTGTGCGTCTGGCATCGTCTTCGGGTGCAAACCCGTTCGCCTGTATCGCAGCCGGTATCGCCTGCCTCTGGGGTCCGGCACACGGCGGCGCAAACCAGGCTTGCCTTGAGATGCTCAAGGAAATCGGCACCGTTGACCGTATTCCTGAATTCATCGCCCGCGCCAAAGACAAGAACGACCCGTTCCGCCTGATGGGCTTTGGTCACCGCGTCTACAAAAACTTTGACCCGCGCGCGACCGTGATGAAAAAGTCCGCCGACGAAGTTCTGGATCTGCTGGGCATCGAAAACAACCCGATCCTTCAGGTTGCCAAGGAACTGGAAAAGCAGGCTCTCGAAGATCCGTATTTCGCAGAGAAGAAACTGTTCCCGAACGTGGATTTCTATTCGGGCATCATCCTCGAAGCGATGGGTTTCCCGACATCGATGTTCACACCGATCTTTGCCCTGTCGCGCACCGTCGGTTGGGTCAGCCAGTGGAAAGAGCAGCTTTCCGATCCGGCTCACAAAATCGGCCGTCCGCGTCAGCTCTACATGGGCGACACGACCCGCGACTACTCGGATGTCAACAACCGCTAAGTCGTCTTAGGCGTCAGGACCACAAAGGCCACCCTCATGGGTGGTCTTTTTTATGGCTCCTCCCTCAACGTCACACCAAGTTCCCGATTTCCATACCCTCTCTTGCCTATACAAACGGATATATCGGTAATAGGATGCCCTTCATAATATTGGGCAATTCAAAAAAAGACTGTTTCCGGGGGGAATAATGGGCTTTTTAGTACTTTTGATGAGCTGGGGCATGCTGTCCCTGCTAACCGGTGGCTTTTCAACGTCAGACGACGATCCTGCTGATACTCCAGCAGCGACCCCGACTGACACCGGATCACTCCTTGACGATACCAACAACGACGACGGTCCATCCGGATACGGTGGTTCGATTAGCCTTAGCATGGTCACCGATACCTACCTCGATGACAGCCTGAGCACCGAAATACACGGTCTCGCCGGTAATGATATCCTACAGGGCAACGCGGGTGATGACACTCTCTTCGGGGACCGCGGCTATGACCGGCTCGAAGGCGGGTCCGGCGATGACCGGCTTTACGGTGGTCAAGACGATGATGGTCTGTTTGGTCAGGCAGGCAACGACCGTCTGTTCGGCTCTGACGGCTACGATATCCTCGTTGGCGGTGACGGTGACGATCTGCTGAATGGCGGAAATGAAAATGATATCATGGTCGGTGGCACCGGTCAGGATACGCTGATCGGTGGAGAAGGCACGGATATCCTTGTCGGGTCGGACGTCATCCAATCGGAACCGACACCTGCGGATTACAGCTTTATGCTGAACACCAATACCATCGACAGTCAGGTGGTTGACGGCTTCAACCCCAGTGGCACCAGCGATAACGAAGCGGACATCCTTGACGGTGGAAACGGAACCGATTTCCTCGTTCTGGGAAATAGCGACGTCGCCACAGGCGGTGCAGGGCCGGACGTTTTCAAAACCGGTGATTGGATTGACGGAAATCACAGCCCAGAGATCACCGACTTTAGCACCAAAGATGACGTTTTGGTCATTGCCTATAGCGGGAAAACCCAACCCTACATTGAGATTTTCCCAAACAACGACGGGAGCTACACCGTCAAAGCTGACGGCGAAACCAACGTGGTTCTCAACGGGGATATCGACCCGAATACCCTGCTTTCGAACATCGCCCTGATGAAATATTCGGTCTGACGCCTAGTCAGATCAGAACGTGGCGGAAAACCAGAGGGGGCTTGCGCCCCCTCTTTCGTTTTTAACCAACTGATCCCCTTGCAGGATCAATCATCCTCAAAATAGCCACGCTCTGCGCCGCGGTGGCAGGCTGTGCAGTTTGACATAGTACCGGCACGGTTCCGCATACTGGTTGAAACTTCGTGATTGTGTTCACGCACAAACCACGACAATTCGGTGATCCGCAGAGGCGGCTCGCCGTCGGATGATCCACGGCGACTGGCGGCACCGGTAAGATAGGCCTCGATTTCGGCGCGCGGCCCCTCCGAGAGAGAGGCATCCTCACCAAAGTGATCATCAAGCGAATTCATTATCGCCGACCAAGACCGTGCAGGCAGCAGGCTCGGCGGGAAGGCCATGTGACAGGCGGAACATTCCTCTTGGGTCAACGGATGTTGGACCGGACGGATGTAGTCCCCATCAGCAAATGCTGGCATTGCCAGAGCTGCGAATAGAGCGGAAGCAAAGATTTTGCGCATGGTGTTCTCCTTTAAAGGCTCGACAGCCAGGCTATGACGTCAGCCTTTTCGAGCGGGGTGCAGTCGCGTCCCAGAACGCTGTTACAGTTACGGCCAAACCATTTTTCGACCTGATCGATTTCGGTAAAACGCTCTGGATTGGCGCTCGGTGCGAGCGGTTCGAGCACTTTGCCCGTCCGTGCTTGTCCCATCGCACGGGGGTCATTGGTGTGGCAGGTGGTGCAAGACGGGGTATCGGGTTTTCCGCCGGTGTGCTGGCTGGTGAACAGGGCCTGCCCCCGTCCCGCACTGGCCGCCGAACCGGCCTCGGCCTCATAGCCGGCAATCAGTTGGGCGGGGTTGGTATCTTGGGCAATTACCGGCGCGGCGAGCACCGCAAACACGGCAGGTAGGATCAATCGCTTCATTGCTGGGTCTCCTTGGGAAATTGAATGGCAAAGGGGCTCATCCGTCCGGTTCTGGCATCCTGATGACACGCGCCGCAGTTGGCGCGGCTACCGACCGGAGGAGAGGTGAAAAGGGCATCAGAGATACCGGCGTGGATACGCTCCCACGCAGGACGGTCGCTGATCGCCAGTATCGACGCATCGCCACGGGCAAACAAACGTGCGGGTTTGGTATCAACCGTT
>JBNKUW010000223.1:0-3047 GCA_050298835.1 Marivivens sp.
TGGTTCTACTATTTCTTCCTTCTCTACACGGTGATTTATGTAGCTGTCGGTGTGGTGGCCATTGCATCAACGGACACGATCACACAAACAATAGCTGCGGGCGTCGCTCAAGGGTATGTCCCCCGATATCGAAGACCACCTGAACGCGGTCGGCATTCCCCCGACAGAACGGGCGGAACAGGTCAGCCTCGAAGGGTTCTGCGCGCTCGCCCGTTCACTGGACGCCTAAGCTGGTGGCGTAAACGCCTCCCGTGCCAGACGGGCCTTGTCCCGCATTGCACAGCCCTCGGCGTGGTCATTGATCAGCCCCATCGCCTGCATGAACGCATAAGCGGTGGTCGGCCCGACAAATTTCCAACCGCGTTTCCGCAGGTCTTTGGAAAGCGCTTTTGACGTGTCGCTCACCGACACGGATTGCGGCGCGTCGAGCGTGTCAGCAGCGGGTTCAAACGACCAGAAATAGGCCGCAAGCGATCCCTTTTCTTCGATCAGTTCACACGCACGGGCGGCGTTGTTGATGACCGCTTCGATCTTGCCACGGTGACGCACGATCCCTGCATCCCCGAGCAGACGTTCCACTTCCGCTTTGCCGTATCCGGCCATTTTGCGAAAATCGAACCCGTCAAAGGCCGCACGGAAATTGTCGCGTTTGTTGAGGATGGTCAGCCAGCTTAGCCCCGACTGAAACCCCTCAAGACAGATTTTTTCGAACAGTCGGATGTCATCGGAGACCGGATAGCCCCATTCATCGTCATGATATGAAATGTAGCGATCAGATGCGGTACACCAATGGCAGCGCTCTACGCCATCCGGTCCGCTCATTGTTCTGGCCATCTGGCACCTCCCCGAAAAAGAAAACCCCGACGCAATGGTCGGGGTTTCATGTTATTCGGCGGCGGTGGCGTTGTCACCATCCGGTGTTGGCGCTGGATCCTCTGCCGGTTTATCGGCTTTGGGTTTGCGCGGGGCACGGGGTTTACGTGCCGGTTTTTTCTGACCCTCGCCAGAGTCGGCGGTTTCGCTCTCTGGTGTATCAACCAGCGTGCTTTCGGATTGATCGTCGCTTTCGACAACATCCGATTCTTTGCGGACACGGGGTTTACGCTGCTGACGCGGTTTGGACGGCTTTTCCGAGGTGTCACCATCGGCAACATCGGGCTGTTCGCCTTCACCACCGGCCATCTGTTCTTGTGATTTCAGGCGTTCGGCGCGTTCGCGGTCCCGTTCGGCCTGACGCTGGCGGTTGGCTTCTTCTTGTTCGGCGCGGGCTTTATCAACCTCACGCTGGGCTTCGGCCAGAAGACGCGTGTAATGCTCTGCGTGCTGGGCAAAGTTTTCAGCGGCCACACGGTCGCCGGACAACTGGGCATCGCGATGCAATTGATTGTATTTGTCGATAATTTGCTGCGGCGTCCCGCGCACTTTACCATCCGGGCCGGAACTATCGAACACCCGGTTAATGATATTACCACCTGAAGGGCGGTTGTTATTGTTACGGTTCTTACCGCGGGATCGTGACTTAGAAGATCTCATGAACGTGCTTTCGTGCAGCGTATTATGCGTTGCTTATGCGTTGCGCTCTGGCGTTCCCTTTCGGGTTCAAAGTGCCGTGCGATGTTCAGGCTAATATCGGCGGGAGGCTGTTGCCATCATCCTGCTGATGGCTCTGAGTAAACACCTGACAGACGGTAACACAAGAGGAAAAACGCATTTTCTCGACTTTTGGACAGGTAAATGCCCCTAAATTGCAGAAATGTCGGCTTTCTTGCCACTCACCACGCGGTCGCGCCCGTCCATGTCCTGAATAACGTGGACCTCGCTAAATCCGTTCTTTTTGAACAGTGCCACAACCTCTTCGGCCTGCGTCGGGCCGATCTCGACCAACAAACGTCCTCCGCGCACCAAATGACGCGGCGCATTGGCGCAAATTGACCGATAGGCGGTCAGCCCGTCAAACGCATCTGTCAGTGCCATATGGGGTTCATAGTCGTAGACCTCGGGCGATAGGTCTTCCATTTCGTCGGGCGCGATATAGGGCGGGTTGGACACGATCAGATCAACCTCCCCTTCAATGCCATCAAACCAGGATGTGCACAGCATCGCGCAACGGTCCAACAAATCCAGCCGTTCGGCGTTTTCTTCGGCCACAATGCAGGCATCGTCGGAGAGGTCCACGCCTACGCCTTGGGCTTCGGGCGTTTCCGCCAGCAAGGTCAGCAGGATACAGCCCGATCCGGTGCCAAGATCGATCACCGCCTCGAACGGTTCCTGCAACGCGGCTTCGATCAGGATTTCCGTTTCTGGGCGCGGGTCCAGAACGTGACGGTTTACTTTGAACCGGCGTCCGTAGAAGTCCCTGTAGCCGACGATATGCGACACGGGCTCTCTCGCGGCACGGCGTTGCAGGATCGCGGCGAACCGCGCTTCGGTCGCCTCGCTCGCTTCTTCGGGCAGGATCAGGGTCAGACGCCCCGCTTCGACCCCAGCGGCATGAGCCAACAGGCGGCGGGCATCACGGGCGGCGTCAGGCACGCCCGCGTCGTTCAACTGCCGGACACCTTGGGCAAGCAGGACAGAACCGGTGGGTCGGCTCACCCTTCCATCTCCGCCAGCATAGTGGCCTGCGCGTCAGCGATCAGCGCATCGATGGTTTCATCCAGATCACCCTGCATGACCTTATCGAGCGAATAGAGCGTCAGGTTGATCCGGTGATCGGTCATCCGCCCCTGCGGAAAGTTGTAGGTGCGGATACGTTCAGACCGGTCGCCCGACCCTACCTGCGATTTCCGGTTGGCAGAGCGTTCGTCGTGCACTTTTTGCCGTTCCAGATCGAACAAACGGGTCTTGAGAACCTGCATCGCGATCTCGCGGTTGCGGTGCTGGGATTTTTCGGAACTGGTCACAACGATGCCCGAGGGGATGTGCGTGATCCGGACGGCCGACTGCGTCGTGTTCACACTCTGACCGCCGGGACCCGAGGAGCAGAAGGTGTCGATCCGCAATTCGTTCTCGTCGATCTCGACCTCGACGTCGTCGGCCTCCGGCAG
>JBNKUW010000224.1:0-3039 GCA_050298835.1 Marivivens sp.
GTACTCGGGAGATCCCTGTTTCAAGACAAGCGGATCATCGGGGGCAAACGACGGACATTGGCTGAGGTGGTAACGGCGTTCTTGCGAGTGCTCAAGGAGCAGGCAGAAGCAGCAACAGGGCAAGAGTTTACCAGCGTGCTATCTGGGCGTCCGGTTCGGTTCCATTCGGCGGACGCAGAGCGGGACGCGCGGGCAGAGCAAGACCTGTTGGGCTGTTATCACGCAGCGGGCTTCACAGATGTTTCGTTCATGTTCGAACCCGAAGCTGCTGCACGATCAAGCGCGGGAGAGGGTAACGCCGGTGAGATCGGGCTTGTCGTGGATATCGGCGGCGGTACATCGGACTTTTCGGTTTATCGACATACGGATGACGGAATCGAGATCATCCATAGCCACGGTGTGCGGATTGGCGGTACGGACTTCGATCACTCGATTTCTATGGCCCATGCGATGCCGTTGCTAGGCTACGGCGGGGAGCTGACACGAACCTTGGGTGAGGGACGCCTGCCAGTGCCCAAGGGCATTTATCTGGATCTGTCGAACTGGGCGATGATCCCGTTTGTTTACTGTAAGGAAACCGATCTTCTGGTGAAGGACTTGCAGCAACATGCTGTGGACTGTGACGCAATTGACCGACTGGCGGCGGTGGTACGGGACCAAACGGCGCATGAACTGGCCTTTGCTGTTGAGGCGGGAAAGATCGCGGCGAACAACGGATCGCGGGATGCAAAGATCGATATGGGCGTGGTGGAGCGCGGATTGAGCGCACAGATTACACCGGGGTCTATGAACGCATCCTTGAGCATCTACCGAGAGGCATTGCGCAACGCGATGTACGAAACGTTGTTCCATGCGGGCGTATCGCCCGCTCAGGTGACGTCGGTTGTGCTCGTTGGCGGATCGAGTCTGATGGCGCTCGTCGTCGAAGAGGCCCGCGCGGTCGTGCCAACCGCGCAGGTGCATCAACGAAATGCCTTTACCGCAATCGTAGACGGGTTGGCGCTGGCCACAGGTTAAAGCGTCCCTGCGGGAAACAGCGCTACCTGCGCAGGGGCGAATGGTAACGTCGGTTGCCAACCTGAACCCGTTTGGATGGTGCTATAGGTGGCCGCAAACCCATCGACTCCGATGACCTGAAGATCAAACAGTCCCTCCGGCGCGCCCCAAGTCACAACATCTGCTGCGCGTGTCGCGGCTGCGCCGGATGTCGGAATATAGCTTGTGGCCGTCGGGCCCTCTTCGAGTTGAGCCGCGAGGAGGATCACGTCCTCTCCGATCACAGCGCTTCCCGGTCCGATGCCAAGGCTGAGCGCGCTGGTGAAATTGGACGTGAACCGAACCGTCAGGCGATAGGCATCCCCGATTTGACGGATGTCTACTCCGTTCACGGGACCGGCAGACTCACCCTCAAAAGCGTAGCCGTTCGAGCTGATCAGGGCGCGTGTCCCGTCACCAGTGCTCACATTTTTCAGCACGATACGCGCATAGCCCGAACTGCCCATAAGCACCCATGCACTAACTGTATATTCGTTTCCAGCAACGAGGGTTGGTGTGTTGGTTTGCGCGAGCTGGTTCCAGGTGGCCCCGTTACTGGCGACCCGACACCCCATGAATTGGCCGAGCGCCCCGAGGGTGAGGTTGGACACATTGGCCCCGTTCGCTGCCCACCCCGCGCCAGAGACCGTCGCGCTGTGGCTTAGCATATTGGTGCTTGCAGGTTCCAAAAGAGCGGTTCTCAAAAGGCCACTCTCATCGAAACGAAGTGTGTCGTTGGGGGCGAGCCAGAGGTCACCATTTGCTTCGATGCCGGTCGCGGATGAAGTACGTGACAGCGCAAATCCCGCAGGCAGAACCCCGCTGTCAAAGTCCCAGACAACCACGGGGTCGGTTCCCTTAACAGCATAGGGGGATCGGCCGGGTTGTATCCTGTGTTGATAAATCGGGGGGAGATACATCACCAGCCCACCATGATGCCTGCGGCAGTTGTTCCCGTAGCGTGGATGCGGGACAATTCCATCAGGTGCCAACCCGCGCTGAGTGCTGGTGTGGTCAGGCTCTGTCCTCCGGCTGTGGTTACGGCAAGAGTACCACCTGTCTCAAGGTACACCCACTGCGATACAAACGGCAGATCGGACGCATCATCTGGGGAAACAAGTGCAAGGTTGGCGGGGCCACCGGCGCGACTGCGAGCATGGTGGTCAAAAGGATTTTGGGCAGACATCTGGCACCTCTTTTATTTCGATGTGCAGACGATAGGCCAAAGGGGTTAACCACCGCTGACAGCGTCGTGCGGTGTATTGGGGCTCTGTTAACCTTTTGGGAGGAACCTTACTTCACGCAGAATGCGACCTCATCCATGTATGTACGGACGAGGGCATTTGCGGCCTCGGGGTTGTCAGCTTGCGCGTAGATGCGGAATTCCGGTGCGTTGCCTGAGGGGCGCAGGTGCACGACTTCTCCGCTTTGAAAATTGATCCGAAGACCATCCGTCAGGTCGACGCTTTCGATAGGCCCCGAACGCACAAAGAACGCCTCGCGGGCTGCAACATCCTCCGTCATGGAGGTCAAGAAAGTTGCTGCCTTGCTCCGGTCGATCTCCTGAACGCGGTCGGCTGCGGTGAAACAGGGGGGGAGCGATGCGGTGAGTTCAGCGAGAGACAGTCCAGCCTGTTTGGCGGCAACCAGCGGGGTGACAATAGGTAGGATACTGTCGCGCGTCATAAGCGGGGCAAGCGGGCCGCTGGCAGTGGCGGTAAAGCCCAGAAGAAAGCCACCGTTTGCTTCGAACCCTGCAACGAGAGCATCGGACGTGGTCATGACCTCTTCCATTGCAGCGATGACAAAAGGGGATCCGATGCGGGTCAGGTGAACCGTGGTAAAGTCCGCGATGCGGCGTACCATGTCGTTGGATGATACCGGGGTGCAGATGATCCGGGCCCCCAAGTGACGGGCGGTCAACACCCCGAGGATGTCACCGGGAACGACGTCTCCGTCTGCTGTGGTAAGCATCGGTCGGTCTGCATCTCCATCGGTCGATAT
>JBNKUW010000225.1:0-3018 GCA_050298835.1 Marivivens sp.
GGAAGGTTACGAAACCGCTGTCGGGGAACGTGGCTTAAAACTGTCGGGTGGTGAAAAACAGAGGGTCGGGATTGCCCGAACCATTCTTAAAAATCCGCCGGTACTTTTGCTGGACGAGGCGACCTCGGCTCTTGATACCGAAACCGAACGCAGCATTCAGGCCGAACTCAAGGCCATGGGGCAGGGCCGGACGGTGATTACCATCGCGCACCGCCTATCGACCATTGCGGATGCGGACAGGATTGTCGTGCTCGAACAGGGTGTGGTCGTCGAAGAGGGCCGTCACGACGCGCTCTTGGCAAAGAACGGACGCTACGCCCAACTCTGGGAACGTCAGGCCGCAGAGGAAGAAGCTGCCTAAATTTTTGATGGCGGGTCACGTGAAGTGACACGGACAATCCTCTGGGATATTCCAAACCTATGTCGTTTTCGCTCGATCAGATTGTTCCTTCTCTGTCGTCGCTGGGCCTGTGGTCCTATTGGATCATCGGTGCGGTTTCGATGCTCGAAGCGTTTGTGGCGACAGGATTATTTGTCCCAGGAACGGTGATCGTCGAAGCGGGTGGTCTGCTCGTCCAGCAAGGGGTGATCGACTACTTTGATCTGGTCTGGTTCGTCGCGATCGGTTCGATCCTTGGCGGAGAGGCCAGCTATTGGACAGGGCAGCTTGCCCGCAAGGGACTAGCGACAAGATGGACACCGGAAAAATCACGTGGGTATCAAAGGGCGGTTGATCTCTTTGAACGTCGCGGGGGCTTTGCGATCGTCCTTGGCCGGTTCCTCGGGCCGGTGTCAGGCTTTGTCGCCTTGGCCGCGAGCATGGCGGGAATGGACCGCCGCCGTTTCCTCCGCTGGAATATCCTAAGCGGTTTCCCCTTTGCTTTTGCCCATGTTTCATTGGGCTATTTGCTCGGGGATGTGGCAAGCAGTCTCGGACCGTTGATCTCGCGATATGGGCTTTTGGCGCTGGCTGTGGTTCTGGCGATTGTCGTCCTCTGGTGGCTGGTCATTCGTGTGATACGGCTTCTTCCCTTTGTCGTGTCCATCCTGAAATCCGTCTGGCGGGGTATCCTCGAAAACGAAGAGGTTGTCCGGTGGAAGGAAAACCATCCGCGCCTGTCGACCTTTCTGTCGCACCGGTTTGATACGGATGCTTTTAGCGGTCTTACTGCAACCTTCCTGATGGGGGCTGCCCTGTATCTGTTCGTGATTTGGGTCGGATCGGTCTTCAACTTCCTGATGTTTGATTCCCTTGTTCAGGCCGACATTCGGCTTGCCAATCTGATCCACGCCTTCTGGTCGCCAGACCTTTTGCGCATCGCGGTTCATGTAACCGGACTGGGCGATTGGAAAGTCGTCACCCCCTTGGCATTGGCCTTGAGTGTTATCGTCGTCCTTTGGCGCCGCAATGATCTCCTGCTCGGGATGGGTGTTGCTTTGGCGGGGGATCTCGTCTCGGTCAATTTACTAAAACGGATATTCGACAGACCAAGGTCAGAGCTCGGCTATTTTGTTGAAACCTCCAGCAGTTTCCCGTCCGGCCATGCCGCAATTTCGGTCGCGTTCTACGGCTTTGTGTTCTTTGTTTTGTGGCGGTTGAAGGTTCTCAAGGCACTGCCTGCGGCGATGGCCGCTGTTACGCTGGCGTTTTTCCTCGGGTTCAGCCGCATTTATCTGATCGAACACTACCTGTCCGATGTCATTAACGGCTGGCTCGTCGGGGGTATCTGGATGATCGCCGGAATTGCGGCCGCCGAATGGTGGCAGGAGACCCGAAAGCCGTCCTCTGTTTCGATGTCTCAACCGGGAAAGCTTGTCGCAGTTGGGGCTGTCACCGCTCTGCTCGCAATCGCGATTTGGCAAGACGTCGTCTACGACAAAGAGCGGGAAGTTGACGTCAAACAGTCCGGCGACATTGTTATAACCTCGGTCGTGTCCCTGTTCGGCCCCGCTGGCTTGCAACCCCATACAGAGTCGGTCACAGGAACCCCGCTAGAGCCGATAAATTTGATAGTGCTGGCAAAGGACGAACAGGATTTTGCGTCGGTTATGAATGACGCAGGTTGGATATCTGCGGGCCCCCCGTCCATCGCCTCACTGTCCCGTGCGGCTTTGTCTGCGTGGACGAATGGTCCTGACGAAAACGCACCGGTCACACCCTATTTCTGGCAGAACATCCCAAATACCGCCGCTTTCGAAAAAGCGACCCCTGATGGAACCATTCGCAAACGGCATCATGTCCGCTTTTGGCGAACCGACTACGTGACGCCCGACGGTTTGCGGATGTTTGTCGGCGCGGCGAGTTTCGATGACGGTCTGGACTGGGGGCTTTTGCACCACATCGACCCGAATATCGATTCCGAACGGGACACACTGGCATCCGATCTTCAGTCTACCGGACGTGTGACGAACACTTCTTCCGTCCGGTTATCAGAACCCCAACTCGGTCAATCCGTGGCGGGTGATCCGTGGTTTTCGGACGGCTTGGCGCATGTCCTGACGATCCGGTGAAAAAGGGGAGGGGCGCTGCCCCTCTGGACTGCATCCATTCACCCCGAAGTATTTCCAGAAAGATGAAAGGGCGCCGGTTTGATCCGCGCGCCCTGTGTCTTTGTGCACCAAATATTCCGGGGGTGAGAGCCTGAGGCTCGAGGGGGCAGAGCCCCCTAGTCCCCTCGGTTTTGCTTGAGGTGTTTGGCCAGTCGGGATGGCTGTTTCGACTTGCGACCCTTGTAGGGGTTTTTTTCACCCTGATCGCGCAGGAACAACCGGATCGGTGTGCCGGGCATGTCGAAATCATCCCGCAAGCCGTTCACCAGATAGCGGTTGTAGCTCTCTGGTACTTTATCAGGGTGCGAGGTCATGACCACAAACTGCGGCGGGCGGGTTTTCACCTGCGTGATATAGCGCATCTTGATCCGTTTGCCCTGCGGGGCGGGCGGCGGGTGCTGTTCGAGCATGCCCACCAGCCAACGGTTCAAGGCCGATGTCGAAACCCGACGGTTCCAGACGCTATAG
>JBNKUW010000226.1:0-2954 GCA_050298835.1 Marivivens sp.
TTGGTCGTCGAGCCAGGCGAACGCGTCGTAGGTGAACCACCGCGTGGGATGCTCCAGAGTGTCGCCCTGCGCGTCGGGATCGGTCTCGCCGCTCTTGCCCCCGACCGCGACGGCGGTCACCCGACCCAGGCCGTCGTAGGCGGCGAAGCTGCGGTTCTCGTTGGGGTCGGTGAGCTGGCCGAGCGCCAGCACACGGTAGTCGTACCCCGCGGTCACGACGTTGCCGGCCGCGTCCGTGAGCTCGACCGGCAGCAGGAGGTCGACGTCGTACTCGATCGTGGTGTCGTTGCCGAAGGGATCGGTGACGGTTTCATAAGCCACGGCGGTGACGCCGGATTCCATAAGGCCGCGCGCCTGATCAGGATCGGGCGCAAGGTGCAGATAGGTGTAAAGGATCTGGCCTTCGCGAAGCTGCACCCATTCTGTTGGTTGCGGCTCTTTCACTTTGACGATCATGTCAGCCGTGGCAAAAATATCTGCAGCGGTTGCAGCGATATGAGCGCCAGCCGCGATGTAATCATCGTCGGTGAATCCAGCGCCAAGACCGGCACCTTCCTGCACGGTGACAATGTGACCGTTCGCGACTGCTTCTTGGGCAGCAGCAGGCGTCAGGCCGACGCGGAATTCTTGCGGTTTGATTTCAGTGGGGCAGCCGATGTGCATTTGGGTAACTCCTGTTCGTTTCCAACAATATCGCGCGCTTAATCGGGAATTGTTTGGATATTTCGATAGTCGTAGGTATAAAGTTTCGAAGAATATTCGAAAATATGGAGAAAACGCGGGATGAGTTTTCACGGTAGCGGATTGGATTCGTTGGATCGCCGGATTCTGGAGGTGCTCCAGAAAGACGGGCGAATCTCCAATGCGGAATTGTCAGAAAGGGTGAACCTTTCGGCTTCTGCATGTCACCGTCGGGCGCAACGGCTTGAAAAAGAAGGGTTTATAGAGCGATACGTGGCCTTGGTGAATCCGAACAAAATCGGGCGCAAAACCACGGTCTTTGTAGAAATCAAACTCAGCGGTCAGGCGGACGAAATTCTAAGCGCCTTTGAAAAATCCGTCGCAACAATTCCTGATGTTCTGGAATGCCACTTGATGGCGGGTAACGCGGACTATCTTCTCAAGGTCGTTGCCGAAGATGCAGAAGATTTCGCCCGTATCCACCGCAAACACCTCGCGGGCCTTCCCGGCGTGCAGACGCTTCAATCGTCGTTCTCTCTCAAGAAAGTGCGGCAGACGACGGCGCTCCCTGTCTAGGGCGCGCAAAAGAAAAACCCCCGAAACCGGAGCTTCGGGGGTTCTAATTCCACGAGTGGGTGCTCTTAGAGCAGACCTTCGCGTTGCAGCTTTTTCCGAGCCAGCTTGCGCTGACGACGAATCGCCTCAGCCTTTTCACGGGCTTTCTGGACGGAAGGCTTTTCGAAATGTTGCTTGAGCTTCATTTCACGGAAGACACCTTCACGCTGCAGTTTTTTCTTAAGGGCGCGGAGCGCCTGTTCTACGTTGTTATCGCGAACACTAACCTGCATGTGGTTTTCACCACCTTTCTAAGTTGGATTTGCAAATAGTTGCAGGAGCGGCGCATATAGCAAAGGCCCCCATATTTGTCTAGTGTGCCCGCAAAGGAGACCAAGATGCCCGTTGCCCCACTGACCCCGACACAAACCCAGTTGCTGGATGCAATCATTCCAAATGTGGTTTTTGACGGTTGGACTGATGCCGCCTTTGCGCATGCGGTGACACAAACAGGCCTGTCCCAAGCCGAAGCAGACGCTGCTTGCCCGCGCGGTGCCGTTGATCTGGCGGTTGCCTATCACCGACGCGGGGATGCTGCGATGGTCGAACGGATGCAGACCGAAGATCTGTCCAATCTGCGCTACAGTGAAAAAGTAGCCGCAGCGATCCGGTTCCGGCTGGAAGCCGTCGATAAAGAGCTGGTCCGGCGGGGAACAACGCTATTCTCTCTTCCCCATTTGGCACCTGTCGGGGCACAGTTGATCTGGGGAACGGCTGATCTGATTTGGGAAGCTCTGGGGGACACCTCGGACGACTATAACTGGTATTCCAAGCGGACGATCTTGTCAGGTGTCTACGGATCATGCGTGTTGTTCTGGTTAGGCGATGAATCCGGAGGAGAGGCAACCGAAGCTTTCATCAACCGACGGATCGAAAACGTCATGCAGTTCGAAAAGTTCAAATCCAGTGTGCGCAAGACACCGGTCCTCGGTCAAATTGCGAGTGGGTTTGAAAAGATGCTCTCCGGCGTAAAAGCGCCGGGAAAAGCCAGCCCTGAGGATGTCCCCGGTCGTTGGACGTTGAACGAATAAGGAGAAGAGCGGATGGCAGAGCCAATGCGCGCGGTTGAAATTTCACAAGCGGGCGGACCGGAGGTTCTTCGGCTTTGTGACCGGCCTGTACCGGAACCGCGGGCAGGAGAGGTGGTTATTCGCGTCGCCTACGCGGGCGTAAACCGCCCCGATGCGCTGCAACGCGCAGGGCTATATGCGCCGCCGCCGAATGCAAGTGATCTGCCCGGCCTCGAGGCATCCGGTGAGGTTGTTGCGTTGGGTGAGGGCGCGCAAGGCGTCTCCATTGGTGACAAGGTTTGCGCGCTGCTTCCTGGTGGTGGCTACGCTGAATATGTAGCGACCCCCGCGGCCCATTGTTTGCCGGTGCCTGACGGGATTTCGATGAAAGAAGCGGCCTGTCTGCCTGAAACCATGTTTACGGTGTGGTCCAACGTGTTCATGCGTGGTGGCCTTCAGGGTGGAGAGCGGTTTCTGGTTCACGGCGGATCTTCGGGAATCGGAACAACGGCAATCCAGTTGGCAAAGGCGTTTGGCGCGCGGGTCTTTGCAACGGCAGGAAGCGCGGAAAAATGCGACGCCTGCGAGGCGCTCGGTGCCGAAAAGTGCTTTAACTACCGCGACGAGGATTTCGTCGAAGGAATGAAG
>JBNKUW010000227.1:0-2917 GCA_050298835.1 Marivivens sp.
GATTCAATGAGGATGATCCGGTCCAGCCCGTCTTTGAGGGTTTCCACCGCAGCGGACGACAGTCCTGGCACTGACGATGCACCGGAAATCACCGACACACCCCGTTCGATGGCTTGGTCGTTCAGCAGGTCGATGCTCCGCGAAAAATCCGCATCGTCAGACAGATCAAGGTAATGCGCCCCGAAAAGAATAGCCGCCTGCGCTAGCCTGTAGGGGCGTTTCCGGTACGCTTGATAGGGTCCGGCGGTGTCGATCACGATATCCGGAGAAAGCGCCCCGATCCGCTGTGCCAGATCTTCGCCGTTCAGGTCGAGGAACTCCGGTGTGCCGCCGAATGTATCACAAAACGCGTGGGCCTTGGTGATTGACCGGCCCGCGACGATCACGTCAAATCCGGGGGTGGCGATCAACCGGCGTGACAGGAACCCTCCAAAGACGCCATATCCGCCAACAACGACAACCCGTTTATTCAATCAGACGTCCTCGGAGTTCAGCGGTTGGTAGCGGGCAATCCCTTTGTCCGAAAATAAAGCGATTCTTGGCAATCCAGTCATAGGCACGGTCGCCGATGCCTTGGGGGACATATCCAAAGATAGTTAGCGCCCGCCAAGGCCATCCGATTCTGCGCATGGCAGCGCAGAACGCCGCAAGCTTGGTGTAGGGCACACCGTCAACGATCACGATGTTCGTGGTCAGCGTGTCAGGGTCCAGTTTGTAGAGGCGATACAGTTGCCGTCCTGTATTTGACTGGGCGGTCACAAAACGGAACCTCTGGTGTTTGTCATTCCGGCTAATGAACCTCGCAAAGCCCGAACAGAAAACACACATGCCGTCAAAAACAATCAGATCCCCAAAAGAGGTCAACTTCCGCCCCGTCACAGCCCCGTTCGCGCATCTATTACACGTAAAAACTGTAATGTATAGCACTATGGTTTGGTGACGCAGAGAGAACTCCCCGCGCCACAAATAAGGGGAAAATCAGAAATGCGCCTTGGCTTCGTCCGGTTTTCCTGCCGCCAGCGCGAGGATACCTGCCAGCAGGCAGAACCCGATCGGGAACATGGTAAACACGTTAAAGCTGAACGCGGCATACATCAGCGCGGTTGAAACCAGCAGCAGAATTCCGCCCCAGAGCGCGCGCATCTTGGCCATCGCACCGCCCGCAATCGCCAAAAGCGGGGCAAGGAAGCTCGCCATGCGGACCAGTTGTTCGTTGTCGAAGGTGCCGAAAACCTCGCCAACCTCGGCGTGGTTCTGGACGACCTGCGTGTAGCCGTATCCGAAGAACCCGACAATCATTGCGATCAACCCGCCGATAATACCCAAAACCAGTGCTGCGTTGCGCATGAGCCAAGTCCTTTGTCTTTCCGACGCGAATTGCGTCCGTTTCAACCGAGATAAGGGCGCAAGGCCCCCATTATCAAGGGGAACATGACCTAAGTCCTCCCTTCTGGCGTCTTGCCCGTTGCCCTGATGCTGCAATTCGGCTATCGCACGCGCAAGTTACCCAGAGGATCGAAGATGACGAAGAAAAACGGCCTGACCTACGCTGATGCCGGTGTCGATATTGATGCGGGAAACAGCCTTGTTGAACGGATCAAACCGGCGGCGAAACGCACTGCCCGTAGCGGCGTGATGGCGGGTCTTGGCGGTTTTGGTGCGCTGTTCGATCTCAAGGGTGCTGGCTATAATGATCCGATCCTTGTTGCGGCAACCGACGGCGTTGGCACCAAACTGCGGATCGCCATTGATACCGGCAATGTGGACACCGTGGGCATCGACCTTGTTGCGATGTGCGTCAACGACCTCGTGTGTCAGGGGGCGGAACCGCTGTTCTTCCTTGACTACTTTGCGACCGGCAAACTGGAGCTGGATGCAGCGACCCGCATCATCGAAGGCATTGCCAAAGGCTGCGAAGACAGCGGTTGCGCGCTGATCGGTGGTGAAACCGCCGAAATGCCCGGCATGTACGAAGGCGGCGATTTCGACCTCGCCGGTTTTGCGGTTGGTGCGATGGAACGCGGCGCGGACCTGCCTGATGGCGTGAAAGAGGGCGACGTTCTCTTGGGCCTCGGCTCCAACGGCGTGCATTCGAACGGCTATTCCTTTGTGCGCAAGGTTGTCGATATGTCCGGTCTGGCTTGGTCGGATCAGGCACCGTTCGGTGAGAGATCGCTGGGCGAAGAGCTCCTCGCTCCGACCCGTCTTTATGTGAAACAGGCGCTGGCCGCTGTACGGGCAGGGGGCGTTCACGCGCTGGCCCACATCACTGGCGGTGGTCTGACCGAAAACCTCCCCCGCGTTCTGCCCGAAGGCATGGGCGCCCAGATCGACCTGTCGTCTTGGGACCTCCCCGCGGTCTTCCGCTGGCTGGCGGAAACTGCTGGCATGGAAGAAGGCGAACTGCTGAAAACCTTCAACTCCGGTATCGGCATGATCGTCGTTGTGGACGCTGATCGCGCCGACGATATCGCTGCCCTGCTGACCGCAGAGGGCGAAGCCGTGACCCGCATCGGTACTGTCACTGCTGAGGCTGGCGTTGCCTACTCGGGCAAGCTCCTTTGAAGAAACGCGTTGCGATCCTGATTTCCGGCGGCGGCTCCAATATGGTGTCGCTGGTCAAGGACATGCAGTCCGGCGATCATCCGGCAGAGCCTGTGCTGGTCGTCTCGAACGTGCCTGACGCCGGTGGCCTGCAAAAAGCCTCCGATCTGGGCATTCCGACGGTTGTTGTGGATCACAAACCGTTCGGCAAGGACCGCACCGCGTTCGAAACCGAACTGACCCGCGTATTGGAAGAAGCCCAGCCCGATATCATCTGCTGTGCCGGTTTCATGCGTATCCTGACCGAAACCTTCACCGGACGGTGGGGCGGTCAGGCGCTGAACATCCACCCGTCGCTCCTACCGAAATACAA
>JBNKUW010000228.1:0-2902 GCA_050298835.1 Marivivens sp.
ACCTGCGGCCATCTGCTGACGGGGCGGCTGTCAGGATATGCACCGCACCTTCGGCATTCAGGACAATCTGGTCCGGTCCGCTGGATTCGATATAGACCACTGTGACGTTGGTATCGCGTTCGCAGGTATAGCTGATTTGCGACAGGTCAGCCGCCTGCACAGCGACAGGCATCAGCGCTGCAAAGGCGGCGGCGCGGATCATGCGTTTACCTTTTCATCGACACTATCGGCGAGGCTCTCTGCGCGGGCGGCAAGTTCCTTGAGCGTTTCTTCGATCTGTGGCGGAACGACCGGCACCTCAACCGTTTTCGGATCGGCCAATTGCGCCTCAAGCTCTGCGATGCGGGCTTCGGACGACCGGAGTTTATCTTCGATTGCAACGGTTTTGTCGGCAAGCAAGAGGCCCGCCATCAGCAGCATTTGCGCTTCGGGCATGCGGCCTGCCTGTTCAGCAAGCGGTCCGGCTTCGGCATCCAGCAAACCTGCGGCGGTCTGGAGGAATCCCTCTTCACCGGCCTGACAGGCGACTTCAAACTGGCGACCACCGATAGAGATTTTGACCTGCGGCATTATTCAGCCTCCTCTACGATGGGTTTGAGCTCTGCAAGGATCGCGCCGACCTCGGCGGTTTCGGCACGACGGACAGCGCGCAGCGCATCCAGTTCCGCCTGCATCGCACGGTTGATCAGTTCCGGTTCCGCTGTGCTGGCCGCAAGCGCGGTGCGCAGCCTGTCGTTGGTTTCGGACAGGTCGGCGTTGCTTTCTCTCAGCGCTTCGATGCTGGCTTCGAATTCGGCAACTTTTTCGCGGGCGTCTTCGGCGGTTTTGGACAGATCGGCGACCATGTGGTCTTGCCGGTCCTTCAGGGCCTTAACCCGTTCTTCCAACTGGGCGTTGGCTTCTTTCTCGGACGCGAGCGCGGTTTCGAGCTCGGCCACCTTGGCCGAGAGGTCTTCGCCCTCTGTGTCTCCGGACACGGCGGGGGTTTCCAGTTTGGCAACCCCTGCCCCGATCCGGTCCAGTGCAGATGCCAATCTGCGCTCAAGCTCTGCAATCTCGCTCATCTGCCTGTCCTCCTCGACTTTCGCCGTTCTGGCGAATCGTCTGTTGTTTCTCAAATCGTAAGTCAAAGCGCACGGAGCGCAAAGGGACCAGCAAAATTGAGACATTCCGTGCCAATGACTTAACGGTCCTGCTTGATCTTGGGGGCGACCCTGTTATGACGCATCGAAACACTAGGCTTTTAGCAAAAGGACCGGACCCTTGGATATTGCTGCCCTGCGCGAAGCGCACCCCGACCACTGGATGAAGGCTGCCGCCATCCGCACGCTCACGCTCGACGCTGTTGCAGCGGCCAACTCGGGTCACTCTGGCATGCCGATGGGTATGGCCGATGTTGCGACCGTGCTGTTCGAAAAGCACCTGAATTTTGACCCCAAGGCGCCGCTTTGGCCGAACCGCGACCGGTTCATTCTGTCGTCGGGCCACGGGTCGATGATGATCTATTCGCTGCTCTACCTCACCGGTTACGAAGAAATGCCGCTGGAGCAGATCAAAAACTTCCGTCAGATGGGTGCGAAAACAGCCGGTCACCCGGAAAACTTCCTTCTGGACGGCGTTGAAACCACCACTGGCCCGTTGGGTCAGGGCATCGCGAACTCTGTCGGTTTTGCTATGGCCGAAGAAATCCAGCGCGCCCGTTTCGGCAAAAAGATCGTTAACCACCACACCTACGTCATGGCTGGCGACGGCTGCCTGATGGAAGGCATTTCCCAAGAAGCCATCGGTCTGGCTGGCAAACACGAACTGTCGCATCTGGTCGTGTTCTGGGACAACAACAACATCACCATCGACGGCACTGTCGATATCGCTGACAAAACCGACCAGCTTGCCCGTTTTGCGGCCTCTGGTTGGCATGTTCAGGACATTGACGGTCACGATCCGGTTGCCATCGATGCAGCGATCACCGCAGCCAAGGCCGATCCGCGCCCGTCGATGATTTCCTGCAAAACCCACATCGCATTGGGTCACGCAGCACAGGACACCTCCAAGGGCCACGGCGCCCTGACCGATGCTGACCAACTGGCTGCTGCCAAAGCGGCCTATGGCGTCAACTGGGGTGCCTTTGAGATCCCCGCCGACATCAAAGCCAAGTGGGAAGCCATGGGCGCCCATGGTGCAGAGGCCCGCGCGACTTGGGAAGACGAATTCGGCAAACTGTCGGCAAACCGCCAGAATGAATTCAACCGTCAACTGAACGGTGAAGCCCCCAAAAAGCTCACCGGTGCGATCCGTGCCCTGAAAAAGCAGATCAGCGAAGACCAGCCCAAGTTGGCGACCCGCTCTGCTTCGGAAAAAGTTCTGGGCGTTATCAACCCGATCATGCCGGAAACCGTTGGTGGTTCGGCTGACCTGACCGGTTCGAACAACACCAAAACCGCCGATCTGGGCATCTTTTCGCCCGAAGATCGCAATGGCCGTTATGTCTACTACGGTATCCGTGAACACGGCATGGCCGCTGCTATGAACGGTATGGCGCTGCACGGTGGCGTTCGTCCTTACGGCGGTACGTTCATGTGCTTCACCGACTACGCCCGCGGTGCGATGCGTCTTTCTGCGCTGATGAAACAGCCGGTCACTTATGTGATGACCCACGATTCCATCGGCCTTGGCGAAGACGGTCCGACCCACCAGCCGGTCGAACACCTCGCCATGCTGCGCGCGACCCCGAACACGCTCGTGTTCCGTCCGGCAGACACCGTTGAAACCGCCGAAGCCTGGGAAATCGCGCTGACGCAAACCTCGACCCCGTCGATCCTTGCTCTGTCGCGTCAGGGTCTGCCGACCGTCCGGACCGAACACAAGAACAAGAACCTTGTCGCCCAAGGCGCCTATGTCCTCA
>JBNKUW010000229.1:0-2892 GCA_050298835.1 Marivivens sp.
GACAAGGCTGGCGTGCCCAACAAAAGCGACATGAACAGATACCCATAGGCATCTGTATTCATGTGCAAAAGTACCCCGAGCGCGGGTGCAGCCAGAACCAGCGGGAACCCCGTTGTAAGCCAATGCGCCACCGCCTTGATCAGCGCTGCCCCTTCCATCGGCAAAGGGGACGTCGCCAAGAGCGCCAGCGACCCGTCTTCGAAATCCAGCGCGAAAATCCGGTCGAGTGACAGCAGACAGGCCAGCAAGGCCGCGACCCACAGAATCCCCGGCGCAATCGGTTCCAACACACCAGCGTCAGGCCCGACCCCAAAGGGCACCAGCACCACAACGATCAGGAAAAACGCAAGGCCAAGGCCAAAACCGCCCCCTGCCCGCACAGCAAGCCGCAAATCCCGTTTGAGAAGCGCAATCACAGAAACGCCTCGTCGCTGCTGCCCGCATGATCTGGTGCTGCACGAAACGGCTCCAGATCCAGTTCCGGCGCATCAAGACCAAGGTCGATATGCGTCGCGATCACCGCGATCCCGCCTTTGGCCAGATGTTTGTCACGGATGAAGTCGGCGAACAGTTTTACCGAAAACCGGTCGAGCGATACGGTAGGTTCATCCAGATACAGAACCTTGCGCCCGATCACCCCCAAGCGCGACAGACCCAAACGGCGTTTCTGCCCCGCAGACAGGGTCCCCGCCAAACGGTGCCGCAGATCGACCAGATCAAAGGCTTCGTAGATGTCATCGGGAACGGGATTGCCATAAACCTCGGCCCAGAATGTCAGGTTTTCTTCGACAGAAAGCTGCGCCTTGATGCCGTCAGCATGGCTGGCATAGGCCGCTTGATCCTCGGGACACTCAATCGATCCGGCCATTTCCGGCTGCAATCCGGCCAACGTCCGCAACAGCGTTGTCTTCCCGATCCCGTTCGCCCCACGCAGAACCAGCGCCTGTCCGGCTTCAACTATGAAAGAGACACCCGACAAAACCGGAATGCCACCGCGCGCGCAGGTCAGATCGGAAACAACCAGCCGCATCAGACGGGGATCAGGGCCAGCGCCACGCGCCGCCCCTCCGACAAGAGCACGTTGTAGGTCCGGCAGGCGGCAGGCGTCGCCATGATCTCGACCCCCATACCGGCGTCTTCAATCGCGCGGCGCAGTTCGGCCGGAATATGGGAAATCACCTCTCCGGTTCCGACAAAGATCACATCGACCGCTTTCTGCAAGGCAAGCAGCGTCTCCGCATCCTCGTAACCGCCCCAGTCGATCACGCTATCGGCAGTGACAACAATCGTGCCCTCGTGCACCTTACCACCGATCCGGAAAAATCCCGGCCCGTAGCCATCAACTGGCTTGGCTTCGGCATAGTTCACTTCGGTCAGTTGCATGCGCCCTACCTTCTTTGCTTACCCAAATACTCCCGCCGGAGGCCTCCCGATTTGCGGTCACGCAAAACGGGAGATGTTTCCAGTAGATCAGGCATCAATATCCATGAACTGGTTGCCCGTCGGTTTTTTCTCTTTCGACCAGTCCCGTTTCACACCGAGCATAAGTACAATGTTTTTCGCAACATAGATCGACGAATAGGTACCAACAACAATCCCCCACGTAATCGCAAAGACGAAATCGCGGATCACGTCGCCGCCCAGAACCAGCAGCGCAATCAGAGCCAGCAAAGTTGTACCCGAGGTCATGATTGTCCGGCTCAAGGTTTCGTTGGCCGACAGGTTCAGGACGTCGATCAGCGGCATCTGTTTGAACTTGATCAGGTTTTCACGTGCACGGTCGAACACGACAACCGTGTCGTTGATCGAATAGCCGACGATGGTCAATAGCGCAGCAATCGTCGCCAGATCGAACTTGAGCTGCAGCACAGCCCAAAGACCGATAGTCAGGCCGACGTCGTGGACCAATGCGACAACGGCGCCAACCGCGAACTGCCATTCAAACCGCAGCCAGATATACAGAACAATCGCCACCAAAGACGCGAGAACCGCATAGATCGCTTTGTTGATCAGCTCGCCAGAAACCTTCGGGCCAACGGATTCAACGGACGCAAAAGTGAGATCCGGATCAATCGACTGAAGCGCGGCCTCAACATCCAGAACGATCTGATCGTCGATGCTCTCTTGTCCTTCTTGCGCCTGAATGCGGATCATCGACACGTGCTGATCGGCGGCGAAAGTGGGGTCGAAGACTTCGGTTACGACGACGTCACCCAAGCCCAGAGGGTCAATAGCGGCGCGATATTCTGCCACGTCAACCGCGTTGACAGAGTCGGTCCGGATGGTCGTGCCACCGCGGAAATCGATGCCGAAGTTCAGGCTGAACATAAAGAACGCCAGAACCGAGGCGACCATCAACACGATAGAGGCCCCAAAGGTCACACGGGCAACACGGAAGAAGTTAAAATTCGTATGGTCGGGAACTAAACGCAACCGCATGGCTTACACCTCGATGGTTTTGGGACGGCGGCGTTGGAACCACCATACGATGAACAGACGGGTCACGAAGAGCGCGGTAAAGACCGACGTCACGATCCCGATCCCCAGCGTCGTGGCAAAGCCCCGTACCGGACCAGATCCCACGAACCACAGAATTGCAGCCGTGATGACCGTTGTGATGTTGGCGTCCATAATGGCCGACATCGCCCGTTCGTAGCCAAGCTCGATCGCGCGGGCCGGTCCTTTGCTGGTTCTCAATTCCTCTCGGATGCGTTCGTAAACCAGCACGTTGGCGTCCACCGCCATACCCATGGTCAGAACGATACCCGCGATACCGGGCAGCGTCAGCGTTGCCCCAAGCAAGGACAGAATGCCGAAAATCATCGCCATGTTCAGGATCAAGGCCACGTTGGCGATCATGCCGAACAATCCGTAGGTCAGCCCCATAAAGAC
>JBNKUW010000230.1:0-2891 GCA_050298835.1 Marivivens sp.
ACGAAGGCCGCATAGCCGCAAAGCAAGATGAAAAAGATCTTGTAGCGGGCTGATAGGTGCTGCTTGATCAGGTTAAACAATGCTTGCGAGCCCCCTGACGGTGCCCTGAATTTCGGTCGCCCTGTCGTAAATCTTGCGGCGCAAACCGGGATCGCTGAGATCTTCGATGATCTTTTCGAGCTTCGGCTGCTCATGCAGAAGATTTGTCGGGTCCAGAGGCTCCGGCAGCAGCCCGTCGAACAGTTTTATCAACCCATCAATCTTGTGCGAGGAGCTCTTGAGCGGCACGACCGGGCAGCCTTGCCGTAGAGCAAAGATGAGATGGTGATACCTGCCTGAAATCAGCAGGTTGGTTCGTGCCAGCGTTTCTTCGATCTGCGGATAGGTTTTGTCTGCACCGGCAAAACCCGACTCCATATATTTTGCAAGACTGCGGAGATATTGATCTTCCACATCTTTGGCCAGAAATGTGCACGCTCCGAATTTCTTGGAAAACGGCGCAAGCATCTGCACGATCGCGTTGTTGGAATTGAGTGGGTAGCGTTGCATGGGCAGCATGCTCAGCGAGAAGCAAAATCCCGATAGGGGGGCTTCGTTGAACTGCGCCTGGTCGAGAGCAAAGACACTGTCGGGCACGACGGCCGCGCTCCGAAACCCTGTATAATCTTCAATACTGCCTTTCGACAGCGGCTCGCGGACATAAACGCCATCGAGCACGGGAAAGATCATCTCGACCATCCCCGGCAGGGTTGCATCGACAGAGGCGAGGGTCACGCTGCCATTCAAAAAATAGGCCCTTTTGTTGAGCCGCGTCTTGGCGAAGTAGAGCAAGAACAGCGATCTGAATGCGCCCACGTTTTTCCGGTATGTGCTACCTTCGCCGTTAAAGATGACGATGTCGCTCTTCTTCATCTTCTCGATGATCGCCGCACTTCCTGGGCCACCCCTTCCGGCACTCCATTCATCGCAGAAATACTCCAGGCCGTCTGCGACAACGGGCGTTCTGAGGTATTCCTTGAAAAAGCGCTTTTGAATCCGGCTTTGCTCGTTGAACAGTCTGCGATTACGGATCATCGGATCGATGTTGAAGAGACGGTGCAAATCCGCGTGTTCGACCGTCTCTATGGTGTGGTCCTTGAAGATCGTCCCCAGACCATCAAAGCAGGCCTTGATGCCCCAATTTTCGTACTTCCGTCCGTCATTCAGTATGAGAAGTTTCATAGAGCTTCAGTCACTTTCAGAGTCTATTTTCCAAGCCGCGTAGAGAGCCACAACGCCGCAGCCTGACCTTTTGGGCTGACGTGAGTACGGTGTGGGTCTGTTGTGTGACAGACCGACAGCATATCAATCGCCCAGAACGGCACGCAGGGCCGGATGCATCATTTGTTCAAACAACTGCTCGGCGACGACGAAATCTACAGGGCCATCGATATCGACGGCGGTTTCGATGGCAACTTCCAGAGCGTGGATATTTGCCCCCGTCATGGATCCGGCCAGAAGTGTCTCGGTTCGGATAACATCAAGCTGTCCAGTGTGCCAAAAAACCGGAGGCAGCGCTTGTCGTGGCATGTTGTACGGCTCTGAAGCGCCGGGGAGATCCAGTGCCGGTGACAGCTTTCCATCCGCGCTGCGACGCCACATTTTGTAAGGTGTGATAGGTGTCGGCGCGACCGTGCGCATGCAGGTGATCGAGGGGTCAGCCCGCATCCGGTCAAGCGCCGTTTCTATCCAGGCGGGGTCACGGAATGGCGTGGTCGGACGGAGTTGCACAAAGAACTCGGGCAGTACCGTTTCGTGTTCGGAAAACCATCCAAGGGCATGAGCGAACACATCGAGGTCTGTCGCCGTGTCGTTCGCCAGCTCGGCAGGACGTTGAAACGGAACTTCTGCACCGGCAGCGCGTGCCGCCGCTGCAATCGCCTCATCGTCGGTTGAACAGATCACCCGCTCGATCGACGGAGTTGCGCGTCCGGCAGCAACCGCCCATGCGATCAGCGGCTGACCACCCAAAAGGCGCACATTCTTGCCCGGCAGACCTTTCGATCCGCCACGCCCAAGTGTCAGCCCCCAGGCCGCACCGGGCAGAATCTGAACCGACTTGTCGTTCATTTTGCAGATTCACCAAACCAGGGTTCGAGCTTGTCCAAAGCGAACCAGAAACCCGCACCATCGTTTTTGTGGCCTTGCCAGATCTCTGGTACGAAGGTCGCATCGGGGCAGGCGTCGTCCAATACCCGGGCGAGCGCTGCAAAATCCATGTCGCCATCACCGATCTGCAAGCCCTCACCATCAACCCCCTCGGCATCGACGATATGCAAATGCGCGGTGTAAGGGCCAACTTTGCGGGCGAATTCGGTCATCGACCAACCGAAATGATTGCAGGCAAGTTGCGAATGCGACACGTCGAAACAGATCCGCATGGAATTGCGGTCACAGAATTCGACGATTTCGTCGGGATCCATAAACAGGTTGTGGTGGCTTTGCCCGCCAAAGTGCCACGGGAAGGGCGGCATGGTCTGGGGGATGATCTCAACGCCATCGGTGTTGATCCGCTTCAGGTTTTCCTCGATCAGCCCGTAGAGCCGCTTGCGTTCGTCATGGGAAATGAACCCATGTGTGCGGAACCCGCCCATATTTGTGACAATGACGGGCCGCGTGGCGTGTTTATGCCACGGCTTCAAGGCACGTGTAAGGTCACACACCCGGTTCAGCTCGACAATCGAACGTTCGAGATATTCGGGATCGTCCGAAGCAAGATCAAGGATGTGGTCGCCTGCGAACAGCTCCGGCGTGTGCACAGTGAAGTCAATATCGAGAGGCTCGCCAAACCAGGTGCTCAGATCCTCTTCCATGTCTTTGTAAGACAGGTGGTATTCCAGCAGGTCAAGGTT
>JBNKUW010000231.1:0-2883 GCA_050298835.1 Marivivens sp.
GCCAGCGACAGCACGGAAATGGAGCGTGCGCTGGCACGCCACCACGTGGACCTGATCGTTCTTGATCTGCGGCTGCCCGGAAAGGACGGCTTGACGCTTCTTCGCGAGTTGCGCAGCGCGTCCGATCTGCCTGTGATCGTCGTGAGTGCCCGGACGGACGAGATTGACCACATCGTCGCGCTTGAGATCGGGGCAGATGATTATCTCGACAAACCGGTGAACCTGCGTGAGCTCTTGGTGCGCACCAGTAACCTTCTGCGGCGGTACGGTGCACAGCCCAAGCCTGGGGCGAAGCTGGCCCAGCCCACACAGGTGCAATTCACCGGTTGGACCCTCGATAACAGCGGACGCAGGTTGTTTGCGGCGGATGGGACCGACGTTCACCTGACGCGCGGGGAGTTCGAGCTGCTGTCATACTTCACCGAACGGGCGGGACAGGTGTTGGAACGCGATCAATTGCTGGACCGCCTGAGTTCCCGCGAATGGAACCCCTATGATCGGTCCGTGGATGTGCTTGTTGGGCGTTTGCGGGCCAAGATCGAGGAAGACCCGAAAGATCCCCGCCTGATCGTGACAGTGCACGGCATCGGCTACGTGTTTTTAGGGAAAACCGGCAACAGCGTTCCGCACTGACAGATACCCGGCGATCATGTTCTTAACAAAGGCAGGTTGAAGACCCACCGCTATGCAACAATTGTTGCCCGCTGCGGACCGGGCCTCCTTCCTGCCGCGCGGACAAGACGGTGTCTACAGCCCGACTGCCAGCATTCGGTGACCGCAAAGCCGCAACTCAAAATGGGGTCTGAGGCTGGCAAAGCCGATATTGAAACCCAAACGGCGAAGGAACATCTCGCCCCACGGAGTGGTCCTCGACCTGCCGGACTGAATAGCCCCTAGTTTCCTAGGCGACTTGCAGCTTCAGTTTCTGCTGCTCGAAGGCGATCGGTGACAGCATGCCGTTCCTAGCGTGTTTGCGTTGTGGGTTGTCGAAAAACTCGATGTAGTCGAACACGTCGCTGTGAGCTTCTTCGCGGGTTTTGTATTTCTTGCGCCTGATGCGTTCTCGCTTGAGCAGGTTGAAAAAGCTTTCCACAACGGCATTGTCCCAGCAATTACCGCGGCGGCTCATGCTGGGGGCCAGATTGTGCTGCTCAAGGAACTCCTGCCACTCATAGCTGGTGAACTGGGCCCCCTGATCGGAATGCACATAGACCTTGCCTTTGGGCTTGCGGTTCCAGACGGCCATGAGCAGGGCTTGCAGCGGCAGATCGGTGTCGATCCGGCCCTGCATCGACCACCCAATGACGCGCCGGGAAAACAGATCGATGACGACTGCGAGATAAAGGAACCCCTCGTGAGTGCGGATGTAGGTGATGTCGGTGACCCAAAACTGATCGGGCGCATCGACATCGAACTCCCGGTTCAGTGTATTACTCGCAACAACAGCGGGGCTGCCACCATATGAGCCCGGCCGTTTATTTTGTAACCAATCTGGGCCCTTATACCCGCAAAACGTGCCAATCGCCAAACCCGGTTGGGGCTGATGTCTTCGCCGAGATCGCACAGATCATCATGCAGCTTGCGGTATCCATAGACCTCTCCGCTTTCCTCCCAAGCTGTCTTGAGGAGCTTGGTTTGCCGCTGATCTTCCAACGCTCGTCGGGAAAACGGAGCGCGAAGCCAAGCATAGAAGCCGCTCGGATGAACCCGCAGCATCCGGCACATGGCCCTGACCGCAAACACCAGCCGATGCTCGGCAATGAAGGCATACCTCACCGGGATTCCCTTACGAAGTATGCGGCCGCCTTCGTCGAGGAAACGCCCCACTGGGGCCTTTCCTGATCTGCCTCCGTTTAAAATATCCCGCTCCTGCGTGCCCCGTGACAGATCCCGCTTCAGCCGGCGGATCTCATCGGCCTGGGCATCGCCCTCTTGGACAACCTTCGCGGGCCGCGAAAACTGCTTTTGCCACGTGTAGATCGATTTCCCAAACGCTCGGCTACCCCGCGCACTGGATGGCCCCGATCCGTGACTTGAGCGACCGCATCGCGCTTGAGCTCATCTGTAAATTTAAATCCGGACATCCCGTCCTCCTTGCTTCCAAAATTACCAAGCAAGGCGCCTAGGAAACTCGGGGCTATTCAGTGGCCAGACCGCTGGAAACCTGAGTGTGACAGCATATTTCTCGACGATCCTCGGGATCAAGCGCGCAAAAATCCGACTTGACCACACGGCCGGCGTCGAAACGATCAACGTCAGCACTTCGGCGTCTGCGCAAGTCATGCGTGACTTTGAATTTGATGGCAGGGTCTCTTGCGGTATTCCGGGCCACGTCCACCCGGGTCAAGAGTCCGTTTCGAGTCTGACAGTCAAAGATGCGCCGCTGGCTTTCAGCCATTCCAAGCGCTGCGGATTTGCGACCGATTTTGCCTATTGGAACTGAGCCGGAAAAATGGCGATCAGACCCAAACCTATGTTTCATGCCGAAATACGAAGCGGCACAAAGACACTTGCCGTTTTGTCGATGGTAAGTTGGGGACTTGTCCTTTGGTCGGCGGCGAACATGTCCTCGCCTCTCGTCAACCTTATGATGCCGATGACTTCGCAATGGGCGGTCAAAGAGGTCATCGCGGTCTGGCTAATGTGGTCTGTGATGATGGGCGCGATGATGCTGCCATCGGCAGTCCCGATGATTGTGATACACCGGCGGGTAGCCGCGAGACGTGACCCCGAAACCAGTGACGCCAGTCGGTGGTTCTTGGCTGCATATCTTCTGACTTGGACGCTGTTCAGTATGGTTGCAACGGTTCTGCAATGGAACCTGCAACGGACAGATGTCCTGTCACACATGCTGAGGGTTCAGGGGCCGTTGGTCGGCGGCGG
>JBNKUW010000232.1:0-2840 GCA_050298835.1 Marivivens sp.
GTCGCCTTTGGCAAAAGACGCAACAACGGACAGAACAGGGTATTCGTCAATCATCGACGCCGCGCGCGCAGGCGGCACTTCGATGCCCTTGAGGTTCGGACTATACTTTGCCCGCAGGTCCGCAACCGGCTCTCCACCTTCTTCACGAAGGTTTTCGAATTCCAGATCAGCGCCCATTTCGCGCAGGGTTGTGAACAGCCCTGCTCGGGTTTCGTTCAACCCGATATTTGGAACCAACACATCCGATCCTTCGGTGATCAGGGCGGCACATACGGGAAAAGCAGCCGAAGACGGATCGCGCGGAACAACGATCGTCTGCGGTTTCAATTCCGGCTGACCCTTGAGCGTGATCTTGCGGCCTTCGTCCGTGTCCTCAACAGTCAAATCCGCACCAAAACCGACGAGCATCCGCTCTGTATGGTCACGAGTGGCTTCTTTTTCGATCACGACAGTTTCGCCCGGCGCGTTCAGACCGGCAAAAAGAACCGCAGATTTCACCTGAGCAGAGGGGACCGGCGTGCGATAAGTCACTGGAACAGGATTCTCTGCCCCGACAATTGTCAGCGGCAGTCGGCCACCCTGACGACCATAAGATTTCGCGCCGAACAACGCCAAGGGATCGGTAACACGCCCCATGGGGCGGGAGTTCAGCGATGCGTCACCGGTGAACGTCACCGAGATCGGCGAGGTCGCCATGCACCCCATAATCAAACGCACACCAGTTCCGGAGTTGCCGCAATCAATGACCTGCTCGGGTTCTTTGAACCCGCCGACGCCAACACCTTCAACGGTCCAGTTGCCTTCTCCGTGATCGGTCACTGTCGCCCCGAACGCGCGCATCGCCTTGGCTGTGTCGAGCACGTCCTCACCGAGCAGAAGACCGGAGATCTCGGTCTTACCTACAGAAAGCGCACCAAGGATCAGTGACCGGTGGGAAATAGATTTGTCGCCGGGCACATTCGCCACCCCTTTCAGTGGGCCGCATTTGCGAGACGTCATGGGAATCGGAGTGCCGTGACCAGACATGTTCAACCTTTCTGCGTTCTTGCTTGCCGTTTAGCGCAACCAGCTTTGCCCGTCCATCACTCCGAACAGGGAAAAGGGGCGCTGCCCCCCTCTGCCTGCGGCATTCACCCCCGGAGTATTTGAAAAGCAAAGAAGGCTTTACGGGAAATTAAGGTTAATCCGTCAGTTTGGAGCGGCGGTACAGGCGGGAGCGCCGATGACCGCAAGCGAAGAAGGCGCGCGCCTGCTCGAAATGCGTTTAGCGATCCGGTCACAGGCGCGACCGGATTTGCCGCTTCTTTGCTTGTACAAATACTCCCGCCGGAGGCGTCGGATTTGCGAAGCAAACCGATCAGGGACGGATAAAAGTCAGGTAATGCGGTGTGCGCCCTTCGCGGAGAGCTTTTTGTTCGTAGCGTGTGGATGTCCAGTCATCCCACGGCTTGCGCCAGTCTTCGGGTCCTTCTGCAGTCCAGATGAAACCAGCCTTGGGAACTTCGACCAAGGTTTGGCGCACATAGTCGGGGATATCTGTCGCCACGCGGAACTCTGACCCCGGTTTGAGGACGCGGAACAGGGGTTCGAGGTGTTCAGCGGTCACAAAGCGGCGGCGGTGATGGCGTTTCTTGGGCCACGGATCGGGGTAGTTCAGAAACGCCTTGGAGATCGACTGATCTGGCAACACGTCAAATAGATCCCGCGCGTCACCGGGATGGACAGCGACATTGTCGGTTCCCATCTTGCGGATTTTGCCCAAGAGCATCGCGACCCCGTTGATAAACGGTTCGCAGCCGATGATTTCGACATCAGGATAGGTTTCGCCCATGTGGACCAGATGTTCGCCCCCGCCAAAACCGATTTCGAGCCAGACCGGTTTGTCGCCAAAGCGGGAAGCCATATCAATTGGAGCGCGATCGGGGTTTACATCCCAGCCCACAGCGCCGGGCGACAGTGCGTCGAGGTCTTCGACGAGGTAGTCTTTCTGTGCCTGATTCAGGGTTTTCCCGTGAATACGGCCATAGAAATTGCGCCAAGGGGCTTCGGGATGTTTGTTCGAACTGGTCATGCGCGCCCCCTTAGCAACAGTCTGAACTTCGCGCAACATAGACAACGGGCGCCCCGAAGGACGCCCGAAATTGGTTAGACCGCTTTTTTCAATACATCGGCGAGATCGGTGCGTTCCCAAGAGAACCCACCGTCCGCTTCGGGTGCGCGGCCGAAATGACCATATGCCGAGGTGCGGGCAAAAATCGGTTTATTCAAACCCAGATGGGTCCGGATACCGCGTGGGGTCAGGTCCATTGACTGGGATACCGCGCGTTCGATCGCGACTTCGTCGACGTTGCCGGTGCCGTGCGTATCAACGTAAATCGACAAAGGCTTGGCCACGCCGATTGCGTAGGACAACTGGATGGTACAGCGCGCCGCCATACCGGCAGCAACAACGTTTTTCGCCAGATAGCGGGCAGCATAAGCTGCGGACCGGTCAACTTTGGTCGGGTCTTTGCCCGAGAACGCACCGCCGCCATGCGGAGCCGCGCCACCATAAGTATCGACGATGATTTTCCGGCCGGTCAGGCCAGCATCGCCATCGGGACCGCCGATGACAAATTTACCGGTCGGGTTCACCCACCACTCGGTTGCGTCGCTCAGCCAACCGTCGGGCAGAGTTTCGCGGATATAAGGTTCGACCACTGCGCGCACGTCGTCCGACGACATCGATTCGTCGAGGTGCTGGGTCGACAGAACCAGCGAGGTTACGCCAACAGGCACGCCACCAACGTATTTGACCGAAAGCTGCGCCTTGGCATCCGGACCAAGTGTCGGCTCGGTTC
>JBNKUW010000233.1:0-2818 GCA_050298835.1 Marivivens sp.
ATAGCGAAGGGAACCTGGCCGTCTCCGAGCCTGCATCCGGAGAGGAAGGATCCTGTTTGCCAAACGATCCCGTCAACCTTTTAACAGTGACTGCTTCTTTTCATACACATGGCCAGTACAGCGCAGACTACTTCAACGAAACGCCCAGTGGCGATGATATGGAAGCGGACGAAGAAGAAGGCATCGACGGTTGGCTTGCTACACCCGGAGGTCGGCTCTGGTACATTGACACAACCGATATGGTTGCTTCGCAAATCTGCGGCATCGGCTGTCTCCCCAAAGATCCGATGTTCGTTGAAGGGGACACCGGACTTATTGAGCAAAGCTACAGTTATCGTGATTTGGTAATCTTTCTGAACTGATCACCAAAAACAAAAAGGCCGCCCCGAAGGACGGCCTTTCGAATTGCGGCGAAGAACAGATTAGTTCTTCGCGTAGAATTCGACCACGAGGTTCGGTTCCATCTGAACGGCGTAGGGCACGTCCGACAGACCCGGGGTGCGAACGAAGGTCGCGGTCATTTTGTTGTGGTCGGCTTCGACGTAATCAGGAACGTCACGCTCTGCCAGTTGAACAGCTTCGAGCACGATAGCGAGCTGCTTGGATTTGTCGCGAACTGCGATCACGTCGCCCTCTTTTACACGGTAGGAGGGGATGTTTACGCGCTTGCCGTTAACGGTGACGTGGCCGTGGTTTACGAACTGACGAGCAGCGAAAACGGTCGGAACGAATTTGGCGCGGTAAACAACAGCATCCAGACGACGCTCGAGCAGACCGATCAGGTTTTCACCGGTGTCGCCTTTTACACGTTCAGCTTCGGCATAGATGCGACGGAATTGCTTCTCGGTCATGTCGCCGTAGTAGCCTTTCAGCTTCTGCTTTGCGCGGAGCTGCAGACCGAAGTCCGAAATTTTTGCTTTGCGGCGCTGACCGTGCTGGCCGGGGCCATATTCACGCTTGTTTACGGGCGACTTGGGGCGACCCCAGATGTTTTCGCCCATGCGGCGGTCAATTTTGTACTTGGCAGACGTGCGTTTGGTCACGGCTGATCTCCTTCGTTAGGATCGACGCCCCGAAGGGCGACTATGAAGGGCGTTGTCCTCTTGGCCTAGGCCATGACAGGAATCCCCTTGCGGGGGCCACCAACACCAATGAATGGGCGGCTTATAGAGGGGCCGCTGACAGAGTCAACAGCCCAATTGCTATGCAGGAATTCCGTCGTGACGCAGAATAGCCACTTCGCTTGCTGACAGCACGCGTCGGGCGAAAGCTCCGTAGACTTGCGGGTCGCCTCCCAGTTCGGGCAACCGTTCAAACAAACGGGACCGGTCCGACGCATCCAAGTGCGACAGCGCCGCACTCGCCGGATGGAAGCTTTCGGTTTCAACACGGTTGGCAAAGACAACTTCGTGCTGCGGCAGAAGCATATGGTAATAGACCACCTCGCGTACGGAGCGGTCCACATAGACCGAATGATCATTGATCAGATCCCGCGCGGTAACGAGCACCTCCTCGGCATTGAACAACGCACGGGCTTGCGGCCCCTTCAGCACCATCCGGTGGTCGGGAGACACAAGAAGCCCTTCATCCGGCACACCTTCATAAAGGGCACCTGCGCTCATGCGGATCGGTGCGTAGTGCGGCATCGCAAACAGACGTGCTCCGGACACGCGGCGCGTCCCGATCCAGAGGATTTCCTGACATCCGTTGTCTTTGGTCTGAACCTTGTCCCCTTCCCGCAGGGATTCCACAAGCCGCGGACCGGTGTCGGTCAGGATCGTTGTTCCCGGAGTAAAACAGATCACACCGCCCGGTGCGTCACTTATCTGATCGGGACGTTCCAGATCGATGTTGTGCGAAACCACCCAAAGATCGCGGTGGCGGGGCGGAATATCCCCGACAAACATCAACAACGGCGGTCGGTTCGGACCTGCCTCGACAACAGTGATTGTCCAGGTTTCCCGTCCGTCGGTGACACTAAAACTCTTTTCGAAAAGCGGCGTTTCCAGATGCTCTGGCAGCCTTGCCTCTGTCGGGGAAACAGCCGCCGACAACAAACGTCGCACCGATTGTGCGGCGCGTTTACGAATGTCTGCCTCTCCAGTCGCATCCCCTAGAACAAGGACGTCATTCGGGCCATCGACCCGTACCACTTCACCCGTCCAGGCCCAAGTTACGCCAACCCGCAGGTAATCCAGCGGTGCCGACCAGGACCCATCCAATTCACTTTGCGACCAGGAGATGACAAACGTGCCTTCAAAGCCCGTTTTCATACCTGCCTCATGCCTCAGTCATCCCGCATCTTCTTGTGCGGGTATTGCAGCAATACTAGTCGCGTCGAATCAGGCGAATCAAGCCTTTACGTGACGCATCCGTTAACTTTTTCTCAGAAGCTGTTGTTTCGTTTCACATATGCCACGTAAGCTTGTCATCCATAGGCTTTGCACCACTTACACAAGTGCCTTGCGCAAACTGCGCCTCACTGCGAGATAACGCCTATGCAACAATCATCTTCACACGCGTCCGCATTCGCGATTCTCGCCGCAATCGCGACCGGCGGACTTCTGACTTTAATGACTTTCCTGAACGGCAAAGTCGCTGCTGGCGGAACGCCGCTCCTTTCGTCATGGGCGGCGCATGGCGTCGGCTCGGTTGCCGCCTTGGTCCTGTTCATGATCGTCGGGCGGAAATCGGCAAAAAGTTCCAGCAAGGCGCCACTCTGGTCCTATTTCGCCGGGCTGGCAGGGGCGGCGATTGTTATCCTGACCTCCACAACCGTCAACACTGCGCTGGCGCTATCGGGGACGGTTGCCCTCGG
>JBNKUW010000234.1:0-2785 GCA_050298835.1 Marivivens sp.
GGGGAAAGCTGCGACAGCGCAAAAAGGGCCAAAACCTGCAGTGTTAGACCCGCATATAGGGTCGAAGTCAGCCCAAAACGTGCGGCAATCCAGCCTGCGGACAGGTTGGTGACGATCCCCATGAATTCATACAGAAGGAACAGCCACGCCAGCGTGAAGGGTGAAAAGCCAAGCGTGTGGAAATGCAACAGCACCAGCATCCGCAGTGCGCCGTCTGACAGCATGAAGGCCCAATAGGCCGCTGTTACCGCTCCGTAAGCGCGCAAGGGGTTCGGGGAAATCGCCATGTTGCTCACATCGACTCTGCTACCATTCGGACGATATCGGCAAGGCGGCAGGAATAACCCCATTCGTTGTCATACCAAGCATAGATTTTCACCTGAGTGCCATTGATTACCATGGTCGAGGGGCCATCGATGATCGAGGAACGGGGATCGTTGGTAAAATCGCAAGACACCAGCGGTCGGGTTTCAAATCCGAGAATGCCTTTCAGCGGGCCTCCGGCAGCGGATTGGAATAGCGCATTGACCTCTTCAGCGGTGGTTTCGCGTTCTACTTCGAACACACAATCGGTCAATGAAGCGTTTAGAAGAGGTACCCGCACCGCATGACCGTTCAGCCGGCCCTTGAGTTCCGGATAAATCAGCGTAATCGCCGTCGCCGAGCCTGTGGTAGTGGGGATCAGGTTCATCAGCGCGGAACGTGCGCGGCGCATATCTTTGGCCGGTCGATCAACGATGGTCTGCGTATTGGTCACGTCATGGATCGTGGTGATCGAGCCATGTTTGATACCAAGGTTTTCGTGGATCACTTTCACTACCGGTGCGATACAGTTCGTTGTACAAGAGGCCGCCGTGACGAGGTTTTGCGAGCCGTCGTAAAGGTCGTGGTTCACACCATAAACTAGATTCAGTGCATCTCCGTCTTTTACGGGGGCGCTGACGACAACCTTCTTCACTCCAGCTTCGTAGTAGGGTGCAATCTTTGCCCCGATCTTGAAAACGCCGGTACAGTCGATCACAAGATCAACACCGAGTTCAGCCAACGGCAATGCTTCGATGGTCTTTTCGTGTGTTAGTCGGATTCGCTGTCCGTCCAATTCCAACGCACCGTCAGAGGCGGCGACCGGTGTATGCCAACGCCCATGTACAGAGTCGAATTCCATCAGTAACGCGTGTTGTTCGGCATCTCCAACCGGATCATTCAGAAGGACGATTTCGCCGCCCGCTCCGGTATCGATGAGGTCTCGAAGGACGAGTTTACCAATTCGGCCAAGGCCATTGAGGGCGATACGGGGCATGGGTCAGTCTTTCTTAGTGGCGTCAGTGCCAATAGCATCGACGCGGGTTTGAAGTGCCAGCCGGTCAAGACTGGCAATAGGTAGATTGACGAAAGCCGAAATGCGGCGCCGCAACGCGCCATAAGTCTGGGCAAAGACCAGCGCTTTTTCGGCGTCGGTTCCTGTAGCTTTCACAGGGTCTGGTAGTCCCCAATGGCCAGTGATCGGTTGCCCCGACCAAGGCGGGCATTCCTCCGCTGCTGCGGTGTCGCAAACGGTAAAGACGAAGTCCATGACCGGAGCATCTGCCTGCTGGAACACAGTGATGTCCTTTGAGCGCAGGGTCGAAATGTCATGCTCCTGACGATCTAGGACTTCCAGAGCAAAGGGATTGGGGCTGGTTCCGGGGCGCGTACCCGCAGAATAGGCGTTGAACTTGCCCCTTCCTAAATCGCACAACAGAGCCTCAGCAAAGAGCGAACGGGCAGAGTTGCCCGAGCAGATGAACAGAACGTTCCAGGTCTTTGTACTCAAGGTCGGGACCTTCTGGGCTGTCGCTGCGAGAGATGAGAGCAAATCCGGCCGCGCGCGCCCGACATCGAGCGCCAGATAGCCAATCAGACCCTCGGTCGTGTCGAGGTTCACGGAATAGAGCAGGGATCGCCCTTGCCGCTCGACCCGCGTTAGTCCAGCCGACGTCAGGTCTGACAGGTGGTGCGAAAGCGTATTCGCTTTAAGCCCAAGCGCTTCGGCAATCTCGGTCGGACGCACTCCGCGAGGCGTAAAGCGCATCAACAACCGAAAAACGGATAGACGGTCAGGATGGCCGAGGGTCGCAAAAGCAAGGGCAGCGGTTTTCTTTTCCATAATTCCTGAATATAGGAAATAAATATTCAGTCCAATGAAAGTTTCATGACACTTGATAAGATGACGGTGGCAGCCAGACCGAGGAAGTCATTGCACTCAGGTTTTAACTGAACCGAACCTTGCGCTTTCCTTAGAATATGCTCGCCCCGTTCGTCGCGGTGTTTTTTCAAACATACGTATGGGCGTGGACGGGCGCGGGGTGCCTACGCCGGCAAAGGGTTGTGATGTCTTGCGAAAAAAGGCCCAGAAACAGGATCACGCCTACCTCTCGTTGCAGGGGCAATCGAGCGGTTCCGTAGGCGGTTTCTAAAAGTGCAGGTGCAAATCGCAGATCGCCACGAACCGATTGAATTCGGCCCTGTGTGGAATGGGCTCGTCGATCTGGTCGTGGGACCGGAACCAAGAGGAGGTAACGCCGCCGGACTGTCCCTACAATTTCCAGCGTCCTCTCTATGGTGCAGGACAGTGATTTCTTGTGTTCGTTTCCCGAACTTCTGCTTGATCACACCACCGCTCATTGGCGGGTTCAGGGACTAAAACTATCCAAGCCGCTTTCGCCTTCACAGATTGCGATCACAACGTCTTGTTAACGACCATCCACACCCGCGCTTCGGTATTTTTGTGACTGCCTGTCCCAGG
>JBNKUW010000235.1:0-2774 GCA_050298835.1 Marivivens sp.
GTGTCGGACCAAGTAACAACATTTACTGCGTCGGATTTCGGACGCACTCTCTCAGTCAACGGCGATGGAAGCGATCATGGCTGGGGCGGCCACCATTTTATTCTTGGCGGAGCGGTTCGTGGCGGACGCTTCTATGGTAAGGCTCCCCATGTTTCCCTGACTTCTGACGACCAGGTTGGTCGCGGCAGGCTTTTGCCGACCACCTCGGTGGACGAATATTCAGCGACGCTGGCCAGATGGTTCGGCATTTCCGAACTGGAATTGCCCAGTGTCTCTCCAAATATCGGCCGGTTTGCCCAGCCAGATCTGGGCTTCATGGAAACGCCTGAGTTGAGTTAGGGATGTCCCTTATTTGAGTGACAGTGCTTGAAGCCAGCATTGGATCGGTTATCGTGAGCTTGGCGGCTCGTGCAAAAATTGGTGGCATGTTTTGCTAACGCCGTGTTTTGCCGCAATTGATCTTGCGGGTTGCGTGCATCCTTTGGTGGGAGTGGTGCAAGGATGGTTGATCTTAGAGAATTGGAATTGACGGAGAGGCAAAGAGCAGTTGCCAAGAGCCTGGTCAGGCGGACCCCATACAAAGTCATCGCCGCAGACCTTGGCATCGCAGAGTCGACGGTCAATGACCATATCCGCGCGCTCCGTCGAAAATTCGATGCGAACAGCACGCGCGAGCTCGTCGAGACCCTCCTGGACACCGATTTGGCCGGGACGGGATACCCTCAATTTGGGGGGGAGACAAAAAATCGGGTCGAAAGGTTTGGGGTATTCGGAGAATTTCCTGCTCGGAACGACGAGTATCTATTGGCTGATTCTGCTAGCGTCTTTACCGATGCAGCAAGCATTTGGCCGAGCGAGCCACTCGTTGTCCCGGAGGAGCTTGACGGACCTGATGCAATCTGGCCCCGACTGCAGGCGATCGTGAAAACGATTTCGCTAATCTTGATCGTGGTGGTGTTGACCGTAGCGGCACTCAACGGGATCAACAGTCTGGTGTTACAGAATTAGGTGGCCTCCGCGACTAATTGACCGGCTCATTCGAGCATGGCCGGTTATAGGAGACCGACAATGGAGACCCTCCCAAGAGAGGTTTTGGATATCCGTACTGGCATTCGCAACACCGAGGCACTTAGTGACGAGTTGCTCGCAGCCATGGCATCTCTGAAGCTCAAGATGCTCTCATTTCGATCCCACCCAGATGTTGAGCCGCATGCTGCCCAAAAGGCATTCATGCGACTTCAGAGGGCCGAGCAGAACCTCGTTGCAAGCGCGAACGATCTCTTTCGCACCCACGACGAACTGTTAGACACTGCAACGAGAATGGGTATTGAACACCCAGACTTCACGCAGCCTTCAGGTCTGGCTGACATAGCTGTTGGGACGGAGTGAATTTTGTTCACAAGTGCTTGACGTGATGAAAGTGGATGCAAAGAGCGACTGATGTTGCAATTGATCCAAGATCGAGCGTTCCTCCAGTACCTCGCGATCATAACAATTCTTTTGGTCGCGTGGCGCTGGGGCGACAAGCCGGAAATGCTCAGTGCCGCGATACTGTTTGCGATGGTTCCTGCAGAAATCGGATACCATCTGCTCTTTGGTGTCGGATACATAGTTTCGGATTTCGATATCGGACATTTGTTGTTGGACACTACCGCTGCGAGCGGATTCCTCGCAATCGCGCTCTACGCGAACAGGATGTACCCAATATGGCTGACTTCATTTCAGATGATTTCGGTTTTGACGCACTTGGCGCGAGACTTCAGCGAAGGCGTAACGAGACTTGCCTACCAGCTGATGGTGATCGCACCTTCTTACTTCATGATGCTGATACTGCTTGGTGGGATTATTCGACATCAATGGCGGCTGAAACACCACGGGCCATATCGTCCTTGGCGGACCTCATCACCCCAATCGCCGGCGCCGATGCCACCCTTCACGCCGAAAGTCTAATTCGCAAATTTGGAAGTCTTGCGAGCGCCCTCGAAGGACGCATAGACCGCAATGATCTGAGCGGAAAAGAGGCGCAAGCACTTCGACTAATGCATGCGGCGCGCAATTTGATCGAACTTGCGATGTGCGAGGGGATGTCAAATCGCACCTTCTCAGTCGGCTCACCCAATTTCCTGCGCTTTGTGAAACTGCAACTCGCCACTTGCTCTAACGAGCGGGTGTTGGCCATTTTCACTGATGCTGGTGGTCAATACCTTGGCAGTGAGATCGTCGCTGAGGGGCGCACCAACCAGGTCGTTATACCCTCGCGTCACATAGTACGTCGCGCACTCGATCTCGGCGCACACGGTCTTGTCCTCGCCCACAATCACCCGTCGGGCGCTGCCACACCAAGCGAACAGGATGTGTCAGTTACCGAGCGCTTGCGCGGAGCACTCATGAGCTGCGAAATATGCCTGACAGACCATCTCATCGTTTCCCGAAATGAGGTCTACAGCATGCGGCGGGGAGCGATCTTATGACTGCCCAGGATCAAAGCATGATACTTCGCGCATTGACTGAGCTCACAAGCAAAGTCGATGCAATAGCCCGACGCATCGATTCCATGCCAGGTTTGAACCGAAGCAGAGATGAAAGCTTTCTGCTCGTTCATGGGCCGGAATCGGCGCCTTCCCGAGACGCAACACTTCCCTTGGACACAGAAATGGCAAGGCAGGCGGAACACATTCTTAGACGCCGCAAACTGCGCGGGAAGCATTTGCCAGCTGAGATATTTTGTGAACCTGGCTGGGAGATGCTGCTCGATCTGGTTGTCCACTCGCACC
>JBNKUW010000236.1:0-2769 GCA_050298835.1 Marivivens sp.
AGAGATTTGATAAACACCCCGTCCTCTGACATGGGCCCCGAAGAGATTGAACAAGTAGCGCGCAGTCTGGCCGAGACACATGGCGCGGAGGTCTCCACGATCAAAGGTGACACTCTGCTCGATCAGAATTTTCCGATGATACATGCGGTTGGGCGTGCGTCGCCGCGTGCACCGCGCCTGATCGACGTTCGTTGGGGAACTTCAGGTCCGAAACTGACCCTTGTTGGAAAAGGCGTATGCTTTGATACAGGCGGCCTGAATCTCAAGCCCGGCGGGTCAATGGGCCTTATGAAAAAGGATATGGGCGGGGCAGCTACCGTTTTGGGATTGGCACATATTATTATGGCGCTTGATCTTGGTATCCAGCTTCGGGTTTTGATCCCCGCCGTCGAAAACTCGGTTTCCGGAAACGCTTTCAGACCGCAGGATATTTTGACCAGCCGCAAGGGATTGAGCGTTGAGGTCAACAACACAGATGCAGAAGGGCGTTTGGTCCTTGCGGATGCACTTGCTTATGCAAGCGAGGATGCACCCGATTTGATCGTGTCGATGGCGACGCTTACTGGAGCTGCGCGTGTTGCTGTCGGCCCTGATCTCGCTCCGTTCTACACGGATGAAGATGCAACTGCCTTGGCTCTGTCGCGCTCTGCGGTTCGCATGCATGATCCCGTATGGAGAATGCCGTTTCACGCACCGTACGAACGAATGATCGAGCCGGGCATTGCAGACCTTGATAACGCGCCGTCAGGCGGAATGGCCGGATCGATTACGGCCGCGCTATTCCTGCGTCGGTTTGTTGAAACGCCCTACATTCATTTCGATATCTACGGCTGGCAACCTTCCGCCGCTCCGGGTCGTCCGAAAGGCGGTGTTGGTCAAGGCGCACGCGCACTATTCGACGCGTTGCCCGAGGTTCTGGGATTATGAGCGATCCGAGGATCACACCCGCGAATGGAAGGGTTGCAGCGCAAAGGCTCAAGGGAAAAGTTTACGCAAAGCATTTCACCGTAGGCTACAAAGCGCACGTCCAAAGGCCCTTGGTCGATCTACTAGACATCGAAGGTGGCCAGCGGGATCGGCAATTGCTGTGCGGAACGCCTGTTACCGTGTACGAAGATCACGACGGATGGGCATTTATTGAGTCAGATCGTGATGGCTATGTCGGTTACGTCCTTTCTGCAGCGCTTGCAAAAAACTGGGAACCTACGCATCGGGTAACTTCTTTGACGACCCATGCCTACCGGCGCCCCGATATTAAAAGCACCACAACTGCACGATTATCGCTCGGGGCTACGTTACCCGTTACAAAGATCGTCGATTGCTTTGCGGAAACGCCTTTGGGGCACGTTCCGGCAGTTCACCTGTCCCCTATTGACCACGTCGCATCGAAACCGATTGATATTGCCAAGAAATTTCTGCGCGTCCCCTACCTTTGGGGTGGAAATTCCAGTGACGGAATAGACTGTTCGGGATTGGTTCAAGCAGCCCATTTGGCATGTGGCATCCCCTGCCCCGGCGATAGCGACCTTCAAGAAAAAGGTATCGGAACAGCGCTTGCGGGGGGGAGCGTACCCAAAACAGGTGACCTGTTTTTCTGGACCGGCCACGTCGCCATGGTTGCTGACGCGGATCAGCTCATCCATGCGAATGCTTTTCACATGGCCGTCAGCTTTGAGCCAATTTCCGAAGCAATAAAGAGGATCGGGCCGGTTCGGACGCACAAACGGTTGGTGTCAGTCCACACTGCGGATCAGTTTTCGTTCAAGAACAGATAAAACCTGTCGGAGGTCTGATCCGCGCTTTAGGATCTGACCTTCGGCACCGACAACAGCGTATTGTCCCTGCTTCAACCGGAGCTTCGGACGTTTTTCGATCCGGTAAATCGGAAACTCTGCCGTGCGGCGGAAAACCGAAAACACGGCCACCTCTTTCAAACAGGAAATGCCGTAGTCACGCCATTCGCCGATTGCCACAAATCGTCCGTAAAGGCCAAGGATCGCGGCCAGCTCTGTTCGATGAAAAGCAACCTGTTCGGTCTGCCGGAAAAACGGCTGCGGTGTTTGCACTGTCATGGACCAAGAGTTGCGCTAAATTTTGTGCAAATCAAGCCCGCCTTGATCCTGCCCCAAAATCTCCTTGCAAAGACCGCCAACAGGCTGAGTTGATGCCGCAAAGCAGCGTCAAAACAAACCTACGCAAAGTGTGCAACGGCGCGGCGGTGTACTAGCCCCCACCCAGTCCGTCGTGCCGGTGCTACTATGAACAGGGCCCCGCGTCAGAAGGCGCGGGGCTTCCGTTTATCCACATGAAATCCGCTCAATTTTTCCCGTTGATCCGATCTGGAAATTCAGACGCTCAGGACGAAAGTCCATTGTGACCGCAGTCTCCGGGCGAATGACCCTCACCTGACGCAAAATCAGAACCCGTTCGAGCACCGTTGCGTCCTGTCCGATCAGGCCACCGTAGGGCGTTGCATCGCAAGTGTCGGATGCGGGGTCTGGTAGGCTCGGTCCCGGTGTCATGCCGGTATCCAGGCAGGCAGCAAGTGCCAGGCACGCCACGCACATTCCAATTCGCAAATTTCCCATCTCACCCCCGACTATAGCGTCTTACTCTGTTACACAGAATTCTACTCCAGTGCGCGAAGATATTGAAATGGAGGCTTGAAAATACAGTGTGTCTATCGGGTCACCGAAATACCCGTCGAGTACTGTCTCGTTGTAGTTGGGGAGCTCGGCGTCTCTTGGGAATAGGTTGCGGACTGCCTTG
>JBNKUW010000237.1:0-2717 GCA_050298835.1 Marivivens sp.
GTTGTGCTTGAGCGCTGCTCGCGAAGTCCGAGCAATTGTATCGGCTGGCGTCAATGTATTGCTCGACTGGGCGAGTATAAAGTGAGTGTCCGATTGACTGGCTCGTTCGTTGACCGAGGTGCCGAGTCCCAAAAGTTGTTTCTCCACGAGATGCCAATTCCGCTTCGACAAACAGCAACTCTAGAGTAGAAGATGTGGTTTCTTGCAGCGACCACAGGGAATACGTGTTCATTGCACTATATCTAGCTGCTGAGTCCTCAGGGCTCGAAGAGCAACCAAGTAAGCTAGTCGCCAAAATGACACGAAATGCTTTGGAAATTAATTGCATGACTTAACCTGCGGGTAAAACGTAAGCCTTGCATGTTGGCGAGTTAAGTCAACGGATCTATTCCCTACCTGAATTGCCCTTCAATATCGATCAGTTTCTGTTTTCGCCAAAGACCGCCAGCATAGCCTGTAAGAGTCCCGTCTGCCCCGATCACCCGATGACACGGGATGACCAATGCAATTTGGTTGGCGCCATTGGCAGCGGCCACCGCGCGAACCGCGCTCGGGCGGCCGATTTGGGCGGCAAGATCGCCGTAGCTAACTGTGCTCCCTGCCGGAATGCCGCGAAGTGCGGCCCAAACCTCGCGTTGGAAGGGTGTTCCGTAGGAGCGGGCAAGGGGGACCGTGAAATCGGCGCTTTCTCCGGCAAAATACCGCCCCAGTTCTTCGGCAACCTGATCGGTTGCTTCAAACCGCCCAAAGCCGACCGACCCCTTGGCGTCTTTGAAAATCCGTTTCAACTGGCTTGCCAGCCCCTTGCGTTCGGGAAACTCCAACATCCGGAGCGAACGGGCATCCGACACAGCAATCATCGCGCCTAGTGGGGTGTCGATGAAATCGGCCCGCAGCATGGCATCAGAACGAATTTCCGAGGGCGCCACGCCAAGCATTGCCGCGAATGATTTCCGGAACGCCGACGCGCTGTCAAAGCCTGCATCTATCTGTGCGTCTATCACTTTTCCCCCTTCGGCCAACGTCTTGGCCCCATAGCGCAGTCGCCTCTGGCGCGCCATCTGTAGAAATGTCGTCCCGAAATGCCGTCGGAATGCACGCCGTACAGTCGATGGGTCATAACCCATTCTGGCGATATCATCCTCGGACCAGCGTCTTTCAGGCTCTGCCTCTAACGCGTCCAACAAATGCGATATTGCCGGATCAGCCTCTGCCGCTGTTCCTACCGGATGACACCGTTTGCATGGGCGGAAGCCTGACTCTATGCAGTCTGCAGGCGTTTCAAAGAACCGGCAGTTTTCGCGTAACGGTTTACGGGCAGGGCAGGTCAGCCGGCAGAAAATACCGGTAGAGGTGACACCCACAAATGCCCGCCCTTCGTAGGACGGGTCGCGGTTCACAAGCGCCTCATAGAGCGCATCAGTATCTGGCAATCGAAACAACATGTAGAAACCATAGCCGATCAATCTGCCACATGCCGACTGAAATCGGGCAGCTATTGCGACTGCGGTTAACTGAACTCTGGAAACGCTCGGTTCCCAAGGCTAAGGAAGGTCCGACAACCCGAGGGACGAACATGACCAAACTGCCCCAGCCGCAACCCGGTATTATGGACATCGCGCTCTATGTGAGCGGCGAAAGCAAGGTCGCGGGCAAGTCCGACGTGCTGAAACTGTCGTCGAACGAGAACCCGCTGGGCTTCCCGCCCGCCGCGGCCGAGGCGCTGGCGGCGGCCGCCGGCACGCTGAACCGCTATCCCTCGACCGATCACGCAGAGCTTCGGGCTGCTATTGGCGAGATTCACGGACTGGACCCTGATCGCTTGATCTGCGGAGCGGGCTCGGACGAAATCCTGCAATTTGTGGTCACGGCATTTGCTGGTGTTGGCGATGAAATCATCACGACCGAACACGGATTTTCGATGTATCCGATCCTTGCCAAGATGGTCGGGGCAGTGCCCGTGACCGTTCCGGAACAGGAACGACGTGTGGATGTGGATGCAATACTGAATGCGGTGACGGATAAAACCCGCGTGGTGTTTGTTGCGAACCCCGCAAACCCGACGGGCACAATGCTGACCGAAGAGGAACTACATCGTTTGGCTTCTGGTCTGCCATCGGATGTGATCTTTGTTCATGACGGTGCCTATACGGAATTCGTGGACGGGTTTGATGGGGGGGCGTCCCTTGTTGACCACTTCCCGAATGTCATCATGACCCGCACGTTCTCCAAGATTTACGGTCTGGGCGGCCTGCGGATCGGTTGGGGCTACGCCACACGCGATATCATCGATGTGTTGAACCGTGTGCGCCAGCCGTTCAACCTGTCCAACACGCAGCTTACCACCGCAGCAGCGGCAGTCAGGGATGTGGCGTTTGTCGCGATATGTCGGGATGACAACGCGAAATGGCGGGCTTGGCTAACTGATGCGCTGCGCCAGATGGGCGTCGGCGTAGATGACAGCTATGCCAACTTTATCCTCGCCCGTTTCGATAGTGAGAAAGAGGCCAAAGCCTGTGATGCTGCTCTGAAAGAAGACGGGATCATTGTGCGCGGTGTTGGTGGCTATGGTTTGCCGCAGTGCCTGCGTATCACCGTCGGTGACGAAGCCGCCTGCCGCCGTGTGGTTCACGTGATCGGTACCTTCAAGGGGGTGCGCTGATGGCTGTCTACAAACGTGTTGCGCTGATTGGGTTGGGCCTCATTGCGGGGTCCAT
>JBNKUW010000238.1:0-2707 GCA_050298835.1 Marivivens sp.
CTTAGCAACACTTCTACCAAAGGAGCCGGGCTGGAAGCCGACAGGTTCAGGCGATGTGATGCTTCATCTGGAAGCTTCGCGGTCAAAATCCACGGAATTCGAATACTGTCACAGGGATGGCACTCGGATGACTGTGATCCTGAATCCTGACCACGGCACGCTGGTTCTGGAGACAGAGGACCGTCCGCTGAACCTAGTATTCGGCGCGGAGAGTGTGAGCACGCCACTTCCGCCCGATCAGCATCTTGTCCATTCAGGCAGATCGATCCCCGAAAAATTCCATCTGCCTCGGGATATTACCTTGGCCGCGTTTGTCGCAATCATCGGGGGTGAGCCCCCGAATTTTCGGTGGATTGTCCCCGAACTCGAATTGTAGGGGCAAGATTGTCAGTTGCGGCGTCAGGCGCTTTGGTCCATGACGCTTTCATGACAGTTGCACACAAAGCCCTAGGGGTTCACCTCCTCACCGCTACCGGAGCCGTTTTCGCGATGCTGGCCATGTTGGCTGCCATGGACGAACAATGGAGCCTGATGTTCATTTGGTTGGTCGTCGCGTTTTTCGTTGACGGTATCGATGGGCCGTTGGCGCGGAAATACGATACGAAAAAGAATTTTCCGACGTATGACGGAGTGCTACTCGATCTTATTATCGACTATCTGACCTATGTGTTTGTGCCGGCACTTGCGCTGTTCAAACACCCTGATCTGTTGCCCGGATGGACCGGTTGGGTGTCTATCATGGTGATCACCTTCACCTCGGCTCTGTATTTCGCTGATACGCGTATGAAGACCAAAGACTGGTCATTCTCCGGCTTTCCGGGGTGCTGGAACATGTTCGTTCTGGTGGTATTCGCGCTGAAGCCGGACTATTGGGTTATCCTTGTTTTTGTCGTGGCCCTATCAGTGGCAATGTTCTTGCCGATAAAATTCGTTCACCCGACGCGCACAGCGCGCTGGCGCAATGTGACGTTGCCGATGGCGCTTGCTTGGACAGGGTTCGCAGGCTGGGCCGCATGGGTGGACTTCCATCCCGAAAGCTGGGCACACTCTGGCTTGGTGGTGACGTCGCTTTATTTGCTTGGGGTCGGCGCTGTGCAGCAGCTGATCTACGGCAAAGAAGGCTAGAGCGTTTTGCGCATATTCCGGTGCGGGATGCCCGCATCGTCGAACAAGTCGCCATAGGCCTCATACCCCAGCTTCTCATAAAACCCGATCGCGGAAACCTGCGCACCCAGCTCTAGGCGCGGGGCGAGGTTATGCTCGGCCGTATAATCCTCCATCGCGCGGATAATGGCGGCACCAGCTCCAGTTCCGCGTGCTTCTTTCAGAACTGCGACACGCTGGATTTTGACGTAACCGTCGCCCTGCAATAGACGGGCGGTGCCAAGGGGCTGAGTTTCATTCGATGCAAGAAAATGAACAGTCTGGTCCTCCATTCCGTCCATTTCGATTTCTTCAGGTACGTTTTGTTCAATTATAAAAACGGTCCGGCGAATGCTCAGACATTGCTGCAAAGCCTCGTCCGTGTTGGCGATATCAACTGTAACCATTGCTGCCCCCAAAAATGAAGCGGCGGGATGAACCCGCCGCCTGATTATTAACCCAACGCCTCGTCACAGCGTCCGCAGACGCCTTTGTGACTGTGGGTGCCGACGTCCGGTAGAATTTTCCAGCAACGCTGACATTTATCGCCTTCGGCCTTTTCAAAGACCACGGCGACGCCCTCGACCTCGCCCATGCGGAAGGCCTCTTGCGGGGCAGGATCGGCGGTCAAAGAGATCGCGGAGGTGATGCAGAGGTCATCAAACGCAACAGTTTTGAGCGCGTCCAGAACCTCGGCATTTTCGACGTGAACCACCGGAGCCGCCTCGAGGCTGGCGCCGATCACCTTGTCACGACGCTGGATTTCCAGCGCAGCAGTGACAACGCGGCGGACGCGGCGGATGCCGGTCCATTTCGTGGCAAGCGCTTCGTCTTTCCACTCTGCGGGCGTTTCCGGCATATCGACGAGGTGGACAGACGCACCGTCCTCTTTGTGACGCTCCAGCCAGACCTCTTCCATCGTGAAGACAAGGATAGGGGCCAGCCAAGTGGTCGGGCGGTTGAACAAGATGTCCAGAACGGTCCGCGCTGCACGGCGGTTGGCGGTGTCGCCATCGCAGTAAAGCACGTCCTTGCGGATATCGAAGTAGAACGCCGAAAGCTCGACCGTCGCAAAGTTGAACAGCGATTGCCAGACGGTGTTGAAATCGAACGTCGCATAGGCGTTGCGAACGGTTGCATCCAGTTCGGCCAGGCGATGCAGTACCCAGCGCTCCAGTTCAGGCATATCCGCTGGTTCGACGCGATCCGCCTCCGAAAAATCGGAAAGCGAACCGAGCATGAACCGCATGGTGTTGCGCAGGCGGCGATAGCTGTCGGCGGTCCCTTTGAGGATTTCCGGTCCGATCCGCTGGTCGGCGGTGTAGTCGGTCTGAGCCACCCAGAGGCGCAGGATATCCGCGCCATATTGCTTGATGACTTCCTCGGGTACGATGGTGTTGCCCAGCGATTTGGACATCTTCATGCCCTTTTCGTCGAGCGTGAACCCGTGGGTCACGACGGACCGGTAGGGAGCCTGTCCCCGGTCGTTGACGGCGACGAGCAACGAGGAGTGGAACCAGCCCCGGTACTGGTCGTGCCCTTCCATGTAGAGGTCCGCCGGCCA
>JBNKUW010000239.1:0-2697 GCA_050298835.1 Marivivens sp.
CTATAGGCCACGGCACGGTTTTGCGGGATAGTCCACGGGGTCGTGGTCCAGATGACAACGCTGAATGGATCGCCAAAGACCTTTTCGGCCCCCGAAACAGGTGCGAAGCGTACCCAGATCTGGTGGCTCTTGTGGTCGTGGTATTCGACCTCGGCCTCGGCCAGCGCGGTTTTTTCAACCGGCGACCACATCACGGGTTTGGACCCCTGATAGAGCGTGCAGTTCATGAGGAACTTCATGAATTCTTCGGCGATCACGCGTTCGGCGTGATAGTTCATCGTTAGATAAGGATCCGGCCAGTTGCCGGTGATGCCCAGACGTTTGAACTCTTCACGCTGGATATCAACCCAACCTTCGGCAAACTTGCGGCATTCCTGACGGAAATCGACAACGTTGACCTCGTCCTTGTTCTTGCCCTCGGCGCGGTATTTTTCCTCGATCTTCCATTCGATCGACAGGCCGTGACAGTCCCAACCCGGAACATAGCGCGAGTCAAACCCATCATCTGGTGGCTGCGGACGATCATGTCTTTGATCGTTTTGTTCAGCGCGTGACCGATGTGCAGGTGGCCGTTCGCATACGGAGGGCCATCGTGGAGGATGAACGGTTTGCGGCCTTCTTTTTCGCGAAGGCGGTCGTAGACCCCGATCTCTTCCCAACGGGCGAGCCATTGGGGTTCGCGCTGGGGCAGGCCCGCGCGCATCGGAAAATCGGTTTCCGGCAGGTTCAGGGTATCTTTGTAGTCAGGCGTATCGGCGCACATGTTTGCGTCCTTTGTCACGGAATGTCGGATGGCTGAGGCGGTGTGAAATCTCAACACCTTTGCCCGGCGTCTCTTGCTTCAGAGAGCCGGGTTCGTAATTCGAATAATGATCGGAGTCCGTGCCATCATGGGGCGCTTATAGGACGGGCAAAAAGCAGCGTAAACCCATTCGCTGCATTGCGACAATCATAGTGTACTTGAGGTCGATCAATGTGTTTGCCTTAGGACAGTTTTATCTTGAGTTGTGTCAGGGGGCTGCGCTCTGTTTTTTGATTGGGTGTCCGCAGCAGAAGGCAAAGGTGGGGGTACGGTGAATCTAACACCCCGGTTTCCGATAGAAGAGGCCGACATAGGTGTCGTCGTGCATGACTTTATGGCGGGCATTTCGATGAATGGCTGGGGCTGTTTGACGTCGCCCTATTTCGCAATCTGGCCTATCTTCCTGCGCTCGCTTGGTCACAGCTCACCCATCGGATCGGGCAGAGCATGAAGCAAGGGATGGATGCCCATCACGGGCAAACGATTTACCAACGCGCCGGTTCTCAGATGTCTGCAACCCTTGCGATCCGCTGATCCACAAAGAAGTCCGCAATCATCCCGCTGACCCAGAATGATGTCAGTGCGACCCAAGCTGTTCCCGCAAAGATCGATCCGCCGGTAACGCCAGCCCCGATGGCGCAGCCACCAGCAAGCATACCGCCAAAACCCATGAGGGCCGCTCCAATCAGGGCGCGTCGCATGTTCGCAGCCCCGTCATAGCCCTGAAATTCGAACTCACGAGTTAGAATCGATGCAAGGAACGCACCAACGACAACTCCGGGAACCAATCCGATATCGAATTCCAACACAGCCGAGCGGCTGTCGAGGAGGAACATAAGTGTGTTAGCTGACGGGCCGGTGAAAGTTGCGCTTTCGATTTGAACCGGATCGAACGCGATCCGACTAAGCGCAGTGGTCAGGGCCCAACCCAGCGCAACAGAAAAACCGACGCCCGCACCAAAGATAAGTCGACTGGGTCCGATACGGTTCTTGCGCGCAATAGCGAGTGCAAGGCCAGCAAGAATTATCCCAATAACCAGCCCGCCCCAATCAGGTAGGTGCATTGTAGAGGTCAGGTCGACATTCCGGCCACCTTTCGTCGTCCACAGGCTGGCAATTTGGTCTCTTACGGGTTTGAGCCAACCGCCCATCGTCATTTGAGCGACAACAGCGAACACCATACCCGACATGAGGCTGCGCAAGTTTCCGGTGGACGCGAGAACAAGCAGCCTCCCTGAACATCCTCGTGCGAGAACCATACCGATCCCGAACATCGACCCTCCGATGATGGCGCCGGACCAGCTTCCTGTTACGGCCATCATTCGGGCTTCGGGGATGTCAATGTAGCCAAGCAAACCTGCCGCCTGAACCCAGACCACAGCGGTGGAAAACGTCAGGAGCCAGACCGCGACACTCCCCCCCATTGTTCGACGAGCGAATTCCACGGTAGCGGCGCGTAGACAAAAACGGGACCGCTGGGCGGCGACGCCAAAGGTGATACCTGTGGCGAGCCCCATAAGCATTGCCATCGGTTCTTCGCCAATACGTTCAACCAGATCGATCAAGTCCATGTCGGGTTCCTCCCCATAGATATGAATATCTGAATACTGCGCTGATACATACCCGATCTTTGACCCAGATCACACAAATCCGATTGTGTTGTGAGACCAACCAATAAATTTCCATTTCCGGGTTTTTTTGACCATTTTACCGGCATAAAGCTTCCATCGCTCAGCGGGATTTTGGAAATATATAGTTAAAACAATGGGTTATAATTGTTACGGCTGATCCTGTTTTGAAGCGAGTGACAGCAGTCCCAATCTAGCCGGTTGTCTTGACCAGAGACCGACACTGCGTCAGTGAACTGCCACAAGACCCGGGTCCTTTACTGTAAA
>JBNKUW010000240.1:0-2676 GCA_050298835.1 Marivivens sp.
CGTACGTAGTCAGTGAAGTAGTCGAGCTCTTCCATCGCAAGCTGGACGTTGTGATCGTCGGGGTGGCCTTCGATTTCCGAATAGAATTCGGTCGCCGTGAACTCTCCACCGATCATGTAGCTTTCCAGTTTAGTCATGTTGATTCCATTGGTCGCAAAACCACCGAGCGCTTTGTAGAGCGCCGCAGGTATGTTGCGCACTCGGAACACAAAACTGGTCATCATGCTGTTTTCCCCTCTGCGGGAAAAATCAGGTTCACGGGCCATGATCAGGAAGCGAGTGGTATTGCGGTCATGGTCTTCGATGTGCCGTGCAAGTACGTCTAGCCCGTAGATCCCAGCGGCGAGCTCACTGGCCAACGCACCATGTGCGAAATCTGCGTTCTCGGCCACCTCGCGAGCAGCCCGCGCGTTGTCAGAGCTGACCTTGCCTTTGATTCCGTGCGTCTTCAGGAAGCCGGCACACTGGGGAAGAATCACCGGATGGCCATGGGCAACCTGAACGTCCTCGACCTTGGCGCCCTGAACGCCCAAGAGATTTACGTGAACGCGAACAAAAGCTTCGTCGACGATATGCAATCCGGCCTTTGGTAAAAGGCTGTGAACATCCGCAACGCGCCCGTAAGTCGAGTTTTCGATCGCAATCATACCGAGTTCGGCAGCGCCAGTTCGAACAGCATCCATTGCGTCTTCGAAAGTTGCACAAGGAAGTGGCTCGTAGTCGGGGCGAGTTTCAACACAGGCCTGATGCCCGTAAGCTCCAAGTTCGCCCTGAAATGCGATTTTACTGGTCATGGGACCCCTCCAGTGTGTTCTTTCTACCCTTTGGGCAATAAGTCGCGGTTCTATAGCTTGCAAGAGGGGACAAGAACCCTATAGATAACCGCGAAACAGCGAACGAAGTGGGACGCGACATGTTCAACACAATGACGATGACCAAGGTGCTGGGCGGTGTGTGTGGCACATTCCTGGTTTTCCTTCTGGGCGGCTGGGCTGCCGACAGCATTTATTCTCTTGGCGAAGGCGGTGGACACGAAGGTGAACACGCGCAAGCATATGTAATCGCCAGCTCTGACGGAGAGGCTGCTCCCGTCGTTGACGAAGGCCCGACCTTTGAAGAAGCTTTTGCCTCTGCTGATGCTGCTGCAGGCGAACGCGTATTCCGCAAATGCGCGGCATGTCACTCGACCGATGCTGGTGTGAACGGAACTGGCCCGTCGTTGAACGGGATTGTTGGTCACGCCGCAGGCGCGAATCCTGACTTCTCCTATTCTGGCGCATTTGACGGTGTAGTAGACACCTGGACCCCCGAACACCTGAACGAGTTCCTGACCAAGCCGTCGGATTTCGCTCCGGGTACTGCGATGACATTTGCTGGTCTGTCCAAACTTGCTGACCGTGCAAACCTGATTGCCTACCTCCAGAACGTTGGCGGCTAAGCAATAGCTGAGATTTTATTCTAAAGGCCGTCCTTCGGGGCGGCCTTTTGTCATACTCACGTGATGATCACGTATTCTCAACTTCCCAGTTGGAAATCTCCCCTCTATGATTCCATCGAAAGAAGTCTCAGGGAGAAGACGATGAACAACCGTGCCGCTGCTCAGGTTCGTGCGAAACAGATCACCGATGGGATGAAACACATTGCGTATTGGGGTGGCGCGGCTTTGGTTGCCGGGTCGCTCTGGGCCGGTGCAGCTTTCGGGCAGGATGATACAATCATCGAAACCCACGCAATTTCAACCTACGGTACGGTGGTCTACTCTGATCCCGATTTTCCCCATCTGAACTATGTGAACCCTGATGCGCCCAAAGGTGGCGAAATCGCGGTCTGGTTTACCGGTGGCTTCGACAACATGAACCCCTATGCAACCCAAGAGGGGACGCCGGGTTATTTGTCGTCGTCAATGTTTGAATCAATGTTGGTAAGCACGGCAGACGATCCGGATGGATCGTATTGCTACATCTGTACAACGATGGAGTATCCCGAAAGCAAAGACTGGGTGATTTTTCATCTTCGTGATGATGTGACCTTCTCCGACGGAACACCTATGACCGCGTCAGACGTGGTGTTCAGCCACAACCTGTTCATGGAGCAGGGAACAGAGTCCTATCGCTATGGTGTTAGCCAGATGATTGATAGCGTTGAGGTGCTGGACGACTATTCGGTTAAATACACCTTTGCTGCCGATTATCCCAAGCAGTCCGTGATCGAACAAGTTGGTGGCGAGCCGATTTTTTCGCAGAAATGGTATGAAGAAACCGGCGCGCGGCTAGACGAAAGCCGTCTGGAGACTGGCCCCGGTACTGGCCCCTATTTGGTGGGTAGCTATGACGTGAATCATCAGATCATCTATGTCCGAAACCCGAATTTCTGGGGCGCGGATCATCCGATAAATGTGGGGCAGAACAACTTTGATTCGATCCGTGTTGAATATTTCGCGGACACGACGGCAGCATTCGAAGGCTTTAAGGCTGGCGAATTTACCTTCCGTCAGGAAAACTCATCGCTGTCGTGGGCGACGGCCTATGACTTCCCCGCGATCAATAACGGGTGGGTGGTGAAAGAGGCGCTTCCGAACGGGAAAGTGCCGTATGCATCCGGTTTTGTGTTCAACATGAAAAGCGGTAAGTTCGAAGACTTGCGCGTCCGCCAGGCAATCGCGCTGATGTATAATTT
>JBNKUW010000241.1:0-2664 GCA_050298835.1 Marivivens sp.
CGAGCAGTTGATAAAGCCAAAATTGTTAGTAAACGGTGGTTGGGTTGCCGACTATGTCCGTTTGCGTTTTAGTGCACAAAAGGTATAATCGGGTCGCCGGGGGTTTTTCTCCCCCGGCTCCCACAGCACCCCGCATGCGGGTCCGCACGGGGCGCTTCCCTCGGATTTGAAAGGACGCCACACGAGATGGAATCCTCCAAAGCTGGCTACGACACAAATCGCCAGAACCACTTCACCCGGTCGGGTGCGTTGCGGTCGCTAAGACCTGTGCGTCTCACTCTTTGCCGAAGGTTCAGGCCTTCACCCTGTCCCGCCCATTACGGCGGGCGTTTGGCTACTACGCCGTCTGCTGACTTCTGCTCCATCACGTCAGGCGTTGCCGCCAGACGCGCTGTCTGAGTCGCGGTAGGGTCCGATGGAATTTCCATTGCTTTCGCGCTGGCCCTCAGTCCGACTGTAACCGTTCACACCCCCTATGCAGGGAGCGCGGGTGAAGGTTGTGCGTTCGGGATAGGCAGACGAACGGTGACGGGGTCACCGCGAAGGCCCTGTTCGCATGCACGGCGCAGGATTTGGTAGGCGCCTACTTGCAAGCGTTTACAGGTTTCGGTAATGGAAAGGATCAACGGGCGAAACTGGTCGCCCCGATAGGATTGGCTGAAGAAGCTGATTTTTCGCCAAATGACATAGGGCCGCAAAGCCCGTTCGGCGGCGTTATTGGTCAACGGAATTCCGGGACGAGACAGGAAGGTCCAAAGCATCGACTCTTCCCGTAGAAGCTTCGAGCATTGGTTCCCAGTCCGGGAATTTCCATGCGCACCGGCACCGTGTTCCAGTTCCCGGCGAAACCAAGCGCGCAACCGATGCAGGCGATGTTCGTAAAGGATCGAACCGTACCCTCCGACTCGCCAGCGGTGTTCCAAGCGAACCGTTAACTGCGCCAACCGGACCAACCTTCGACCAAGCTTTCCGGCTCGGCCTGATCGCCCCGCGATGCACTCCAGGTTCCGCAGGATATGCGCCCAGCACAATTGGCGGCGTTCGACCGGATAATCGTTGTAGCCGCCATGTCGATCACTAATTAGGATTCCTTCGAAGTCCCGCAACAGTTCCTTCGCAGCGCCCTTGCCCCGAGAATAGTGGGTCAGAAAATAAACCGCCGTCGGCATGCATAATGCCCACAACCAACGCCGTTCTGCCCCTCGGTAGTGACTGGTTTCATCGGCATGCGCCACCTTGGATTGCCGAACCGACTCGCCGATTTGGGCATAGATCGGCTCCAACCAAGTACTCACCGGACGTTGTGCCTGGCTGATCGCACCGAGACTGAACTCCAAGTCCCATTGTTCTCGAAGCAGACTCTGAAGCGCTCGCGTAGTCACTTGATATTGCCCTGAAAGCAGCGCGATCCAGCTGATCAATCCCGCCCCCATCTGACCCCGCGGAACCCAGGATGGAAGTTCTCCGACATGACGCGTTCCGCACCGACCACAGCAACCCGAATAGGTTTGATATTCCGTGACCGTGTACCGCACTTCGGGCAGATCGAATACCTGATGCCGTCGACTCGGCTCCGCTTCCGTTTCGATCGGACCCCCACAGCTGCACCGTCCGACCGGGTAAAACCGCTCCACTTGGTTGACCTGATCTTCCGGCACCAATTCGCGCTGATGTTTCCGGTGCCCGGGCTGTGCCCCTTGCTTGCGGACCGAGCGCTTTTTCTTTTTGCGTTCGGCACGCTGCTTCGCGCTGTCTTGCGAAGGAGGTTGCGACGAATTCCCGGAACCGCGCCCGATCTGCTCCTCCAAGTCTTCGATCCGTGCCGCCATATCGCGCACGATCTCGCACAGCTTTTCAATAATCAACTGGGCTTCTTCAAGTGTTTTAGCCTTCAGAGCCCCTTTCTTTAGGGTTAACTTTAGCATTGGATGCTATTGTCATGATTTTCTTTCCTCTTGGCAAGCCTGTACCCCGTGAACGGTTACAGTTTAGCGGCCCGCGTCGACACCTTTTTGTGGACCAGACAGAAAACCGGTCAGCGTCAAAATACCCAGCGCCCGAGGGCGGATTCTGGATAAGTATGGTGTTCCGCAAGTTCCTCGAGTGTTACGCATTCGGCTTTTTCGGATCAATTCACAAAGCTGTTTGCCTGCAGAAAACGATCGTATCTTTTCTGTTTGCTTAGAACGGATCAAAGATCTCTATTCGACCGATTCAGTTCACTGTATATCCGATAAATATCGTTTAAAAACAGAGGGAAAATTAATATTTCAGATTTTGGCATGATCTTCGCTTTATTCAAGATAACTGTTTCACCCGAACCTTTTTATTCACTAAACTTGATTGGAGAAATAACCATGAAATCTTATGAAATCCGTGACTTGGCTGCTGACAAAGAACTCGACCGCGCCGCAATGAGCGAAATCCGTGGCGGTGCTGGAATTCCTACTGGTCTTTTCGGTGGCATCGACATTTTGTCTCCGGACTTTTTCAACCAAGTGACCCCGATCACCGGCGCTGCAAGCGTGCCGACGCTTCAGACCAACAACTTGGTTCAATCCGATGTTACGCAGGCCACCAACGGCTACGGGATCAACTTCGTGAGCAACAACAAATTCGCAGATCAGTCCAACTACAACTATGTTTCGGACTTCTTAAACCCCC
>JBNKUW010000242.1:0-2658 GCA_050298835.1 Marivivens sp.
CGTTGAGCTCATCGCATTGTCCCGCGCCGTTGGATTTGACCCTTTCGAGATATTGGCGATCGTCGAAGCCGCCACGGAGCCCAACCACAAGATTTGAGGCAGATGAGTTGTTGAGAATACTTGAACGCATTTTTTCGATCTGACGATCACGAATTCAACGAAGACAAGCCAATCAAAATTGACGAGGCCGGGTGCGCGCAAAACGCTTGGCTATCCGACGCGGCTAGCCGTTACGCCAAATTGCAGGAATCCAGTAAACAGTGAACGAAGATGAGGTTGAGGGCGTCGCGATCGCCAATTTGATTGGGGCGGATGAGCATAGCGTTGTCGGTTGGGTGTATCGCTGGAATACAGGTGCGCTGGCAGTGCGGTGGGACGCCAAGGGTCCGCAGCCGGTTTCGGCAACCCGGCCAGATCTTTGTGAGGAACAGAAACTGGAAATCGATTTCGGTGCACTGACGCGGATCCGAAGAGACGAAAGCGGGTGAGGAGTTCGGTCCCGAGCTGCTTTCCGAAACGGCAATCATCCTATCGGAGGAATCGAGCGCGAGGAGATATCGTGTAGGTTCCGAAACTGTTGCACAGCGACATTGTGGCCGGTCAGTAGTTCACCTGTTCGAATCCGTAGTTGCCTTGATAGTCGCGCCAATCGACGAAGACGGAGCGGTGATAGACACCAGGGCAATTCTGGCCCCAGCGTTCAAGGCCCAAATGTGCCGAGGGAAGGGCGACGATGGAAGTTCTCTGCCAGGAAAAGTCGCCTTGTATGCCATAAGTCCCGAGTCTCGCGGAATGGAATCTATTGCATTCCCGATCCAACTCGCTTCCACTTTCCCACTGACGCGCACGGACTTCGAAAACGCGGATGGACCGGACAAAGTTGAACTCTGGTCCGCTGATATCGATGTCAGCACGATCTTGAACGAGGCGGAGGACATAGTCGGCTGGAAAGAGTTCAGCGCTGGCATCCGGAGAATGCAAATAGTCGTCTGCTGACACTTCAGAGAAGCGTTGATCAATGTTCGCAGGCAAGGACTGGAGCGGTTGACCGTTATCGGACCGATAAAGCGCCCTAAAGATACGATCTGAGCTGTTTGGTTGATCATTCGTCTCGAAAGATGCGCCCATCGGACAGCGCCAGATTTGCAGTGGTGGCTCGACCGGCCAAGGTGTAATTCGCCGGATGAATTCGGCGCGCGCCCGAGTGCAAGGGACGGAAGCGGGCCACCCGCCAGACAGGCACAAGAGGATCGCGCAATCGATCGGGTAGGACTGCGCGCGGGCGGGTGCCGGCAGCGAAAAACTTGTCACAGTCAAAGCGACAGCGACTGAGGAGAGGAGCTTCTTGAGTAAATGGCGCATGCTGCGGAACCTCCGTGAGAGGAGACCAGTATAAATACGAAAATATACTATCGCAACATTAAGTATACATGCGCATAATGAAGTTTATGTTAACTAACTTCTGATAACATAAAACAAATAAGGTGTCAGTGCGAATCCCCGTTATCTCGGCTTTGTCAGGTTGACTGGCCCTGAGTGCTACGATCCGTCAACGCGGTTTTCAGGCGGCCAGGTCCGCGGCATAGTCGGCCCAAAGGCTGAACGCGTCAGCCCTCGCATGACGGTATGATCGGGCGGAGAGGCGATGGCGTTTCGGGCGGAACATGGCGGCGATCTGATCGTGGGCTGAGAGAAACCGTTGCGCCTGACCCGAGGACTTGAAGCGCCCCATGATCTTCTCTCGTCGCCGGGTGTGCCGATGCGAAGCTTCGGCCCGATTGTTCAACCCCTTGTGCTGGCGATGTTCGATCCCGGGGGCGATCTCGGCTTTGGCCGCAGCGTAGGAACTGAGCTTGTCGGTGACCAACACTCGTGGCTGGCCCCACCGCCGGAACAGCTTTCGAAAGAAGCGTTTGGCTGCGCTTGTGTTCCGACGCGACTGGATCAGGATATCCAGCACATCGCCATTGGCGTCGACCGCCCGCCAGAGCCAGTGCTTTTTGCCCTTGATCGAGATCACGACTTCGTCGAGATGCCATTTGTCCGCCGGGCCGGCCCGCTTGCAGGAAGCGCCTTACCGGCCTCTGTGGCGGCTAATTCAGGGGCAAGGCCGAACGGTTCACTGGACTCGACGGATGCGGCTTACGTGGCCGCGTCCTAACAGCAAGAGACCCGATAGCAAGAGTAGAGAGGACATCGGCAGCGGGACGGTTGTTATCTGAATGCTGGTCAGCGTTCCCGAGCCGTGACCTATCGCGGTCAGACGTGTCGCGCCGTCGATATCAACAAACTGTGCGGAGTCGTCGTAAGTGGATAGCGAAAGTCCATCGACCACGGTTCGAAAGCCGTAATGAATGTTGGCAAGATAGCCAAATTCAAAAGCGCCACCATAGCCGTCGCAGAGAAATGCTAGCAGGCCCGAGCATCTTGAATAAGCCCCATTCCCGACATAACCGACACCTTCCTCAAAGATGGCGCTCCCTTTGGTGGCTCGGAAGACGTAGTTATAACGGTTCCAGTCAAAATCTGCGGAGCGCGGATCGTAGACAACGGATTCGTATGGTCCGGTGGCAAAGTACCGAATTTCGACCGTATCGAACTGCCCGACCACATCAATCCGGTATGTCGAAGCTGAAGCCGGAACGGCAAAAAAAAGCG
>JBNKUW010000243.1:0-2635 GCA_050298835.1 Marivivens sp.
CGATAGCCGAACCGACGGCGCTCTGCCGCCACGGCCTTCATTGCCTGTCGCAAGTCGGTATCGTCAGGTCGCACGCTGCGATAGCGCACGCTCGACCGATCTGTTCCAAGGGCAGCACACGCCCGCCGCTGACTCACCTGATGCGCTTCGCACAGATGGGCCACGGCCTCCCGCCTGGCCGCGGGCGTTACCATTTTTTTGATGCAACGTCTCGCAGCATCGCGTTGTCCAGCATCTGCTCAGCCAACAGCTTCTTCAGCTTTGTGTTCTCGTCCTCGAGCGCCTTCAGCCTGCGGGCGTCCGACACTTCGAGCCCACCGAACTTCGCCTTCCATTTGTAGAACGTCGCCGAGCTGATCCCGTGCTCGCGGCACACGTCCGCCGTCGCAATGCCGCTCTCCTGCTGCTTCAGAATCGCGATGATCTGCTCTTCGCTGAACCGTGATCTCTTCATTCTGTCCGTCTCCTTCGTTGCGACGGACTCTACCTCAAACTGGAGGAGAAAATGGGTCTCAGGTCAATGGGTGAACCGGTTTGGTCGGCATTTCGCACATTGCATCAAGCGCGACCGGCCCGCTGCGGTAGATAAGTGGCACCTCGATGAAGTCGTCGTGCCGATCAATGGCGTGAAGATGTGGTTGTGGCGGGCCGTGGATGGGAGTGGGGATGTGCTCGACATTCTGGTGCAGCCAAGGCGAAACGCCAAAGCGGCCAAGCGGTTTCTGAAACAGTTGATTGCCCGTTTTGGCCAGCCCCGCGTTATCATCACGGACAAGTTGCGCAGCTATATCAAACCGATCCGTCAGCTGGCCCCGGACGCCGACCACCGCGCCCACAAAGCGATCAATAATAGGATCGAGGGCTCGCACCGACCGACGCGGAAGCGAGAGAAGCTCATGGGCCGGTTCAAGTCGCCAAGGCAGGCGCAGCGTTTCCTGTCCGCCCATGACCAGATCAATACGATATTCAGACCCCGCCGCTATCGTCTTTCCGCCACCTCATACCGCCACGCCAGATCCGATGCCTTTGATCTGTGGCAGAGCTATGCCCTCGAAATGACCTCGTGATCGAAGTAAGATGGGGTCCTTACGGGCAGCGACGAATAAGTTGGCGATCCCTAATAGACTTCTCCCGACATAAATTTTTTATCCTTTCCCGCGATTAGGTATGTGACTGCGGCTATCTGCCGATTTGAAAAACAAACAGATCGCCCTTGATAATTCCAAGGACATCTCTGAGGTACGCGTCACTCGCACGCATAAGGGCGCCGCGCAGATTCCGACTGTCCATTTCGGGCTTAATCCAGATCATTCCAGCTCGATTGAGATCCGTTCCGTAGTGCTTGCCGGACGATTGAAATCTCTCGAACAGTTCTTGCCAATCCGACCTGCCAAACTGAGCAAAAACACATCGTTGAACAGGACCACTCTCGGTGCCATCGATGCCGACAATGCGAGCCGACGAGGCATCGAAGTAGAATTCGTACCGGTAGGGCGGGAAGAAGACCGGAAACAGCTGGCGTTCGAAACTGAGATTGTTCCTGAACCTGCTCAGCGCCTCAGAAATGTCGCGTTCGCTGACACCGGTCCGAACCGCGTTGAATGCGAAACTCGAGGCCAGCACAAGCTTTTCCGCGGTCCATTCGTCCAGGATCTTCCAGTCGTAGTCAGCGGCCCGTCCATCCAGTTGCACCGGGGTCCAGTCGCCTTCAGCCAGCAGGCTTTCGTGAAAATCATCGGTCGAGGTCGCTGACGTGCATAGATCGAAATACTCGCCCGCGCTTCGATCGGCTGCGACGGTGGTTGCAAACGCGATGGCGAAAATGGTTGTCAGTGCCCGAAAAATCATCCAGCTTGACTATCGCAGTATCCAAATGCTCTTGAATTGTCACCCTGCAATACGAACATGTCAAGTGTACGTGCCGCGAGGATTCGCGCAATGTGAATCCGATCGGCCCCTAACGCTAGAACGGTCACGAAGCACGTGTATTCCCCGCGCCTCTTGACATCATTTTTACTGCATGGCTGCGCTGGCGCTTTTGCAAATTTTTGCCTGACAGCTTCAGGGGCTTCGGCCCTCGAGTTACACGCGCCGGTCCGATGCACCCTGGGAGATGACTGCTATGTCCAGCAGCTTCCAGATCACCTGCCCGGCCCGGAAAGTACCGATTTTGCCTGCGGGTCGCTTACCTATGACGGGCATAGCGGCACCGATTTCGCACTGACCTCAGCGGCGCGCATCCACGACGGCGTCGATGTTCTGGCCGCGGCGGATGGTGTCATCGCAGGCCTTCGGAATGACATGACCGACCATTTCGACCGCACCGGCACGAGCCTCGGGACCGTTGTGGGTCGCGAGTGCGGAAATGGGGTTGCGATCACTCACGCCGATGGGTGGGTCACGCAATACTGTCACATGAAACGGGGTTCCATTCGGCACCGCGTCGGCGACACCGTCCGGCAGGGAGACGTGATCGGACAGGTCGGCTTTTCCGGAAATACTTCATTCGCGCATCTTCACCTGAGTGTTCGGCAAGTCGACCGCCGCATCGACCCGTTTACAGGGCGCGATCAGGTCCACGGATGCGGGGAATTTGAAGCGTCACCCATCTGGGCGCCAACTTCGGGAGTAATCT
>JBNKUW010000244.1:0-2629 GCA_050298835.1 Marivivens sp.
CTCTCAAAGGCAGCGGTGCGCGACGTCGGGCGTGTTCTGCAATTGCCGTTCGGGCAGGTGGATCGTCTGTCCAAGATGATCCCTGTAGAAGGCGTCAAACCTGTCAGCATCGAACAGGCGCTGATCCAAGAGGACCGCCTGCGCGAAGAGGCGCGAAATGACGAAACCGTGGATCGCCTGCTGACCTACGGGCAAAAGATCGAAGGGCTCTTGCGGAACGCATCAACCCACGCGGCGGGTGTCGTGATTGCGGACCGTCCGACGGACGAATTGGTCCCGCTGTATCAAGACCCGCGTTCCGACATGCCCGCGACCCAGTTCAACATGAAATGGGTGGAACAGGCGGGTCTGGTGAAATTCGACTTTTTGGGTCTGAAAACACTGACGGTCATCCAGTCGGCGATGAACCTGATTTTCAAATCGGGGCGCCCGCTGCATGTGGCGGCGGACGGGACGCGGCTCTATGATCCGGCGGCGGGGGCCGAGAACGAAATCAACGCGATCCCGCTCGACGATAAAAAGACCTATGATCTCTATTCCTCGGCCAAAACGGTCGCGGTGTTTCAGGTGGAATCTACGGGCATGATGGACGCCCTGAAACGGATGAAGCCAACCTGTATCGAAGACGTGGTTGCGCTCGTCGCGCTTTACCGTCCGGGTCCGATGGAAAACATCCCCGTCTATTGCGACGTGAAACATGGTCGCAAAGAACTGGAATCCGTTCACCCGACCATCGATCATATCCTCGCCGAAACGCAGGGCATCATCGTCTATCAGGAACAGGTGATGCAGATCGCGCAGGTCATGGCGGGCTATTCGCTTGGCGGTGCTGACCTGCTGCGTCGCGCCATGGGTAAAAAGATCAAAGAGGCGATGGACGCCGAACGCCCGAAATTCGAAGAAGGTGCCGCGAAAAACGGTGTCGATGCGAAAAAGGCGTCGGAGGTGTTCGACCTCCTCGAAAAATTCGCGAACTACGGGTTCAACAAATCCCACGCCGCTGCCTATGCGGTGGTCAGTTATCAAACAGCGTGGCTCAAGGCGAACCATCCGGTCGAGTTTATGGCCGGAGTAATGAACTGCGATATCCACCTGACGGAAAAGCTCGCGGTGTATTTCCAAGAGGTCAAAAAAGGCCTTAACATCGACTATGTGCCGCCTTGTGTGAACCGGTCTCTGGCGACGTTCGATGTGACCGACCAGAAACTGGTCTATGCGTTAGGCGCGCTGAAAAACGTCGGCGCGGACGCGATGAATTTGGTCGTTGAGGGGCGTGGTGACAAACCCTTTGCGAGCCTGTTCGATTTCGCCCGCCGTTGCGATCTGAAACGGATCGGGAAACGTCCGCTGGAGATGCTGGCGCGAGCAGGTGCGTTCGACCAGATCGATGGCAACCGGAAACGGGTATTCGAAAGCCTAGAGGCGTTGGTCGGCTATTCCGCAGCTATTCAGGAACAGAAAAACTCCAATCAGGTGAGCCTGTTTGGTGAGGCTGGCGAAGACCTGCCCGAACCGCGTCTTGCCAATACACCAGACTGGCTGCCCGCTGTCCGTCTGGCCGAGGAATACAAAGCAATCGGTTTCTACCTCTCCGGCCACCCGCTCGATGATTATATGACCGCGCTGAAACGCAAACAGGTTTTGTCGCTGGACGATGTAACGGAAAAGGCGCGCAACGGTGCTTGCGTCGTCCGGATGGCAGGCCATGTGGCAGGCCGTCAGGAACGGAAATCAGCCAAAGGGAACCGCTTTGCCTTTGCACAGCTTTCGGACCCGACGGGCGCCTACGAAGTCACAATTTTCTCAGACACGCTGGAAGCTTGCCGCGACCATTTGGAAACCGGCAATCGCGTTGTGCTTTCGGTCGAAGCAACGATGGAGTCAGATCAGCTCAAACTGCTGGCACGATCGATCGCACCGATCGATACAGTCGTCTCTGACATCGCAGCGGCATCGCTCAAGGTGTATCTGGATCAGCCAGAGGCAATTGGTGCGATTGCAACCGTGCTGGAAGGGGCCAAGACGCAAAAGCTCCGTGGGGCGCGCGGGCCGGTTGTCCTGACCATCCTGACAGACGGTGATATGAGCGAGATTGACCTCGATCTGAATGAGGAATTTCCCATCAACCCAGAAATCAAGGGCGCTCTCCGGTCGCTTGATGGGGTGATGGACGTGGTCGAAGTCTAAACCAACCTCTGTTTCGGTCTAAACCTGCCTGCGACTTCGGTCATGCTGGACCCTCAGGCGCTTCGTGTTACAAACGGGAAAATCGAACTGTGAAAGTCATCACATGACGCGTTCTGCTATCGCACTTCTGTCTCTCGGCGTATTGGCCGGTTGTATGGACATCGGCCAAGGACTGCCGTCCATATCGGATGTCGAATTGGACGCGAGTGCAGAAGAGGCCGCGCTTTTGGCTGACCCAGGCGTAGAGGAAACCGAAGACCGTCATGGATTCTTTGCTGGCCTGTTCGGGGGCTCGGATGATTCTAACACGACAGAGGAACCGTCTGACCCCGCCGCTGATGCATCGGCAGAGGATACGGAAACGGCTGCCGAAACTCCTGTAGAGGACACGGCTGACGAGGCTGTAGAAACACCGCAACGGGGTCTTTTCGCAGGGCTGTTT
>JBNKUW010000245.1:0-2618 GCA_050298835.1 Marivivens sp.
CTGGTTGTAGCGTCGATCACTGCCGAAGGTCTGGCAGTAATGACAGTCGCGACCGACAGCCGTCTGGGTAAAGCCGCGCTGAAGGACGACGCCGAGGGTGCGGACGAACTGGTCCCGCTCGTTGAGGCCAAGAAAATCATGCAGCCGTTCGGGGACCGCTCCAAGGTGGTTATCGAACCGATGCTTACAGACCAGTGGTTCGTGGACGCGGAAAAGGTCGTCGGTCCGGCGCTGGACGCTGTCCGCTCTGGCAAGATCAAGATCATGCCGGAGTCGGGTGAAAAGACCTATTACCACTGGCTCGAAAACATCGAACCGTGGTGTATCTCGCGCCAGCTTTGGTGGGGGCACCAGATTCCGGTTTGGTATGACGAGGACGGCACTGCCTATTGCGCCTCCAGCGAGGACGAAGCTGTTGAGATGTCCGGTGGCAAATCGCTCACCCGCGACCCCGACGTTCTGGATACCTGGTTTTCCTCCGGTCTCTGGCCGATCGGGACGCTGGGCTGGCCGGAGAAGACGCCGGAGTTGGAGAAATACTTCCCGACGGATGTTCTGGTCACCGGTTTTGACATCCTGTTCTTCTGGGTGGCGCGGATGATCATGATGCAGTTGGCCGTGGTTGACGAAATTCCGTTCCACACGGTTTACCTGCACCAGCTCGTCCGTGACGAGAAGGGCAAGAAAATGTCCAAAACCACCGGTAACGTCATCGACCCGCTGGTGATCATCGATGAATACGGTGCGGACGCGCTGCGCTTTACCAATGCGTCGATGGCGGCGATTGGCGGCGTGCTGAAGCTGTCCGAGGACCGGATCAAAGGCTACCGGAACTTTGGCACCAAACTCTGGAACGCGTCGCGTTTCGCAGAGATGAACGGAGCCATTCACGGTGCGAAAGAGATCCCCGAGGCAACCGCTGCGGTAAACAAATGGATCATCGGCGAAACCGCCCGCGTCCGCGAGGAAGTGGATGCTGCGATTGCGGGCTACAAATTCAACGACGCGGCCAATGCGCTTTATGGCTTTGTCTGGGGCAAGGTCTGTGACTGGTATGTGGAATTCTCCAAACCTCTGCTGCTGGACGGTGCGGACGACGTAAAGGCGGAAACGCAAAAGGTCATGGGCTGGGTCATTGACCAGTGTCTGATCCTCTTGCATCCGATCATGCCGTTCATCACCGAAGAGCTCTGGGGCACTTTGGGCGACCGCGACAGCCTGCTCGCGCTAACCGACTGGCCGACATATACTTCGGCAGATTTGGTGGACGCAGAGGCGGACGCTGAACTCAACTGGGCGATTTCGCTGATCGAAGGCATCCGGTCGGCCCGTGCGCAGATGAACGTGCCTGTCGGGCTCTATGTTCCGGTGATCATGCAAGAGGCAGACGACGCAGCCAAAGCCGCGCTCGCCAGCAACGAAACACTGATCAAGCGTCTGGCCCGTATCGGAGAGATGACCGAAGCGGCCGAAGCCCCCAAAGGGTCAATCACGATCACCACGACAGGCGCAAGCTTTGCCCTGCCGCTGGCCGAGATCATCGACGTGGACAAGGAAAAGGCCCGCGTTGAGAAGGCATTGGGCAAGCTAGCCAAGGAATTGGGCGGATTGCGCGGCCGGTTGAAGAACCCGAAGTTCGTGGAAAGCGCGCCGGACGAGGTCATCGAAGAAACCAAAGCCAACCTCGCGCTGCGCGAAGAGGAAGAGGCGCAGTTGAACGCCGCACTGGCGCGCTTGTCCGAGATCGGCTGATCTGGCTGGAGATTGAACAGGAAACGGCGGTCCCTCGGGGCCGCCGTTTTTCTTAGGGCTCTGCCCTCTTGGCCTGCGGCCAATTCACCCGAGGTATTTCAGGCAAGATGAAACGATTACTCGAGAATGACTTGGGTATCACCGACACTCATGTCGTCCGCACGGTCAAAGCGCAGATAGGCGAGCGCGTGGTTGCCAGCGACCGTGTGTAAGGTACCCGCGGATTTGTCACCCGAGAGGATGTCTGAACCCGCTTGTGCAGGGCCAGACAAGCGGACACGGGCGAGACCCTTTTTCAGCTCTGTCTTGTGCTTCATGCGGGCGGTAACCTCTTGCCCGACATAACAGCCCTTGCGGAAATCGACGCCGTTGAGTCGTTCGAAGCCCATTTCAAGAATATAGCTGTCTGGCGTCAATTCGATGCCGGTTTCAGGAACCATGTTTTCTACGCGGAGCGCGGCCCAGTCGGTGCCATCGTCGCCCGCTTCGGCCCCATATAGGCGCCAGCCCATCGCGGGAGTGCGGGGGTCTGTCAGGGCACCTTCAGGCGCGTCACCGGTACCGCGTTTGACCTGAAGACCGGTTTCCGTGATTTGTACATCCGCGCGGAGGCGGTGCATATGGAGCCTCTGGACAAGTCCTGCAGCAAGCGGAGTTGCCACGTCTATCAGCATCCGATCCCCCTGCCCCACGACAAAGAAATCAGCCAGATATTTCCCCTGTGGCGTCAGAAGTGCCGTGTAAACAATCCCACCTTCGGCGCGGGTCACATCGTTTGTTACCAGCCCTTGCAGGAATTTCGTGCGGTCAGCGCCGGATACGGCCAAAATCGTGCGTTCGGTCATGAGGTCCCCTTTCACCGGCCT
>JBNKUW010000246.1:0-2608 GCA_050298835.1 Marivivens sp.
GGGAAATTTTTCCGATTGTCAGTTATGACAAGACGATGGAACTGGAGTATCTCGGCTATGAGCTTGAAAATCCTCGATACACACTCGATCAGTGCCGGGAACTTCGTCTGACCTACGGTTATCCTTTAAAGGTTCACTGCCGGCTGAAACGCCAGAACGCCGATGATATCGCCGAACAGGCGATTTACCTGGGTGAAATCCCGGTCATGATCGGCGGCGGCGAGTTTATTATTAACGGTGCTGAGCGTGTGATCGTCAACCAGCTTCACCGCAGCCCGGGCGTGGACTTTGTAATTGACAGTAAAGACGGCGACCGTGTTCTGCACGGTGCGCGGATCATCCCTGAACGTGGCAGTTGGATCGAGATGACGGTGACCAAGAAAGACGTGCTGGTTATTCGGATTGACCAATCCAGCAAGATTCCTGCAACGACGTTTCTGCGGGCGATGGATGAAAAATACGGAAAGACCGAAGATCTGATCCGGATGTTTTATGAAACGCAATCGGTTAAGGTCAAGAAGCTGGAGCCGACAATGTGGTCGGTCGGTCCAATTGTCGATACTGAGACCGGTGAAATCCTGGTGGAAGCGGGAACCCAGTTGGGTGATGCGGTTGCGTCGAGCCAGGCCAGTGAACTGGATTAGGTTGAAGTTGTCAACAATGTAACTGACCTGTTGATATTGAATACGCTGGCCGAAGATGCTGCCGAAAGCCACGAAGAAGCGCTGATGAAGATTTATACGCGGCTTCGTCCCGGCAACCCTGCCCAACCGGAGAAGGCCAAAGTCCTGTTTGAAGAGAAATTCTACGACACCAACCGGTATCGTCTGGGAAGAGTCGGGCGTTTTCGTCTGAACCGCAAATTCGAAACCGAGGTCGATCTTGATGAAATGGCGCTGCGTGCGGAAGACTTCCTGCATACGATGAAGTACATTCTGACGCTGCGGAACAACCAGGGCGAGCTTGATGATATTGACCACCTGGGTAACCGCCGTCTGCGGACGATTGATGAATTGGCCGCCGGCGAGATTCGCAAGGGCCTGCTCAAACTCCGCCGCACCGTGCAGGAGCGGATGAGTATGAAAAGCCCGGAAGATATTACCCGTGTGGCCGACCTTGTTAACAGCAAGAGCGTTTCGTCCAGTATCGAGTTCTTCTTCGGCCGCGGCGAGTTGAGCCAGGTAGTCGACCAGACCAATGCCCTGAGCCAGTTGACGCATGAACGTCGATTGAGTGCATTGGGACCGGGCGGCCTGAACCGTAAACGTGCGGGCTTTGAGGTGCGCGACGTTCACATCAGCCACTACGGCCGCGTGTGTCCGATTGAGACGCCGGAAGGAACGAACATCGGGCTGATCGTATCGCTGGGTATTTTCTCCAAGGTTGATGAGTACGGATTTTTGATTAGTCCGTATCGTAAAGTGAAGAATAAAAAACTGCTGGACGAAGTGGCTTATCTGCGTGCTGACGAGGAAATGAAAGCCGTTTTCGCACCGCCGAGCATGGTGGATGTTGAAAAGCAGAAACTTCGCGATGGTTTGGTTCTGGCCCGTAAAGAAGGCGACCTGACCCAGTGTGACAGCAGCGAGGTCAATTATGTGGACGTTTCACCGCGTCAGACCGTGGGTGTTTCGGCGGCGTTGATTCCGTTCCTTGAGCATGATGATGCCAACCGCGCGTTGATGGGCTCGAACATGCAGCGTCAATCGGTACCGCTGTTGAATACCGAAGCGCCGCTGGTCGGAACGGGCATGGAAATAGAAGTGGCCAGAAACTCCAGTATGGTTGTCAAGGCGCGTTCGTCCGGGACCATCACTGCGGTGGATGCCACGCATATTGTGATTGATAAAACGGATGAGTATCCGCTGGAAAAATTCGTCGGTCTGAACGAACGGACCTGCCTGAACCAGCGCCCGATCGTTGAATTGGGCCAAAAAGTCAAGAAGGGTCAGATCATTGCAGACGGAGGCGGTACCAGCCGGGGTTGTCTTGCCCTGGGTAGAAACGTCCTTGTCGCGTTTGTTCCGTTTGACGGTTATAACTTTGAGGATGCGATCCTGATCAGCGAAAAGCTGGTGAAGGAAGACGCCTTTACAAGTGTGCATATCGATGAGTTCAGTGTCGAAGTTCGTGAGACCAAACTGGGTCGTGAGGAATTTACACGTGATATCCCCAACGTGAGTGAAAAAGCTCTCAGGAATCTCGACGAGTACGGCATTGTTCGGGAAGGAACACGAGTCGGCCCCAACGATATCCTGGTGGGTAAAGTCTCCCCGAAGAGCAAGACCGAACTGACGCCGGAAGAAAAACTGCTTCATGCTATTTTCGGCCGGGCCGGTGAGGATGTGAAGAACGATTCACTCGAAGTTCCCAGCGGTTATGACGGCGTTGTCATCAAGACACGTCATTTCAAACGCCGTGCAGCCGAAACGGACGAACAGCGCAAGGCGCTTAAAGAGAAGATGCGCAGCTTTGAGGCTGAAATCGTTGCAAAAGAATGTGACGTGTTCCGGCAGATGATGGATGAGATTCATGTGTCCCTCGACATTGAGGTGGTTGACCCGAATACTCGTCAGAAAGTCGGTGCCAGTGAAGATAACGATGTCTT
>JBNKUW010000247.1:0-2605 GCA_050298835.1 Marivivens sp.
GCCTTTCATGTCACACAAGATGGTTGCCACGGAAACTTCTCTACGGCAAGACTGGGCATCGGCAAAACCCGCAGTTAGGGTCCGCTTATTACAAATAGATCAGGCACACGCGCGGTGAACTTGGCTCACACTATATTCGAAGTTATTGATTTACGGTCCTTTTCGAACCTCTGGTTCTGGATCGCCCTTGCTGTGATGTGGTCATCTACGTCGCATTGGGTGGTCGGTGTGCCTTTTGACCTGATCCAGCGCGCGGCAAGAGATCCGGAAAACACATATGACGATTTGCAGTCAATTGTGCGCGTCAACGTGAACCGCGTTCTTTATATTGCGCGGAAATCCGGTCTATGGATCGTCGGGTTTCTGTCCTTCCTGCTCACAGCGCTTGCGACGCTAGGGTTCTTCTTTGACATTGAGTTTGCGAAGGCCGTGTTTTTGCTGGGGTTCCCGATGTCGATGGTCGGCGGGCTCACGACATGGACGGCGAACAAGATCGAACAAGAAGGCATGGAGCCTGAAACATTGTTCCGTAGGCTTCGTGTGCACCGGACGATTACGCAGTTTATCGGGATGTTTTCGATTTTCGTGACGGCAACCTATGGAATGTATGTCAACCTTGGTGGAGCCTACGGGTTCTGATTGACATTGCCGGTTGGCGGGGTAGGTCACGCATATGACGATGCAATCCCATATTACTGTCTGCGGCGCGCCGGAAGGCTATGACGCAAAGCTCATCCTGAATGAAGTCGCAAAGTCGGGTGCTCCGGTTTTGCACGTTGCCCGTGACGACCGTCGGTTGGCAGAGCTTCAGGCTGCACTCGCGTTTTTCGCACCAGACATGCCTGTCGTTGTTTTTCCGGCGTGGGATTGTTTGCCTTATGATCGCATGTCCCCGAATGCTGACATTTCGGCGGCACGGATGGCGACGCTTGCCGCGCTTAGCCACGGCATGCCTAAGAACTTTGTCTTGCTTACCACCATGAACGCGGCGACCCAGAAAGTCCCAGCGAGGGAGGTTCTGAAAGAAGCGTCCTTTACCGCGCATGTCAATCATCGCATGGATGAAGAAGCGCTGCGTAACTTCTTGGTGCGTATGGGTTTTGTTCAGGCGCCCACCGTGACCGAGCCGGGCGACTACGCGATCCGCGGCGGCATCATCGATATTTATTCACCCGGTGAAAACGGCCCTGTTCGTCTGGATCTGTTCGGGGATGTGTTGGACAGCGCACGCCGCTTTGATCCGGCCACTCAACGCACGACAGAAAAGCTCGACGTTGTTGAACTGGCGCCAGTGTCCGAAGTGATTTTGGACGATGCGGCGATCACGCGGTTCCGACAGAACTACAGGATTGAATTTGGTGCGGCGGGGACGGATGACCCGCTCTATGAAGCGATTAGCGCTGGCCGGAAACATGCGGGTGCCGAACATTGGCTCGGGTTCTTTCACGACCATCTTGAAACGCTGTTCGACTACCTGCCAAACGCGACAATTTCCCTTGATGATCAAATCACTCCGGCGCGTATTTCACGTTGGGACATGATCTCGGATGCGTATGAGACGCGAAAGATCGCTCTGACCCAAAAGGGGCGTCTGGACAGTGTTTACAAACCGGCCCCTCCGGCGACGATGTATATGGATGACGCTGCGTGGGAAACCGCGATGGATGGTCGTCGGGTGCTGCAGTTTGTTCCGCTGAAACAGGCAACAGGTGTCGGTGTTATTGATGCTGGCGCGCGGATCGGGCGGGATTTCGCGCCTGAACGACAGCAGGAATCCATAAGCCTTTTCGGTAGCTTACTGGCGCATATTAAAGCGCGGATGGCCGATGGTCCTGTGGTTATCGCGTCTTACTCCGACGGTGCCCGTGAACGTCTGATGGGATTGCTCGAGGATGAAGGCGCGGGGGAAACGATCCCCGTCCAGAATTTCTCTCGTGTTGGGAAATCCGGTCTGCACCTTGCCATTTGGCCATTGGAAAAAGGCTTTGAAGCCCAAGGGCTTACGGTCATTTCCGAACAGGATGTTCTGGGCGACCGCCTGATCCGGCAGAGCAAGAAAAAGCGCAAGGCTGAAAACTTCCTGACCGAAACACAAAGCCTGACGCCGGGCGATCTGGTGGTTCATGTGGATCACGGTGTCGGTCGTTTTACCGGCATGGAAGTCATTCAGGCACTTGGCGCTGCGCATGAATGTCTGACGCTCGAATATGCCGAAGGATCAAAGCTTTACCTGCCGGTCGAGAATATCGAGCTTTTGTCCAAATACGGGCATGAAACCGGACTGCTGGACCGGTTGGGCGGCGGAGCGTGGCAGGCAAAAAAATCGCGGCTCAAAGAACGTATCCGCCAGATGGCAGAGCGGCTCATTCAGGTGGCGGCAGAGCGGGAATTGCGGACAGCACCTGTGCTTACGCCGCCTGACGGGATGTGGGACCAGTTCCTCGCCCGTTTCCCCTATGCCGAAACCGAAGATCAGCTCCAGTCTATCGCCGATGTTCTTGATGATTTGGAATCCGGTCGCCCGATGGACCGTCTGATTTGCGGCGATGTGGGCTTTGGTAAGACCGAGGTGGCGATCCGCGCGGCCTTTGTCGCTGCCATGTCC
>JBNKUW010000248.1:0-2564 GCA_050298835.1 Marivivens sp.
GCCTGTCGGACCCACACCGCCCGATCGGTTCGTTCTTGTTCATCGGCCCAACCGGCGTCGGCAAAACCGAACTCGCCCGCTCACTCGCGGACTTCTTGTTCGACGACGAGAGGGCGATGGTACGCATCGACATGTCCGAGTTCATGGAGAAACATGCGGTGTCCCGTCTGATCGGTGCGCCTCCGGGCTACGTTGGCTACGACGAAGGCGGTGTTCTGACCGAAGCCGTACGACGCCGGCCCTATCAGGTCGTGCTGTTTGACGAGGTTGAGAAGGCGCATCCGGACGTGTTCAACGTACTGTTGCAGGTTCTTGACGATGGTGTGCTGACCGATGGTCAGGGCCGGACCGTGGACTTTAAGCAGACGCTGATCGTGCTGACGTCGAACCTCGGTGCGCAAGCGCTTAGCCAGTTGCCGGATGGTGCGGATGCTGGTCAGGCAAAACGTGACGTGATGGACGCCGTACGCGCGCACTTCCGTCCCGAATTTCTGAACCGTCTGGATGAAACGATCATCTTTGATCGTCTGGGTCGTGGTGACATGGATGGTATCGTCGATATCCAGCTTGCCCGCCTTGCCAAGCGCTTGGCCAATCGGGATATCACGCTCGATCTGGACGCTGGTGCTCGCAAGTGGCTCGCCGACGAAGGCTACGATCCGGTGTTCGGTGCCCGTCCGCTGAAACGCGTGATCCAGCGCGCGCTCCAAGATCAACTGGCAGAGCTTCTCTTGGCCGGTGACGTCAAGGACGGCGACACAGTCAACGTAGGTGCCGGAGCGGATGGTCTAATTATTGGCGACCGCGTCGGGGGTAGTCATAGGCCCCGTCCGGACGACGCGGTAGTTCACTAACTTCTAAGAAAGAAACGCCCTGGTAATAATTGCCGGGGCGTTTTGCAGTCTCTGTTTCAGTTTGTTTCAGGATCGTAACAACTTACCAACGGCATCGTTACACACCGTAACCTGCTTTTGCCCTATGTTGTCCTGAAACACGAAACCGGAGACCCGAATGGCACATCGCTGGCAAAATAAACTGACACAAGACGACGTCACCCCGAAACAGCTATGGCTGAACCGGAGACAGATTATGGCTGGTGCCGTCGGAGTTGGCCTGTTGGGAACAGCCGCGCATGCCGAGGAGTTGGAGCCCAATAGTCTCTCGGACATTCAGTCTTATAACAACTACTATGAATTTGGCGTCGACAAAGGGGACCCCGCCCGAAACGCTCATCTGCTGGATACTTCGAACTGGAGTATCAAAGTGGATGGGATGGTCGACAATCCAGGGGACTACTCACTGGATGACCTACTGGGCGGCTTGACGACCGAAGACCGTATTTATCGGTTCCGTTGTGTTGAGGCATGGTCGATGGTTGTTCCATGGAACGGAATCGAGCTTGCGGATGTTCTTGATCGTATCGGGGTTCAGTCAGGTGCCAAATACGTGGCCTTCGAAACCGTGGTCCAGCCGGAGAACATGGTTGGCGTCCAGCGACGTGTTATTCCGTTCCCTTACGTGGAAGGTTTGCGTTTGGACGAAGCCCGCCATCCGCTGACGCTTCTCGCGACAGGGATTTACGGTGAACCGCTGGCGAACCAATGTGGTGCGCCGATCCGTCTGGTTGTTCCGTGGAAGTACGGGTTCAAGTCCATCAAATCGATCGTGCGTATCACATTGACCGATGAACAGCCGCCCGCAAGTTGGAACATGATCAACAGTCGCGAATACGGGTTCTATAGTAATGTGAACCCGAATGTCGCTCACCCGCGCTGGTCTCAGGCGACAGAGCGTAAGATTGGCGGTGGTCTGTTTGCATCCCGTCAGGACACGTTGATGTTCAATGGGTATGATGAGGTGGCGAGCCTCTATGACGGCATGGATCTGTCCGAGTATTTCTGATGATTGCGACAACTTTTAACCGCGCGACGCGCCCGGTTCCCGCATGGCCTATATATATAGTCTCAGCACTTTGGGCGGCGTGGCTTTTCTGGCTGGCGCTGACCGGGCAGATGGGGCCGGAGCCTATCAATGCGCTTGAACGGGAATACGGGTCTGTTGCGATCAAGCTGCTGATTGCGGGGTTGGCAGTTACGCCACTTCGTAAGTTTATGGGGGTGAACCTCATAAAGTACCGACGGGCTATCGGGCTTTCTGCGTTCTTCTTTGTTGTCGCCCATCTGAGTGTTTGGGCGTTCTTGGATGTCGGTGCATTTTCCCGCGTCTGGGAAGAAATCGTAAAACGTCCCTATGTGACAGTTGGAATGACATCCTTTGTCCTGTTGATTCCATTGGCCGTAACTTCCAACAACAAAAGCATCCGCCGAATGGGGCCGGTCGCGTGGCGTAATCTTCACAAGCTGACCTATCCCGCAGCCGCTTTGGCAGCGATTCACTATGTGTGGCTGGTTAAAGGCTGGCCATGGGAGCCTTTCATCTATCTCTTCGTTGTTATTGGCCTCCTTGCGACTCGAATCCCGTCGAGATTCTCGGGAAAACGGCGATAAAGCGGACGAAATTTTCCGGGCATTGTGTAGGTGCGCGCTGATCCTACAAGATTTGGT
>JBNKUW010000249.1:0-2541 GCA_050298835.1 Marivivens sp.
TGAAGTTCTTCACCCATCGGCGCGTCCTTACCCGTTTGTGTCGGGTTCCCCATATCATCCTGCATTCCAGACCGATCCTTTCGCGATGTTCCGGTTTCGCGGTGGAGCTGTTGCGACAGTGTGCGCAAAGCGTCATCCACCAACGGATCATCGCGGCGGTTTTCACATCTGCGTATTTGCCGGAGAATGGTTGACGCGTGACAGGCTCTTTCACGGGCAAGCGCCCTGATCGACATTCCTGTTTCGGTGTGAACAATGTAGTTTGCGACAGCATCAGGCACCCAACCTGGTAAAGCGCAATGCGTTTTTTCCGATATACCCACAGTCAACATTTAGAAACAGTCCCCCTTGTTTCGTTACTAATGTTGCGATTCTTTCAACAAACTAACGCTATGGTCATGAATGTTACCTATTCGTTAACGTTCTGGCAGAGATCAGTTTTTCAGGAAAAAGATAACATCCGGTAGCAGGACCGTGCGCTACACAGCCCAACCCGCAACACCCCGATTTTCGTGCCAGTCTTGTTCGAACACAGACCGGAAAGGGGAAATCGATGTTTGATATTCTGGGAATGGCAACGGCGCTAAAACGACCAACGTTCATGGTTCAGACCGCGCGATTTGGCGTAGACGACTACCAGCGCGACCGTCATCTGGCGCGTATACTCCGCACGCCAACGCTGCCAAATGTGGGGGAAGCCCTGATAAAGCTACTTGATCTGGAAAAACAGCTTGAAGGGTGCCGGAAAGACAGGACCGCAGGGTATTCCTTTGCCCGTCACATCGACGTTCTGATCGCAATCATGGCCGAGGCAAAAACGCTCAGGGCCGCATCGGCCCCCCGTCTGGTATCGACGGAGGGCCAAAGTGTTTAGGTAAAGCTGTCCGGCATGGACGCTTTCTTCTCTGCCACATACTCGCGCAGGGCGCCTTCGATCGACGGATCAAGGGCCGGCTGCTGGTACTGCGACAGCAGTTTTTCAACACGGTTGGTCGCCAGAGAGCGCGTGTCGCGTGCGCCTTCTTCGTCCCAAGTCTCGAACGGTTTGTAGTCGAGCAGGTCAGAGCGCCAGAACGCCGATTTGAAGTTGGCTTGGGTGTGGGCACAACCAAGGTAGTGACCGCCCGGACCGACTTCGCGGATAGCATCCATTGCCTGACCGTTTTCGGTCATGTCGATGCCTTTCGCCAGACCGTGCAGAACGCCGAGCTGGTCCGCATCCATCACGAACTTTTCAAAGTCCGCTACCAGACCACCTTCGAGCCAGCCACAGGAGTGGAGCATGAAGTTTACGCCAGCCATCAGACCCATGTTGAGAGAGTTCGCGGTTTCGTATGCAGCCTGAGCGTCGGGCAGTTTGGAGCCGTTGAACGAACCAGCCGAACGATACGGCAGACCCATACGACGTGCGAGCTGACCAGCACCATAGGTGATCAAGGACGCTTCGGGCGTACCAAAGGTCGGTGCACCGGAGCCCATGTCGATCGAGGTCACGAACGCACCGAAAATAACCGGAGCACCCTTGCGGATCATCTGGCTGAAGGCAACGCCGGTCATGACTTCGGCCAGAACCTGCGTCAGCGTACCAGCAACCGAAACAGGAGCCATAGCGCCGCCAACGATGAACGGCGAAATGATGCAGGCCTGATTGTTGCGAGCGTAGACGTCAAGCGCACCCATCATGATGTTGTCGAACGTCAACGGAGAGTTGATGTTGACCAACGAGGTCATCACGGTGTTGTCCTGAACAAAGTCCTTACCGAACAGGATGCCAGCCATATCGACAGAGTCCTGTGCGCGGCTGGGCTCTGTGACCGACCCCATGAAGGGTTTATCGCTGAGGGTCATGTGCGCCATCAGCATATCGAGGTGACGTTTGTTCACCGGAATGTCGGTCGGTTCGCAAACCGTACCGCCAGAGTGGTGAAGCCACTTGGACATGTAGCCAAGCTTCACGAATTTTTCAAAGTCAGCCATGGTCGCATAACGACGGCCACCTTCGGCATCACGAACAAACGGAGGACCATAGATCGGAGCCAGAACAAGGTTTTTGCCACCAATGACAACGCTCCGCTCGGGATTGCGAGCATGCTGAGTGAACTGAGACGGTGCTGTTTTGCACAGCTCGCGCGCCAGACCTTTGGGCAGACGGACACGTTCGCCTTGAACATCCGCACCAACCGCTTTCCACATTTCGAGCGCTTCGGGGTTATCAACAAAGTTGACACCAACCTCTTCGAGGATCGCGTCTGCGTTCGCCTCGATGATTTCCATCGCCTCGTCGTTCAGGACGTCAAGGTTAGGAATGTTACGCTCAATGTACTTTGCCGTTTCGACGCTGACCGCGCTCCGTTCGGCACGACGGGCAGCTCCGCCACCCCCGCGACCACGACGACCGCGTGCCCCTGCAACTTCCGACATATTATACCTCCGGTAAATCTTTGATCCTGAATAGCCTGCTAACCCGCGCAAAGGTGCAGGATTTGCGGCACCTCTGATGCGAAAGCGACATTCACGACATAGGAATGAAAAATCATTGCG
>JBNKUW010000250.1:0-2516 GCA_050298835.1 Marivivens sp.
ATCCTGCTGGCCAACCTGTTCACCCCGCTGCTCGACCGCGTCCGGCCCAAGCCCTTCGGTGGTCCCTATTCCTTCTTCGACGAGGAGGGCGCGCGATGAAAGAGATGATCAAAATGGTCGTGGTCCTGTCGGTCATCTGCGCCCTGTCCGGCGGCGTTGACAGCTCTGTCACCGGCATCCTCCTGCACGAGGCGATCGGCGACCAACTGACATGCGTTTTCGTTGACCACGGATTGCTGCGTCTGAACGAGGCGGAACAGGTCGTTGCGATGTTCCGCGACAACTACAATCTGAACCTGATTCACGCCGATGAAAGCGATCTGTTCCTTGGCGAATTGGAAGGTGTTTCCGACCCCGAGGTCAAACGCAAAACCATCGGCAAACTGTTCATCGACGTGTTCCAGAAATACGCCGATGAAATCGAAGGCGCAGAGTTCCTTGCCCAAGGCACACTCTATCCCGACGTGATTGAATCTGTGTCCTTTTCGGGTGGACCGTCGGTAACGATCAAATCGCACCACAACGTTGGCGGCCTTCCGGAAAAGATGGGCCTTAAGCTGGTCGAACCGCTCCGCGAACTGTTCAAGGACGAGGTTCGCGCACTCGGTCACGAACTGGGCCTACCTGCGTCGTTCATCGGGCGCCATCCCTTCCCTGGGCCGGGTCTTGCGATCCGCTGCCCCGGCGAAATCACCCGCGACAAACTCGAAATCCTGCGCAAAGCCGATGCTGTCTATATCGACCAGATCCGAAAGCACGACCTCTATGACGAAATCTGGCAGGCGTTTGCTGCGATCCTGCCGATGCGTACTGTTGGCGTGATGGGCGATGGTCGGACCTATGACTATGCGCTTGCGCTTCGCGCAGTCACCAGCGTCGACGGTATGACCGCAGACTACTATCCGTTTACGCACGAATTCCTTGCCGAAACTTCGACCCGTATCATCAACGAGGTCAAAGGCGTGAACCGCGTCTTCTATGACACCACGTCTAAGCCGCCGGGCACAATCGAGCTCGAATAACCCTGATTTCGGGGCCGCAGTGTTCTAATGCACTGCGGCCCCATTTCGTTCGATCTTCTGAAAGACTTGCCAGATACACCAAACATCGGGCAACTTTGTTACGTTACGATGCGTGTTTCGGATGACGCGGCGTCAGTAGTTGACCCAAAGGTAAGCTGCTATGTAGCGTTTCGACCATAGGGAGATAACCCGCTCGATTAGAATGTGCGGGGAATAAGGGAAGGTATCATGAAAAAGTTTCTAAGCGCAGGCGCCGCCCTGCTGTTGACCACTACCGTAGCTTCTGCGGGCGGACTTGATCGATCCGGACAGAGCATTTCGCCGCTGTTCGAAGACGGCACCTATGCTGAATTGAGCTACGGCTATGTTGTTCCGTCGGTAAGCGGTACCGCTGCTGCAGTTTTTGGTGGCGGTGCTTCTGGTAGCGTGGCTCCTGAGTACAGCATGACAAGTCTTGCTTTCAAAACCGACGTGAATGACAAGATCTCGCTTGCATTCATTATGGATAGCCCGTTTGGCGCGAATATTGACTACACGACCGCCGGCTATCCCATATCCGGTACCAGCGCACACGTAAACACGAGCGCAATAACTGTTCTTGGCCAATATCACATCAATGAAAACATCAGTGTTTTCGCTGGTCCGCGTCTGGTAACTGCCGATGGCACTTATACACAGGTTAACGGAGGAACGACGGTTTATGACGCGTCATATGAGTCTGATAGTGACACCGGATATGTTGTAGGCGCTGCTTACGAAATTCCTGATATCGCGCTGCGCGCCGCGTTGACCTATTCGTCGGAAACCAACTTCGCGATGGCAGGTTCGGGAACGTCTCTTGGTGGTTCGGTCGGTGATCTCACTGCAACCATGCCGCAATCCATTAATCTGGATTTCCAAACGGGGGTTGCTGCAAATACGCTCGCATTCGCAAACATCCGTTGGGCGAACTGGTCTGCTGCAACGATCGACGACGCAAACACCGCCTTCTTTAACGGTGACGGCAACCTCTCGAGCTATGCCAATGACGTGATGACATACACTGTCGGTATCGGACGTCGTTTCAGCGACAATTTCGCGGGTCAAATCGCAGTTGGTTACGAAGCCGCAACCGGTGATCCGGCAAGCGACCTGTCGCCGACCGACGGTTTTACCAGCGTATCTATCGGTGGCGCCTACACTCTCGACAGTGGTCTCGAAATCTCGGGCGGCGTGAAATACGTCTGGCTCGGGGATGCAACAACCGAAATCGGTTCGACCTTCGAAGGCAACACTGCAATCGGCTACGGTCTCAAGGTCTCGTACAACTTCTGAGTTTTCAGCCACTTCATTGTGCACCAGTGAACCAAAGCCCCGCTTACCGCGGGGCTTTTTTCTGGCATTGTGGGCGCGTTAACTTCAACGGTATTCACGATGACCAATCAGCTCCGCATGACCCCCAAGGCTTGGGGCCTTCTTCTTCTTTTGTCACTTATCTGGGGCGGGTCTTTTCCT
>JBNKUW010000251.1:0-2472 GCA_050298835.1 Marivivens sp.
CATCTGTCGGCAGAACCGCTGTTGCCTAGGCGACAGCCGGCGCCGCCTGTCGCTGCCGCTGCCACTGCTGCGGCCGTGGCGACCTACCAACCTTCCGGCTTCGAAGGCTCGGCAACCAAGCAAGTGGCGACACCGGTTTGAAAATCTGGACAATCGGGTTGATCGCGGCGTTCGCAATCGGCGACAGACCGGCGATGATACCCAACGGGATCGCCACGGCAGAAGCAATCAGGAAGCCAAAGAACACAGTCCGGATCGAGGTACCGATCTGATCGTAGTAGGATGGCGCGCCAGTGTAGGTCATGTCCTTGACCTCATCCGCACGTCCGGCATCGATCAGACGCTGGTTTCGCTGGTCAACGCGGTCATAGAAAATCGCTTCTTTTTCCGCTTTTTCGATAGCGTCCTGATGGAGGTCTACCGCGCTCGCCCAGACCTCGGCAGGGCCGGGGATCGCCCCGAGAGAGGTCTGGACCTTGGGCGCGAGAACACCCCAAGCGGCGATGAACAGAAAGATAGCCAGAACCGGCACGCCCAACAGACGCCAGATTTCTTTCATCTGGGTGCGCGGGTTGTCTCCGGCTGCTGCTTTGAGGATCGGCGTGATCCACGCCAGCCCCAGCACCTGAAACCAGGCATCGGCCTTGTTGATACGGGTGAACAGACGTGCGCGGCGGGCTTCACGATCTGCGTCTTTGGCGAATTCGGGATCGACGGTGGTCATCTCTGCGGTCCTCGTTTGTAGGGGTGGTGGGGCGGCCATAACCGCCCCGATCAAGCGTTAGCCTTGGACGTCGTTACCGACGACGATCTGATCGCCGTGGAGACCGATGGACAGGCTGTCGATGTAGGCATTGGGCTGGCGACCATCGAAGGGAACACCGTCGATGATGTCCTCGGACGGGGTCACAACACGGTAGCCATCGCTATCCCAAGGGAAATCCGCTTCGGCAGCGAGACCGTCTTCGACGAGCAGGCGAGCCGCTTCGAGGTAGATTTCCGGTTTGTAGACCGAACGCGCGACCTCATCATACCAGCTGTCGGATTGCGCTTCGGGGATTTGGCCCCAACGGCGCATCTGTGTCAGATACCAGACCGCATCCGAGTAGTAGGGGTAGTTTGCATAGTACCGGAAGAACACGTTGAAGTCCGGCACATCGCGCACGTCACCCGGTTCGTATTCAAAGGTGCCGGTCATCGAATTGTCGATCACATCTGCATCCGCACCCACGTATTCCGGACGCGACAGGATTTCGACGGCTTCACCACGGTTGGCGTTGTCGTTTTCATCCAACCACATGGCGGCGCGGATCAGCGCTTTGGTGATGGCCAGTGTGGTGTTGGGGTTTTCTTCAGCGAACTCGGCAGTGATACCGAAGACTTTCTCGGGGTTGTTTTTCCAGATTTCGTAGTCGGTGATGACCGGAACGCCGATACCTTTGATAACAGCCTGTTGGTTCCACGGCTCACCTACGCAATAGCCATTGATGGTGCCCGCTTCGAGGGTCGCAGGCATTTGCGGCGGAGGGGTAACCGAAAGGAACACATCAGCGCCGACTTGGCCGGTCACGTCTTCGGGCGAGTAATAACCCGGATTAATGCCGCCAGCCGCCAGCCAGTAACGCAGTTCGTAGTTATGGGTCGAAACGGGGAACACCATTCCCATGTTGAACGGCTTACCTTCTGCATTGAACTGGTCAATCACCGGAAGCAAGGCAGAGGCAGAGATCGGATGCTCGATCAGGCCATCTTCCCCGACCGTCAAACCCGGTTTCATCATGTCCCAAACTTCGTTCGATACAGTGATACCGTTCCCGTTCAAGTCCATGGAGAACGGAGTGATGATGTGGGCCTCGGTGCCATATCCGATCGTCGCGGCGAGCGGCTGACCAGCGAGCATATGCGCCCCGTCCAGCGTTCCGTCGATCACGCCATCCAGCAGAACCTTCCAGTTTGCCTGCGCTTCGAGTGTGACAAACAGGCCTTCGTCGAAAAAGTATCCCTGTTCGTAAGCCACCGCGAGAGGAGCCATGTCGGTCAACTTGATAAATCCAAAGGTGAGTTCGTCTTTTTCAAGGTCCAGCATCTCTGCGAATGCGGGGGTGGTCAGTAGAGTGGTTGCCGTCAGTATTGCGGTAAGCCGTTTCATATCCCTGTCGTTCCCTTTGTTGATCTCTGTTGGAGAAACACGAAAAAAGCCGCCGACCATGACTGCGAGGGAGGAGGTTCGCAGACGGTCGAGCGGCTTTGCTCAAATCCCAATCGTTGGGAAAAAACTTGTTACAGCGCCATTGCTGTGTGTCCTGAGGTTGCAGGAATCAGACGGGTCTTGGGAGGGTTAGATTGATTTCAAATGCTGCCATGCAGCATTTTCCGAAGTAGATGTCTAATATTTAATCAACTGCCTCGAATGGGGCTAAAAATGTGGCCGTCAAAGAACACGTCACGCTCGGCCTTCAGTCGAGAGTCGTT
>JBNKUW010000252.1:0-2466 GCA_050298835.1 Marivivens sp.
CTGTGCATCGACGAAAAGCCGTCGATCCAGGCTCTGGAGCGTGCGCAAGGCTATCTGAAACTTGCCAATGGCCGCGCTTTGACCGGACACAGCCATGACTACAAGCGGCACGGCACGACAACGCTGTTTGCCGCTTACGACGTGGCCACGGGCAAAGTTCTTGCCAAGCATGAGAAGCGACGGCGCCGGAAGGAATTTCTCGCTTTTTTGGACGAAGTGGTCGCGGCCTATCCCAACCGCCGGCTTGAGGTCATCCTCGATAATCTGAATACGCACAAGCGGAATGACGAATGGCTGGAGAAGCATCCGCTCGTGACCTTCCACTACACCCCGACGCGGGCGTCGTGGCTCAATCAAGTCGAGTGCTGGTTCTCGCTCCTTCAGGGGCAGTCGCTGGCGGGCGCGTCCTTTACGTCAATCGAGCAACTGAAAGCTCACATTGCTGCCTACGTCGAACGCCACAACGCCACCGCCGAACCGTTCGTGTGGACCAAATCCGAAGTTCACCAGCGCCGCGTGAAAGGACGCCGTCTTAGCGATTTATGACTCCTGGTACTAGAACAGGCATATTTCGGATTGGTGGACCTGCCATTTTGTGATCTCCTTGAAATTAAATACGAGACACAAAACGAATTTACAAGCTTTTTTGGGCAAGACTGTGTCAAAACAATGCGCGCGTGACGCAATTGCAGAATGAGGTCAACGCAATTTTTTTTCTTTCGAGAGAATTGCCTGAAGTGTCCGCATCCCGATTCGACTAGTGTTTTCCAGAAAAAACGCCTGTCGAATCGGGACGACGACGTGACCCTAAGCGAAGCGCTAAACATACCTGGAATTAGATTTCTGTCACGGTCGATGCGGTTCTCTAAATCCGCGTTTAAAGTCAAGGCATCAACACTATGGTCGAAGTCTATACTGAGGCGTAATTTCGTACTGATTCATTGACGAGAAATGCCTTTGCAATATATAACGCAAATGGGTTTCTTGTTGGTAAAAATGTGAAGAAATATTCAATAAACGCAGATGGCAGGAAGGCAATACATATCTCGGAATCTCATTGGAAAGAACGCTATATTTATATAGACAGCAGCGGTGTGCGGATTTTGTCAATGGTAATCTCGATAAGAGCCCTTGATTCGCCGGGTGGATTCGGTTGTGGCGGCCACATCCCGCAGGGGGAAGGCGGCCCTCACCGTAAGGTTACGATGATGGTGACTGGAGAACCTGTCCACAGCTTCGCCAAAAACTGAGGATTAGTTGACTCGTCGCCATCGCCCAACTCCGAACTCACGTTCTGCAACGATGCACGTACCGTCTGGAGAGAATGCGAACACCCCATGTCGAAGGACGAGGGACTCGTTTGAGTGATCGCGATGGATCAGACTTCTGCCGTTCGCGGTTTGGAAGCTCAGCGGCAGCTCTCGGCCTGAACTGCCGGGGCGGCCGTCAGCCACAGACGCCGCTTGCAGGTACCCTTGGTCGGAGGCAGGTACTCCGTGCATATGAGCGTTACCGTGCGCGGGTCGGGACTTTTTTTTGGCCGCCATAAGTTGCTGAAGCGATCGTGAGGCGGGAGATAGCCCCCATATGTCCGCCTCGGCTGACTGCGGATTCCCGCTCCGCACGTCCACAGCTCCGTCACTCTCACCTGCCGACGGTGCTTTCATGTACAGGCATGCCCGTCCGTGAGCCCATTCCGCACGCAGGCTCCTCGATGCCGATAGCAGAGCGCTTGCCGCGATAGCGGCCGAAAGACATGCGAACCTGCGCGCATGAAAAAGGCGCTCTTCATATGCAGCCAGAACCGACTGCGTAGTCCAACTGCGGAGGAAGTCTTCGCCACAGGGCCGGATGTGGAGACCGATTCCGCTGGCTTGGCACCGGATGCGGTCAGCCCCCTGTCGGCCGATCAGATCGAATGGGCAGACATCATTTTCGTAATGGAGAAGGCGCACCGGAACAAACTGTCGAAACGCTTCGCCAAGCACATTAAAGGCAAACGGCTGATCTGCCTCGATATCCCGGACGACTACGCGTTCATGGACCGGGAACTTGTCCGTCTTCTGGAGGCCAGAGTTGGCCGGTTCCTGAGATGATGGCAGCCAACATGCTTGGTGACACGGCTCGGACACCCTCATAGGCCACCTGAGTTGTGGCGGTTCTCAAATACACGTGCCTCCGGCATTGGCTGCGGCGTATGCTTGAGTGTTCGGCATGACCTTCAACAGGTGGCGTTCCGTCGAGGGGCCGGAACTTCAGCTCACGGCCTCTCGGTTCGGTAGCCGATCGTCGGCCGGACTGAAGCATCCACAAAGAGGATCAATCGTCGTCCACTTTCAGCGTGTCGTGCTTCTTGAAGCCGATGTAGATGCTTGCGTTTGCCGATCGCGCCAGCTCCTTCAGCGTCTCGAGTTCGCGCAACCGCAACAATGCGGGGTGCGACGCATAGGCCTGGGCCGCCTGTTC
>JBNKUW010000253.1:0-2413 GCA_050298835.1 Marivivens sp.
TGTGTGGATTGCTTGGACCTGCCAGCCTACAGTCTGGGGCAGTCCAAGCGCGAACGGCGCCATTGGTTCTGGTTCAGTGCGGCGAAGGGATGGGCCCGCGGCGGATGGTTTGTGGGTCACCGACTCTTGATGAGCGCTTGCCGTAGTGGGGCGATCACGGGCTGGATTGTGGGGGCAGGTCACATCAATGACCGCTGGTTAATGGAAGGATTCTTGAGTGCGCGACAGGGACAACCTCAACTCGTTGAGCCGCCGCGCCGGACGCGGGATGGCAAGAAGGCGACCACACACCCACCGGCTGGTTTCATAGGTGGTTGGACCGCAGCTGGTCCGTTTTCTAATCGACCTTATCTGGCCGATAAGGGGTTCAATGGGCAGCGTTGGGCGCAGCATTGGCAAAATCGCTATGCATCCAGGGTCTATGCCGTGCCGCCTGATAATGCGCAAACGGAACGTCCTTGGACGCGCATGGAAAAGAAAACGCATGCAAGCCATCGTCAGATCATCGAACCCGTTTTCGCACGATTGGTCATGATTTTCGATATCAAACGCCATCAACCTCACTCGATGGCTGGTCTCTATGCACGCTTGGCGGCTATTTCAGCGGCCTACAATCTTGCCCTTTTGATCAACCGCCGTTTATCTCGACCGGAGGGTGAACTTGTCTCTTTGTTCATTTAGTTTTCGGACAAGCCTTGAATCCATCCGGCGTACCGACGCGACGCATTCGCTGATCGCTGTCGGCTGAATGCTAAACGCTTGTTTGCAGAGGAGCTACCCACGCCGCCAGTGGCGGCACCACGAAGAGACGAAAATGAGGTAAGCTGAGAGGACTGATACCGCTGAGGTCGGTGATACTCTGGTATTACGAATCCGAAGAGGAGCTGGACCCGGAACCTCCAGACGCACCAAAAGATGTCGCCTCCCAGCGGGAGAGCACGCGAAGGAGATACCTTCACCAAGGCGAGGTTCGCGGTATCAGATCATTAAAGAAGCGTATCTCTGGAGTGACTGTGCTGCGAGTGGTGAATGAGCGGTGTGCGGGCTTGGATGTGCATAAGAAGACGGTGGTCGCCTGTCGGATCGTGTCCGAAGCGAGCCAAGCTGACCGGGTGGAAATCCGCACGTTTGGCACGAAGACCGCTGACCTATTGGCGCTACGCGACTGGTTAGCGGAGGCCACCGTGCGGCAGGTGGCAATGGAAAGCACGGGTGTGTATTGGAAACCGGTGTTCAATATCCTGGAAGAAGACTTTGAGGTCATGGTGGTGAATGCCAAACACATCAAGTTTGTGCCGGGGCGCAAAACAGATGTGAAGGATGCGCAGTGGATCGCCGAACTTCTGCAACACGGCTTACTCAAGAGCAGTTTCATTCCCGAAGCGCCGCAGCGCGACCTGCGCGAGTTGGTGCGCTATCGCACCCATTTGATCCAGGAACGCACGCGCGAAGTCAACCGAGTGCATAAGGTGTTGGAAGACGCCAATCTCAAGCTGAGTTCGGTGGCGACCGATATCATGGGGGTGTCCGGACGGGCAATGTTAGCCGCGATCATTGCCGGGAAGGACGATCCGGCAGCGTTGGCCGACCTCGCCAAAGGTCGAATGCGCAACAAGATCGAAGAATTGGAACAAGCACTCACCGGACGCATTAAGGATAGTCATCGGCTGTTGCTGCGTCTGCACCTGGAACACATCGATGACTTGAACGCCAAACTGGAAGCATCGGAGGCGGAGATCGATAAGTTGATGCCCCCTTTTGACCAAACGCATTTGATTGACCGGTTGGATGAGATACCCGGTGTCGACACGATCACGGCACAAATCATTATTGCCGAGATTGGCACGGATATGTCACGTTTCCCCACCGCAAATCATTTGACCTCGTGGGCCGGTTTGTCGCCGGGCAAAAACGAAAGTGCTGGCCGCAACCGGTCATCTCGGACCTTGAAAGCGAACCGGTATCTCCGCCCGGCCTTGGTCCAGGTCGCGCATACGGTGGGCAAAACTAACACCTATTTGGGCGAGAAATACCGGCGTTTGTCCCGTCGGCGGGGCAAGAAACGAGCGGCGGTCGCGGTAGCTCGCACCATGTTGGTTGTCGCCTATCACATCATTCGGGATGATACCCGCTTTGTGGAACGCGGCGCAGACTATTTTGACCAGTTGAAACCCCAGTCTACTCAACAGTGGCTAACCCGCCGCCTGGAGCGTTTGGGGTTCAAGGTCACGCTCGAACCTATCGAGACTGCCGCCGCCTAATTTTGTTTATTTTCGAAGGAGTGTGCAATGGTCAAAAAATGGATATTGGCAGGTATGATCGCGCTGCTGGCGCTGATGGTGATCACGCCGCTGCTGCCGCTTGCCGACCCGGCCGCCACCAATACCGCGGCCAAGTTCACGCGGCCTTTCAC
>JBNKUW010000254.1:0-2401 GCA_050298835.1 Marivivens sp.
GCATTGTCCATGCAAATCAAGGAATTGGAGGAAACGCTTGGCCAGCCATTGATCGAACGCGGCCCCCGCCAAATCCGGCTCACCAGCTTTGGGACAGAGTTCCTTCGCCGTACGCGGGACATTCTCCGATCCGTCGATGAGTTGGGTGATCTTGCGCGGGCTTCCGCCCAAGGTATCGCAGGACCGCTCCGGATCGGCGTCATTCCGACGATTGCGCCCTACCTCCTGCCGCGACTCATGAACCGTCTGTCGGACCTTTATCCCGCACTCGAAGTCTCAGTCCGCGAAACGCTTACCCAGCGGTTGGTGGACGAAATGAACCGTGGGCAACTGGACTGCGCCATCCTCGCGCTCCCTGCGGGTGAACCCAGTTTTGAGGAACTGGAACTATTCCGAGAGGATTTCGTTCTTGTCCGCCATACGTCCGAAGCGAGCACTCCTGTCCCGTCCCCGGAACATCTGCGGGAAATGCGACTCCTTTTGCTGGAGGAAGGCCACTGTTTCCGCGATCAGGCCTTGTCGTTCTGCAACATGCCGTCCACCCGTCCGCGGGAATTGATGGATGGAAGTTCGCTGACGACACTGGTGCAAATGGTCGGTGCTGGCATGGGTGTGACACTGATCCCCGAAATGGCTGTTCCGGTAGAAATCCGCTCTGCTGACGTCGCAATTGCCCGCTTTACGGCTCCGACGCCTAGCCGCTCCATCGGGATGATTTGGCGAAAGACGACACCGCTTGCCCCGAATTTGCGCCAGATTGCAGAGGTTGTCCGAAGCTGCCGCATTGGCACGCCTGACGTTTAGTAAACCTTGCCTGATAGGGGCAGAGGCGGCTTAACTCTCGCGCAAACGGACGAGGAGGGTCCGATGGAGATCCAGAACGCGGGGGCAATATGACGCTGCCCGACTTTGCCCAATGGGATGCCCTACTGCGAAATGCAAGCCAGGACCGACCCTGTCTGGTTCTGGACGTGGACCGGTTTCGCGGCAACCTCACCCATGCCCGAGAGCGGCTCCAGCATGGGATCCGGTCCCGTGTCGTTGCGAAATCCCTAAGCAGTCTTCCGATGCTCGATATGGCTGTGACCGAGCTCGACGCGATTGGGGTGATGAGTTTCTCCGCCGGAATGGTGCGCTGGCTCCTGACCGAACGTCCTGCATGGGAACAATTGATGGGGAAACCCCTCCCCGTTGCCGCGGTCGAACACATCCTCACTGATCACACGAATGCAGCAGACACCGTCATCTGGCTGATCGACACACCGGAACGCGCCGCGCAAATGGCGGAAGTTGCGACCAAGCACAGCCGCCGTCTGCGGGTGGCGTTAGAGATCGACATCGGATTGCATCGCGGCGGTACCGACATCGCTGTGATGGCAGCGCAACTGAACGCACTCCACGAAGAAGGGGCGTTCACCCTCGAAGGCGTCATGGGCTACGAACCGCATCTGGCAAAATTGCCGTCTGTCCTGCGTAGGGCCGCAGAAAGACGCGTGGCCGATGCACTCGCGCAAGCCGAAACCATCCTCACCGAAATCGGCGCGGGCACCATGGTCAACACTGGTGGTAGCCTGACATTTTCCCGATACGGTCGGGAAAGCGGCACGACCGAGGTTTCGCTCGGCTCTGTTTTGGCCAAGCCGACTGATTTCGACATCGATGCCACCACAGGTTTTGAACCCGCGTTGTTCATCGCCACGCCGATCCTGAAATACATGCCTCGCAACGCTTTGCCCGGCTTGGACCGTTTCCGCGCGCTTACTGCACTACGGGCACCAGCAAACATCGCTGTCTATGGCGGCTATTGGAAGGCCAAACCGGTTCACCCTGCAGGCTACGGCTATTCCGGTATTTTCGGTCGTTCCTCTAACCAAGAGGTCTGGACCGGTCCCGCGTTGGACACTTCTCCGGTTGATCACTTTGCGTTCCTCCGCCCGACCCAGAGCGAGGCGGTCATTCCGGAGTTTCAGGACGTCCTCCTGATAGAAAACGGACGGCTATCCGGCACATGGCCCGCGACGGCCACGCTATAACCATCTGGAGGGAGGGGGCAGATGACGCAGACGGATACGGTAATTGTCGGCGGCGGTCTCGCAGGCCTCAGTGCGGCGTTAGGGCTGCTATCTCTTGGCCAGCGGGTGGCGATCCTTGATCGTGATACCGCTGACAACCTCGGCGGTCTCGCCAAACAAAGCTTTGGCGGGTTGTTCTTTGCAGACACGCCTTTGCAGAAAAAGCATGATGTCAAGGACAGCGCAGAAAAAGCCTTTGCCGACTGGTGTTTTTGTTCAGAACATCTTTGCCATTGTTCACAAACCAGTTCAAGCTCTAATATTCGATGAAAAACATACCTGGGAATTGAGGGAAAGTCGAATTCAAAAAAAAGAGCGAAGAGCAGAAC
>JBNKUW010000255.1:0-2373 GCA_050298835.1 Marivivens sp.
AGATCGGCTTGTTTTGTTACACCTGAGCGGACGCAAAGAAGAGCCACATCAACATAGGTCGCGATGTAGCGCGCATCTACCACAGGGACGAGCGGTGGCGTGTCGATGATGATGATGTCCAATGCATTTCGTGCATTGGTGATCAGGTCAGTCATCTTCACCGATTGAAGAGGCGCATCCGTTGGTACCGTCGACCGACGACGCCCCATAATAACCCCCAGCGGGGATTTCGGATCGGCGTCATAAAACTCACCCCGATCATCTGTTTCTGGATCTCCGAGCAAGTATTCCAGAATTCCGTGGGTAGGTTCGATCCCTATGAATTTATGCAGGCTCGGATTGCGCAGATCAGCATCAATAAGCAACGTACGTTTGCCCGCGCCGGCATAGGTCCGCGCGAGTGCCAGTGCGTCGGTGGATTTACCCTCTGCTGGCACCGAAGATGTCACCATGATGACCTTACCTTTGCCAGATTGGTCCGGCACCTGCCTATCAATGGATGCGCGCATCCGACGGAATGCTTCGGCCAATAGCGACATCGGCTCATCAACAATTTTATCGGCAACGGTCACTGTGTCCTCTGCCATCTCAACACGGGGAACAACCGCCGCAACACGTTGAGGAACAAGATGGGAAAGCTGAGCGGACGAGGTCACACCGGCAACAAAGAACTCATAGAGCAAGGCCAGCCCCAATCCACCACCCAGCCCGACGGCCAAGGCAAGGGACAGAACCAGTTTCTTGTTCGGGAAGGATGGCCTTTGTGGCGTCAATGCTCTGGACACGATGCGGGTATCCGAGACCTGCACGAGCGCTTGGGTTTCCAATTCGCGAAGCCGGAAAAGAACGCGGTCATATTGCTGCTGTGCTATTTGCGCATCCTGTTGCAGACCATAGATTTCGGTCAGCGTTTGCGGACTCAGCGAACTCCCCAAAATCTCACTCCGCATTGTCTGGCGGAGCTCGTCATCACGTGTTTCCAAGGCCTGCACCCGCGCCTCAAGGTTGGAAACAGCGGTTGCACCCACGTCGTTCATTTGCTGTTCGATCGCATCAAGACCAGCGGCAAGATCGATGGCCTCTGGTGAACCGATTTCGACACCATCAAGCTGACGTTGCAGGGTCTCGCGTTGCTGCTGCAGACGGGTCAACGCGGCGTCACCGACCGTCGCTGCAAGCGTTGAAAAGTCACCCGAAGCAAGCGCCACACGGCTTCGCCCCTGCGCATCAAGGGTTGCGAGGCGCGCAGAGTTCACCCCTGAAAGCGTTTCGCGAAGGGCCAGCACCCGATCATTGCCGGACTCCTCAATCAATCGATCAAGGTTGCTTTCGATATACGCCGCCAAAACTCCGTCGCTCAGCGTCAGTTGTTGACGTGCCTGATCCACCTGCATTTGCAGAATGTCCCTGCCCGCCAGCACGTCGGACACTTTGGCGTCGAGTTCATTCTGGATGAAGGTTTCCGCATGAGCGTTTGCGATTTTCGCCGCAAGTTCAGGGCTTTCAGACGTAAAGCTCAACGCAACCAAATAGGTCAAACCCCGGCGGTGCACTGTTAGTGCTTCGGCAAATCCGTTCAATGTGGAATAGAGCAGATAGTCCCCGGACGGTACGGCAGCCGGAGCCATGCCAAGGACCTGCTTGATCTTTTCGAACAAGCTCAGCGACACACCGAATTCGTCGGTCAGGTAGAGTTCTGTCTGCTGGATTGTCGCCAACGCGAGGTTGTCGGACTTGAGAATCTCGACCTCGCTTTCCATCCGTGCGTTTTCGGTACTGGACGAAACCGCTGTAGTCTGAGATGGATCGAGCAGGTTTTTCCCCACCGGATCGACCATCACCAACGCGGTCGCAGTATAAAGCGGCGTCACCCGCGCCAAATACACAAACGCCACTGCCAGGACGACCACTACCGTAAGGCTAATCAGACGCGCCTGACGGCGGAGAACTGACAGAATATCAGCCAGATCAATAAATTCTTTACGGATATGGGTCATCTTGGCCTGCGTTGGAGACACGCATAACTAGATCGGACTTTGGTTAATAAACGATGAACCGTCGCCTTCGGAAGGCAGCCCGTAGGACGAGCCGGTGTCGACATCAAAAGAACTCAACGTTCTTTCGCCCCTCAACCGGGCAGTGCCGAGCGCCAAAATAGCGAGAAACAGATAAACATTTCCCGCCATTTCAAGACTGAAATCAACGGTCGAGTGGATTGCTACGGTAACAATTGCGCCGATGGTCGCTGCGGGCATAGCAAAGGTATCCGCCCTGCGACGGACATGCCGAACACACGACATCAGCGCAACGGCAATTGCGATCATGGGTAGACTGCCTGCAACAACACCGAGCTCAACCCACAGTGTCAGATAG
>JBNKUW010000256.1:0-2356 GCA_050298835.1 Marivivens sp.
TCCTGAGGTCTCTGGTGGTTCTCAATCCGAAAAACTGGAAGATTGGTGCCAAGCTTCCCGTCATAATGGTCGTCCTTGTCGTCATCACCGCAGTGACCCTCACAATCGCAAGCATGATGATGACGCGTTCTGAAATCACTTTTGCAGCGGATGAGAAGCTGCACGCCGCCGCCATCCTGAAAAAGAAAAGAATTGAGCTGTTGCTTAATGCGATTGAACGAGACATCCGTCTTCAGTCCAAGGCCCCGACCACCACCCAGGCCCTGATTGCCCTCGCGGACGGGTTTGAGATGCTGGGCGATGCCGCCGAAGACACCCTCAAAAGGGTATATATTTCCGAAAACCCCAATCCGCCCGGCCAGAAGGATCAACTTGTCGAGGCTGACACGGGATCGAGCTATGGTTTCATTCACGCGATCTACCACCCGACTTTTGACCAGCTCCAGAACGAGATGGGCTATTACGACGTGTTTCTCTTCGATCCCGAGGGAAACCTTGTCTACAGCGTGTTCAAGGAAAACGATTTTGCAACCAACTTGATCACCGGACCGTGGAACAAATCCGGTCTTGCCACTGCCTTTCGTGAGGCGATTGAAAACAGCGATAGCGATCCGACAGTATTCGTTGACTTCGCCCCTTATGAACCCAGCGATTTCGCACCAGCAGCTTTCGTGTCGCGACCGGTTTTCGACCAGCAGGGCAAGCTGCTTGGCGTTCTCGCCTATCAAATGCCGATCGACCAGTTGAATACGGCTGCGAACGATCTTGAAGGAATGGGTGAGACGGCGGACGGGTTCGTCGTGGGGCCGGACTTCCTGTTGCGCACGGATTCCCGCCACTCGTCTGAAAGCGATATCCTCACGACGAACATCGAAAACGACAACATCAAGGCCGGGCTTGCAGGACAGAAGGGCTCGTTCGAGGGGCTGTCGCAGTTCGGGGAGGATGTTTTGGGGTATTATGTCCCGCTGAAATTCGGATCGTCGAACTGGGTCTATGTGCTTCAGCAGGACAGAGACGAACTGTTTGCGAAGCTCCCTGAGGCGTTGCGAATGACGGTTCTGATCTCGCTCGCGATCGTCGGGGTCGCCGCTGCTGCCGCATTGTTCGCTTCACGGAGCATTGCCGAGCCCGTCCGCAGACTCACATCGGCCGTTATAAATGTGGCTGATGGCAAGTTGACCACCGAAGTTCCTGAAACCGAAAGGGGGGATGAGATCGGCGAACTGGCCCGCGCGACCGAGATATTCCGCAATAACGCAGCTGAAATGGACCGACTTAACGAAGAACAGGCCAAAGCCGCGAAGGAACTGGAAGCTCTGAACGCGGAGAAGGAAAAAGCCGCCGAGCGCGAAGCCCGGATGATGAAGGAAAAAGAGGAACGCGAGGAACTGGCCAAGGCCGAACGCAAAGAAATGATGCAAAACCTGGCCAACTCGATCGGTTCGGTTGTCAACCAGGCCAAGAATGGAAATTTCTCGTCCCGCGTGGATGCAAGTTTCGAAGATGACACGCTCACGACGCTTGCGGCAAATGTCAACGAATTCCTAGATGCCGTGGATATCGGGCTTGGCGCCGTCGGTGAGACATTGGGGCGGATCGCCAAGGGGGATTTGTCTAAAGGGATGAGCGGCCATTTTCAAGGTGCGTTTGCCGACCTCCAGAACGACACCAATGCGATGCTTCAATCCCTGATCGAGCTCATTAGCGGCATATCGGGCAGCACTGACAACCTGGCGAATTCATCCACTGAATTGCGCGACACGTCAGAGGCGCTTTCAAAGCGGGCAGAACAGAATGCGGCCTCACTCGAAGAGACATCTGCCGCATTGAATGAGCTGTCCTCCAGCATCAAACAGGTCGATGTCAACATCTCCGATGCAAACAACAATGCAAGGATTGCGAGTACCACAGCGGAAGAAGGCGGTGCCGTTGTCGCCCACGCGGCAGAAGCCATGTCGCGCATCAACGACGCATCCATCGAGATTTCGAAAGTCGTCGACGTGATCAATGGCATTTCCTTTCAGATCAATCTGCTTGCCCTCAACGCAGGGGTGGAAGCGGCGCGCGCGGGTGAGGCTGGCCGCGGTTTCTCCGTCGTTGCCTCGGAAGTTCGGCAACTCTCCCAAAGGGCAAGCGATGCCGCAGCGGAGATCGCTGATGTCATAGCACGGAGTGACGCTGCGGTTTCCGACGGGGTTGCAAAAGTCAACGATGCCGAATCGTCGCTGAAGAAGATCGCGGAAAGCATCGGCGGGGTCTCGGCACGCATCGACGAAGTGGCGCGCGCCATATCCGAGCAGGTCAGCGGAGTTGCGGAGATCAATTCCGCTGTCAGCCAGATCGATCAGAACAC
>JBNKUW010000257.1:0-2346 GCA_050298835.1 Marivivens sp.
GATCGAACTCCAACCGGCAGAGCGCGGCTCCGGCTTTGCGTTCTCCGAAACGGTCAAGGGCGGGGCGGTTCCACGAAACTACATCCCATCGGTCGAACACGGTGCGCAGGATGCGCTGACCAAAGGCCCGAACGGTTTCCCTGTTGTGGATGTTGCGGTGGTCCTGAAAGACGGCAAAACCCACTCTGTCGATAGCTCGGACTATGCCTTCCGTACGGCAGGGAAGAGCGCGATTAAAGAAGCACTGGACGAGGTCGGAACCGTTCTGTTGCAGCCGATCATGAAGATCGACATCCACGTGCCGTCGGTATTTTCTGGCGGGCTGGTCCCTGTTGTGTCCGGATTGAAAGGGCAGGTTCTGGGCTTTGAACCCCACGAAAGCGCCGTTGGCTGGGACGTGTTCCAGCTCCAGCTGCCAATGGGTGCCGAAGAAGATCTGTTCACTGCGCTTGCCGGTGCGACGCGCGGCACAGCTTGGTTCACCAGCAGCTTTGATCACTATCAAGAAGCCCGCAAAGAAGAGCTCGGTCTCTGAAAGTGGCAGGTAGGAATGCGAAACGGGGCGGCCTTGGCCACCCCGTTTTGTTCAGATGCCACCGTCCGGCGCGGCAAAGCTGTCTGCCGCAGCACGCCGCCAGCGTTTGAGATAGCCGTAGGTATCTTCTTCGTCCCGCAGCAGGAAACCATCCGGCATGTAGGGATAGACGTCGTGACCTGTGACCATGTCGCGGTCTTTTTCGCGCATCATCAGATGGTGGGGGAGGAATTCACACGGATGGCTAAGTCCCGCAGACCCCGTCATATCCCCCAACGCCTTGAGCGTGTTGCGATGGAAATTGGCAACCCGTTGCCCCTTGTCCGCAGGGACCAGTGCCCGCTGACGAACCGGATCTTGGGTCGCAACACCCGTCGGGCAATGGTTCGTGTGGCATGCTTGTGCCTGAATACATCCGACCGAGAACATGAAGCCGCGGGCAGAGTTCACCCAATCCGCACCGAGCGCAAGCGTCCGCGCAATGTCAAACGCGTGGATCAGTTTGCCAGAGGCACCAATTCGGATGAGGTCACGCAGGCCAGCACCACGCAAGGTGTTATGCGCAAAGGTTAGCCCTTCGACCAAAGGCATACCCATGTGGTTTGCAAACTCAAGCGGTGCCGCGCCGGTGCCACCTTCTTTGCCATCCACAACTATGAAATCCGGAGTGATGCCGGTTTCCAGCATGGCTTTGACCATGCACATAAATTCGCGCCGGTGTCCGATGCACAGCTTGAACCCGACGGGCTTTCCGCCAGAGAGTTCGCGCAATTGCGCGATGAATTCCATCAGCTCGATCGGCGTTTCAAAGGCTGAATGGCTGGCAGGGGAATGACAATCCTTGTCGAGTGGAATGCCGCGCGCTTCGGCGATTTCGGCGGTGATCTTGGCAGCGGGAAGCATGCCGCCCTGACCGGGTTTTGCGCCCTGACTCAGTTTGATTTCAACCATCTTCACCTGCGGGAGCGAAGCGGTTTCCGCGAATTTTTCGGGATCGAATTGCCCGTCCAATGTGCGGCAGCCAAAATAGCCGGTGCCGACTTCGTAGATCAGATCGCCGCCGCCTTGTTTGTGATACCGGCTCACGCCGCCTTCACCCGTGTCATGGGCAAACCCACCGATCTTGGCCCCGGAATTCAGCGCAAGAATGGCATTGGCCGACAATGCACCAAAGCTCATCGCAGAGATGTTGTAGACGGACGCATCGTAGGGCTGTTTGCAGTGGGGACCGCCGATCCGAACACGGAAGTCGGTGTTTTCAATATCTTTTGGCCGGATCGAGTGGGTGAGCCATTGGTACCCGCTCTCGTAGATTTTCATCTTGGTGCCAAAGGGGCGTTTGTCCTCAACATTTTTCGCACGCTGGTAAACGATTGCGCGGGCTTCGCGTGAAAAGGGAACCTCTTCGTCATCGCCTTCGACAAAATACTGGCGGATTTCAGGCCGGATCGTTTCAAAGAAGTAGCGGATATGCCCGAGGATCGGATAATTTCGAAGAACGGCGTGGCGCGTCTGGAACATGTCGCGCAAACCAAGAATGACCAGTGCGCCGAACACCACAGCACCCAGACCTTTCCAGACGATTGGAATTGGTAGGATCAGAACAATCACAAACAGGGCGATAACAGCCCAAAGCGTCAAATAGCGTTGCATTACGCAACCTCCTCCCCGAAGTCTTTTTCAAACGGCTTTGATGTTTTCGCCGTTTCTCCCCTTTTGGGACACGTTCCACACGTATAACGGCAAAGGTCAAACATTTATTTATCGGTCAAGAATTCTTGAATGGGTGTCACTGTATTGATCTCGGCCAA
>JBNKUW010000258.1:0-2344 GCA_050298835.1 Marivivens sp.
CAGAGGCTGCGGCACAAGAAACGGGAGTTGATGCTGAAATCATCGATCTGCGCACGTTGGTTCCGCTCGATCTGGATACAATTATCGCCTCCGTCAAGAAAACCGGCCGCTGCGTGATTGTCCATGAGGCAACCCGTACCAGCGGGTTTGGCGCTGAACTGACAACACTTGTCCAGCGGCACGCATTTTATCACCTCGAAGCGCCGGTTATCCGCGTTACCGGCTGGGACACGCCCTATCCCCACGCGCAAGAGTGGGTTTATTTCCCTGGCCCAGAGCGGGTGGGCGAAGCGCTGAAAAAAGTCATGGAGGATTGAGCGATGGGTATCTTTTCAATCCGTTTGCCCGACGTGGGCGAAGGCATTGCCGAAGCCGAGCTATCGGAATGGAATGTCAAACCGGGCGACATCGTTCGGGAGGACGACGTTCTAGCAGTGGTTATGACTGACAAAGCTGCCGTGGAAATCCCGTCTCCGGTCGAAGGAAAGGTGCTGACCTTAGCTGGTGAAATCGGTGACGAGCTCGCTATTGGTTCGGTCCTCGTAACGCTGGAAATTGATGGCGAAGGGAACACTTCGGCGGAGGTGCCCAATGAGGGTCCGGCATCCGTTGAAGTCCAGAAACCCGAGCTGGACGCCAAGCCAGAACCGGTTTCAGAGCAACCACCTAAGTCAGTTGCTCCCGTCTCAAATTCCAAGCCTCTTGCAGCGCCGTCCGTTCGTGCTCGTGCCAGAGAGAAAGGTGTTGATCTCAGGCATGTAACGGGAAGCGGGCCTGCAGGGCGTATCACCCACGAAGATCTGGACAAGTGGATCGCGTCAGGAGGCATCCAGCACGGATCGGTGAAACGCGGTATCAACAAAGGTGTCGAAGATATTCGTGTTGTCGGGATGCGACGGAAAATTGCGGAGAAGATGCAGCTGTCAAAGCGGCAGATACCGCACATCACCATCATCGAAGAAATCGAAATGGACGCGCTCGAGAACCTTCGGGCGGCGCTCAATGAAAAACACAAGGCTGATCGGCCGAAGCTCACCGTGCTGCCGTTTATGATGCGCGCGATTGTGGAAGCGGTGCGGGAACAGCCCGAGTTGAACGCGCGCTATGACGACGATGCGGGGGTGATCCATCGACACGGTGGTGTTCATATCGGCATCGCCACCCAAACCCCGAACGGATTGAACGTTCCGGTGTTGCATCATGCCGAGGCAGGGAACCTCTGGGATAATGCCAAAGAGCTCGCGCGGTTAGCAGAGGCCGCGCGGGACGGGTCCATTACACGCGGTGAGCTGACAGGTGGGACTATTACGATTACCTCGCTCGGTCCTCTCGGTGCTTTGGCAACGACACCGATCATCAACCATCCCGAGGTTGCGATTGTTGGTATCAACAAAATGCAAATACGACCTGTTTGGGACGGACAGCAGTTCCGACCACGCAAAATGATGAACATCTCCTGTTCTTTCGACCACAGAGTGATCGACGGGTGGGACGCAGCCGTGTTCGTTCAAAAAATCAAAACCCTGCTGGAAAATCCGGCCATGCTGTTTGTTGAGGGATAAATGCCAGATATCACATGCAAACTTCTGATTATCGGTGCCGGTCCAGGCGGATATGTCTGTGCAATTCGCGCTGGCCAACTGGGAATTGATACAGTCGTTGTCGAAGAAGCAAAGGCTGGTGGGACGTGCCTCAATATCGGCTGCATACCGTCGAAAGCGTTGATCCACGCAGCGGATGAATTTCACAAGATAGCTCATGCACCGACGAGTCCAATTGGGATCACGGTCGCTACTCCTTCCATTGATTTGGGGAAAACGATGGTTTGGAAGGACGGGATTGTTGAACGACTTACCGGCGGCGTCGAAGGTCTGATGCGCAAGGCCAAGGTTCGCATGCTTACCGGGCGGGCACGATTCCAAGACGGGAAAACGGTGGCTGTGACGTCCGACGGGGAAACCAAAACCGTGAGAGCGGAGCATATCGTGGTCGCGTCCGGTTCCACACCGGTTGAGTTACCGAATATGCCATTTGGTGGCGATATTCTGTCCTCCACCGAAGCATTGGCCCTAACCGAAGTGCCGGAAACATTTGCCGTTGTTGGCGGAGGCTACATAGGGCTGGAACTCGGAACCGCCTATGCGAAACTTGGATCTAAGGTGACGATCGTCGAAGCAGCGGATCACATCCTGCCGACCTATGACAAGGCATTGACAAAACCGGTGGCCAAGCGGCTCGAACAGTTAGGAATAACGGTTTTAACTGGTACCAAGGCTGTGGCACTCAGCGACGGGGTGCTGAAAACAACTCGGGGTGATGTTGCAGCCGCTAAGGTGCTTGTTGC
>JBNKUW010000259.1:0-2289 GCA_050298835.1 Marivivens sp.
ATCTGCCCGTCATGGGCGGTGTTCTGGGACGCACAAGCCGCAGCTTTGGCACCGCATCCGATTTCCTGTCTGCGCGTCTGCCGTGGGTCGTGCGTGCACTGTTGGTGCTGCCTTCCATGGTGATCACCTTTACCGGTGCGATGTTGACCCTGAACCCCGGTTATCTGAGCGGCGCTGCCCGTCAGACCTCTGGCCTTGTGGATGCGTTGCCCGGAATGGTGATGTTCATCATCGGTGCAATACTTCTGTCGATTACTGTCGGTGCGGCGAAAATCCATCGCAAGCCCAAGGCGCTCAAGGCCGGATATCACCGGTCTCCGTTCGGATGGGTGATCTGGGCGATCACCGGCAATCCGGTGATGCCGATTGTGTCTATTGCGGCGATTTTCTTGGTCGTCGGGGTGACCTTCAGCTACTTCGGTACCCATAACAAAGGCGTTGAATTCTTTACAGAAAGCGAACCCGAACAGGCACTGGTCTATGTTCAGGCCCGCGGCAACCTGAGCCTTGCTGAAAAGGATGAACTAGTTCGTCAGGCCGAAGACGTTGCCCTGTCTGTTCCGGGAATTCAGTCGGTATTTTCCTTTGCCGGTTCCGGTGGCCTGAACTCCAACACTGCGGGTGCCGAAAGCCCGCGGGATGCCGTTGGTCAGCTACAAATCGAATTGATCCCGTGGGAAGAACGCGCCGCGTTTGCCCGTGAGCATGACCTGACGCTGGAAGAGCTCGACGGGAATTACGTCATGGACCTCCTCCAATCCCGACTGGACCAAATCCCCGGCATCCGGACCGAGGCTCTGAACCTCGCTATGGGGCCCGCATCGACCAAACCGGTCAACCTGCGGATTTTGGGGGATGACTGGGAACAGCTCTTGGACGCCACCGCAATGGTTCGGAGCCATCTGGAAACCATGCCTGGTCTTGTTCAGATCGAAGACAGCCGCCCGCTGCCCGGCATTGACTGGGAAATCCGCGTGGATGTGGGCAAAGCAGGCCGGTATGGTGCCAACGTCGCAACGGTGGGCGCAATGGTCCAGCTTGTGACCCGTGGCGTCCAGATCGGTGACATGCGGACGGACACCTCAGACGAAGAAATTCCGATCCGCGTCCGCCTTCCCGAAGAGGATCGCGTGCTCTCGACACTTGATAGCCTCAAAGTCCGCACGCCTCTGGGGCTCGTCCCGCTGTCGAACTTTGTCACACGGACTGCCGTCCCCAAACTCGGCCAGATCGACCGGATCGACCAGAAACGCTACTTTGATATCAAAGCAGGGGTTTCTACCGGCTTGGTGAAATTCACCGATACCGACACCGGCGAAGTGTTCATCGTGCCCGAAGACAGCATTCCCGACGACCTGGAAGAAGGCGCGCAAAACGGGGCTTACACGCGTGTCGTCGTCAACGGAAACGAACGGATTGCCGTCCTTCAGGAATGGCTCGACACTCCGGGGTCTTTGCCTGACGGGATCAGCTATGAATGGGCCGGCGATATGGCGGACCAAGAAGACTCGATCGCGTTCTTGCAGAAAGCTTTCGGTGCCGCGCTGATGCTGATGTTCATCATCCTTCTGGCACAGTTCAACAGCTTCTATAACTCGACGCTGGTGCTTCTTGCGGTGGTTCTGTCTACGACCGGTGTTCTGATCGGGATGCTGGTCATGGGGCAGGCGTTCTCGATCATTATGACGGGGACGGGGATTGTCGCGCTCGCCGGGATCGTGGTGAACAACAACATCGTTCTGATCGATACCTATCAGGACTATGTTCGTCACATGCCACGTCTTGATGCGATCATCCGCACGGCAGAGGCACGTATTCGTCCGGTGCTCCTGACGACGATCACGACGATGGCTGGCCTCGCCCCGATGATGTTTGGCCTCAGCCTTGATTTCATCGGTGGTGGCTACTCGATCGACAGTCCGACAGCGCTTTGGTGGAAACAGCTCGCAACGGCAGTTGTCTTCGGTCTTGGTATCGCGACGGTTCTGACGCTGGTCTTCACGCCTGCGATGCTCGCCCTTCGCGTCTGGATTAGCACCTATGCGATCTGGATCGCGCGTCTGTTGATGCGCCTGACGGCCAAGGAAACCAGCCGTGCAGTGCGGGATTGGGCACTGGCCCGCGAAGCCCGCAAGATGAAGCAGACCGAAATTATCTGGGCCGACCTCACGCCAGAACCTGCAAGCGCGGACAGATCACTGCGCGCCGCCGAATAACAGATCCGGGCCCCGCCCAAAACGGGGCCCTTTTCTTTGCTTCTACAAATACTCCGGGTGAATTGAGCCGCAG
>JBNKUW010000260.1:0-2265 GCA_050298835.1 Marivivens sp.
GCAAGGTTCTGGTCCGTGCGAAAACCTGCCGGATATGGGCGGTTTCTCCGGAAAGCGCCGGCCTTTGAATCTCGACCAGACCTACGTCGTCGGCACCACAGTCTTTGGCGATTTGCTTGAGCAACGATGCGGGGATTTTTTCCCGAGGGGCGGATCTGTTCTCTCGGGCGCGGACCTTTTGCACGGTTGGGTGTTCTTCCAGCTTCATGGCATTCTCCATTAACTCTTATTATAAGAGTTACTAAGATTTCAGAGTATTGCAAGCAAAGAAGTATCGACGCGAGCGATACCCCGTCGACGTTCAAGGCTGTCAGTTCATGGGTATTTTCAGCCACTTAGCATGTGTGGAAAATGCCGGAACCAGAGGATTGCGCAGGTTGCGGGCACGGCGCACGAAAAAATCAAAAGCAGGTAAAGGCGGTCCGGCTTCTGCCCGAAAGCCGGGCTTGCGCCAGTTTGATCTTTCATCTTGACCGGACTTCGGGAGATAATGCGGCCGAGAGCGGATTTAATCGCAGGCGAACCATGACAACTCTAAAAGACCTCAGTCGACACTTAGGGTTGTCGGTTACCCAAGTCAGCCGAGCGATGAACGACCATTGGGATGTGAAGCAATCCACCAAGGAAAAGGTTTGGAAAGCCGCGAAAGAGCTGGGGTATCAGCCCAACTTGGCGGCCCGAAAGCTCGTCACCGGCAAATCCGGTACAGTGTGTATTGTTCAAGAAGGAATCCCGCCGAGGGAAGAGTCCTGGTTGTTCATGCAGATCATCAGCAATCTGTCCCGCGAATTCGGCAAACGGAAGCGCCAGTTTCTGTTCCATCTAAAGGACGAAGGAGCAGATACTCTGTCAGCGTATAGTGCGCTGATACGGGGAAAAACCGTTGACGGATTTGTGCTGCTCAACCCGAAGGACGAGGACGAGCGGATCGCCTATCTGCTCGAACATAAGGTACCCTTTGTTGCGCACGGGCGGGCAATGAACAGCACGGAATACCCCTTTTTCGATATCGACAACCATGCTGTCGGCCACGACCTGACGGCGCTGCTGGTTGCCAAGGGGCACCGGCATATTGCGATGCTCAACGGCCGGAGGGGGCTGGCGTTTTCGACCCGCCGCCGTGACGGGTACGCCGAGGCGCTACGCGAAGGGCATATCGACGTTGACGACAGTTTGATGGCACATGGTCAGATGACCGAACAATTCGGGTATGAAAACGCGAAGCGGCTGCTTCAACGAACGGAAGGTCCAAGACCGACAGCCTTTGTTGCGTCGAGTACGAGGATCGCTGTTGGTGTTTTCCGCGCCTGTGACGAATTGGGTCTCTCGGTTCCCGAGGACATTTCAGTGGTGGCGCATGACGATGAACTGGATGAAATCCGGAGCGATTCTCTGGCCTGCCCGTTGACCGTGACACTGTCGCCTCTCAGGGAAAGCTGGGAACCGATGGCGCAATTTCTGACCGCTTCAATCGACGGAGCGCCGCTAGAAAAAACGCAGAAATTGCAGAACGTTACCGTCATCGAACGCGCCTCGGTTGCGGCGTTAAAATAGAGTATAAATCCTCTGTATTTTTGATCTCTTGACAGATTTGGGTCATCCGCACTAGTTTTCCGAAACGTTACGGAAATGGATTTCTGGCCGATATCCATCCGATTACTCAACTGGGAGGAGCCCCAATTATGAACGTGAAAAAACCGCTTTGGCGGGCCGGTATCGCTTTGTCTGCGCTTCTGGCCAACGCGGCAGTTGCCGAAGAAATTACCTATGTGTCCGGGGCCGTTGGCGCCGACATCGAAAACTTCAAAATGCTGGTGGCTCCGTGGGAGGAACGGACGGGTAACACCGTAACCGTGGTTCCCATGCCGCAATCGACGACCGACCAATTCGGTCAGTACCGCCTGTGGCTGGCCGCCAACAGCGGTGACGTCGACGTGTACCAGACAGACGTGATCTGGGCGCCGCAACTGGCGCAGCATTTCGTCGATTTGACCGAAGCAGCCCGCGATCTGGCTCCGCAGCACTTCCCTGCGATCATCGAGTCCCAGACGGTCGATGGCAAACTGGTCGCTCTGCCGATCTACACGGATGCTCCGGCGCTCTATTATCGGGCGGACCTGCTGGAAAAATACGGTCTGGATGTTCCGACCACGTGGGAAGACCTGACCGCAGCTGCAAAGACCGTTCAGGATGGTGAACGCGCAGCAGGGAATGCGGATCTCTGGGGCTTTGTCTGGCAGGGGAACGCCTACGAAGGCCTGACCT
>JBNKUW010000261.1:0-2223 GCA_050298835.1 Marivivens sp.
ATCGATAATGGCGTCCAGGGTGCCGTCGACAAGGAACTGCCGATTGTGGCTTGTCAGCTCGTGGCCAATGCAGACGATTTCCCTGTGACGTTTGCTTTCGAGCAAGGCCTGTACGTTGCCGCGAAGCCCGCCTCCGACGTTATAGATTCCCAGCAGATCCGGATGTTCGCGCAAAACCTTGGCTGTTTCGCGATAAGCTGTCTCATGACAATCATGCGTCGGTCGCCGCACCGCCACCGCCAGATTGGGAAAGAGCTCGCGCAGTACATCATTGAAACCCGTGTCGCGTTCCTGGTGATCCCGATAGGAAAGGTCGATGCTGCCTTCGAAAAGGGCGACCTTGCCATTTCGGTCAGCCAGAAACCGCCCCATGAGATAGCCCGCCGTGCGTCCCGCGGCGCGGTTGTTCAGACCGACATAGCCGATCTTCTTCTCTGTTGACAGGTCTGCAACCATCGTAACGACGGGGGTTCCCGCCTCGCATATCTCGTTGACCGCTTCTCGAATGAGCGGATTTTCGAGGGCGACCAAAGCCACGCCGTCGGAACGCTTGCCCAATTTCCGGATGCTGTCGGCCAGGACATGGGCATTGAAGCCCTCGATCGGATGGGAACGTATTACGACGCCCTGATCAGCAAAATAATCTTCCGCCGCCGCAGCGTTGTCGGAAATCAGTGTCCAGAATGTATTTGGGCCGCCTGGAAAAATGAAATCGAATTTGAGAGGGGCGGTCAAAACTCCGGGCTCCAGGACGCCCCCTTGCAACCGATGCATGACATCAAGGATACGTTGCCTGGTGTGCTTACTGACGCCCGGGCGGCCGTTCAGGACACGATCGACGGTGGCAAGACTTGCCCCCGCTTCACGGGCGATATCAGCCTGACGAATCTTTCCTTTCGGCACGGAATCAGAGGTCTCCCTGCGACTCGCCAGCGACGAGCTTTTCGCTTCGAAAATGAAGTAAATGGTCAGGTGACAATATTAAAGAAAACGGATCGAGTCTTCAACAAAACACCTCATTTTGATGGCTCTATCCGTAGCGGCCGCGTCCGCAAAATGCCTTTCAGATAAATTTCAACGCAAAAACAATGCGATGAATGAGATTTGGGCAGAATGTCGCATTCGAACGATAAAGGGCTTGCTGAGGTATTTTTCTGATGTAATATGATGTCGTATGATGGGTTTGCGTTTGGGGTGTTAACCTCAGACATGATCGGATAGAGAGACATCGGTCATGTTCATAGGGTTGGATATTGGCACCTCCGGCGTGAAGGCTGTGCTTGTCGACGATCACCAGTCCATTGTCGGCGAAGCGAACGCGCCTCTGATCCTGCAACGCCCGCATCCTCTCTGGTCAGAGCAAAACCCCTCGGACTGGTGGAACGCCGTAAATTCGGCGTTGGCAGTCCTTCAAAAAAGTAAGCCCCGCGAATACGCAGCGACGCGTGCCATCGGCCTTTCCGGCCAGATGCATGGAGCGACGCTGCTTGATGCCAATAACGCGGTCCTGCGTCCGGCAATCTTGTGGAACGACGGCCGCAGTGGTCCGCAATGTGTCGAACTCCTGAAGAACAGGCCTGAGACGCCGAAGATCACTGGCAACGTCCCCATGCCCGGCTTTACTGCGCCGAAGCTCTTGTGGGTTGCGGAGCACGAGCCCGAGATCTTCCGCCAGACCGCCCGCATCCTGCTGCCCAAGGACTATATTCGCCTCCGTCTGATGGGTGAATTCGCATCCGACATGTCCGATGCCGCAGGCACGTTGTGGCTTGACGTCGCCAATCGGTGCTGGTCCGAACCAATGCTGGAAGCTTGCCGATTGAGCGTCGCTCAGATGCCGCGCTTGGTTGAAGGATCGGAGGCGACAGGAACCCTGAGACCAGATGTGGCTGCCGAACTGGGGCTCGATCAATCGGTGGTTGTGGCGGGCGGCGCGGGGGATAATGCCGCCGGGGCCGTCGGTGTCGGGGCGGTGGAGCCCGGAAGCGCGTTTCTGTCGCTTGGGACATCCGGCGTCTATTTTCTCTGCAACGAAGAGTATCGGCCCAATCCGTCGGGAGGCGTTCACACGTTTTGCCACTGCCTGCCCGGGACGTGGCATCAGATGAGCGTGATCTTGTCTGCCGCCTCATGTCTGTCCTGGATCGTCAAGGCAGTCGGAGCCGCAGACGTTGCAACCCTTTTGTCTGAAATCGAGCACCAGCCCGCTACTGGCGAAATTTT
>JBNKUW010000262.1:0-2178 GCA_050298835.1 Marivivens sp.
AATGTGAGCTTTGGCGGTGTGCAGACCGTCTATACACATGCCTCTCAGGTTTGTGGCTGTGATATGACCTTTGCGGTCTATCTGCCGCCGCAAGCCACGAAAGGCCCCGTTCCCGCGCTTTGGTATTTGTCGGGACTGACCTGTACGCATGACAACGCGATGACCAAGGCGGGGCTGCAAGAACACGCAGCCCGCCACGGCATTGCGGTGATCTATCCTGACACCTCGCCACGTGGCGATGATGTTGCGGATGACGAGGCCTACGATCTTGGCAAAGGGGCTGGCTTTTACGTCAATGCCACCCGAGACCCTTGGAAGCCGCATTTCCAGATGTACGACTATATCGTCAGCGAGCTGCGTGACCTCGTCACCCGTGAGCTGCCGATCAATGATCGCCATGGGATTACCGGACACTCGATGGGTGGCCATGGGGCGATCACCATCGCGCTCCGCAACCCGGACCTGTTTGACTCGCTGTCTGCCTTCGCGCCGATCGCCAACCCGACCCAATCAGATTGGGGCCGCAAACAGTTGAGCGCCTATCTTGGTGATGACGAGTCGACCTGGTCGGATCATGACAGCACCTTGCTGCTGGCGGAACGCGGCTGGAAGGCTGACCTTCTGGTGGATCAGGGCACAAGCGATCAGTTCCTTGATCTGCTGAAACCCGAAGCCCTTGCGGGCGCGATGGCCAAAAGCCGTCAGGCCGGTGTGTTTCGCATGCAGAAGGGGTATGACCATTCGTATTTCTTCGTGAACAGCTTTGCCGGTGACCACGTTGCGTGGCACGCCGAACGTCTGAAGTGAACAACAGGCACGCCCCTGATGACTGGGGGCGTGCCGCACAGAGATCATCAGAGAGCAACCTGAAGGCTTTAATGCCTATGCTCGCGCCTTACACATTCCGCGCAGATCTCGTTTTGGAATGATCCCCACTATACAGACCGGCCGCAACGGCAATTCGGCTTAAGCCCCGGGCAGAGTTGGCGTGTTTCCCAGTTTTTGCGTCGACTCGGCCGCAATTTCCCGGCTTTTCACCCCCAACGACTCGGAATCAGCCTCAGGAATCGGAAATCGGGGGAAGTGATTCACCGACGCAAACCGATTTGCTGTGCGATTCCGCACTACGACTCAGGCAACAGGCCGCTAAAAGTGCGAATTTGGTCAGATTTCGCCTGTTAAGCAGTTCGACCTTTAGGGAATTTCCCGCCGTAGAGGCTTAAAAATAAGGCTCTTTGCAAGTTTTTTCATAGAAGTGTCATTTTTCCAAAAAAAAGGGTTGCGAGCACCCGTCAGTAGGCCTAGAACCCACTTCACCGGCGGCGCTGCTAGCGCTTACGGTTCACGGGACGGACTGAGGGGCTAGGCTCTGGGGTTCAGAAAGTGGTTAGAATTCAGAGGCTTAACTGGCAGGTAGCACCCAGGAGATTGGGTGCCACGTGTTGATTTTGGCTCTACGCTCTTTGAAATTGATAGTAACTGAAGAGATATGTGGGCGGTTTGGTTCATTTCGATGAACAAACATACTGCGCATATATATCAACTACCTAGAGAAGGTTTTCGGACCTGATCGATGATGGATAGTCAGCTTCACTGTTTGGACGGCTTTTGTTTACTTTGTAAACTGAAGCACAACAAACAGAGACTTGTTTCAACTTTAGTCGGTTGGAACAGATAAGCTTCGATCTTTGCAGGTCGAAGCACATATGTGCAGAGGTTCGAACGTCAAGGTTAAGCGTGTAAGCGCTTTTCAACTTGAGAGTTTGATCCTGGCTCAGAACGAACGCTGGCGGCAGGCCTAACACATGCAAGTCGAGCGCTACCTTCGGGTGGAGCGGCGGACGGGTTAGTAACGCGTGGGAATATACCCTTCACTATGGAATAGCCTCGGGAAACTGAGAGTAATACCATATACGCCCTTCGGGGGAAAGATTTATCGGTGAAGGATTAGCCCGCGTTAGATTAGATAGTTGGTGGGGTAACGGCCTACCAAGTCGACGATCTATAGCTGGTTTGAGAGGATGATCAGCAACACTGGGACTGAGACACGGCCCAGACTCCTACGGGAGGCAGCAGTGGGGAATCTTAGACAATGGGCGCAAGCCTGATCTAGCCATGCCGCGTGAGTGATGAAGGCCTTAGGGTCGTAAAGCTCTTTCGCCAGAGATGATAATGACA
>JBNKUW010000263.1:0-2174 GCA_050298835.1 Marivivens sp.
ATCTGTCTTCGATCAGCGCATTTCAGGCAGCCCAGCTCGCCAGCGCTGTCAGCACGCTTGCCGGTCGTGGCGGTGGCGTCTTGGACGCCGTTCGCCGGAATACCGGGCTTGATGATTTGGACGTCACAACGGACGACACAGGCAACACATCGGTCAGCGCAGGAAAATATTTGAGCGAGAATATTTACACCGACGTCACAGTCAATTCTGTTGGTGATACCGAAATCAATCTCAACCTCGACCTTGGAAGCGATTTCACAGCCAAAGGAAGCTTTGCCAGCGACGGAGAAACCTCTGTCGGTGTGTTTTTCGAAAGAGACTACTAGAGAGTAATATGGATCAAGATCTTTCCCTTTTCGAACGTCGCGGATTGCCGGAACCCCTCCGTGTTCTGATGCAGGACTACCCCCGCGAAATGTGGGAGTCCGATCCACATTTCCACGGTCTCGTTAGCTTTTGGCTAGACCGTCATGTGATGTTCCGCAGGCTCCTGTCGGCTATGACAGCCGCAACAGAGGACGTGCTTGAGGCAGGCAACCCCAACCGGTTTTCCAATGCGATTTCGCGCTATGGGTCCATGTTCATCAACGACCTGCACGGACATCATCAAATCGAGGATTTGCATTACTTTCCGATCCTGTCCCAAAAGGATAACCGCATTTCCCGCGGTTTTGACATTCTGGAGAAAGACCATCAGTCCATGGACGGTATCCTCCACAGTTTCGCAACTGTCGCGAATAATGCGCTTAAGCTGATTGAACAGCCGACCGACCTGAGAGACGCGGCAGGCGCGCTCCATAAAGAGCTCGACACTCTGACCGGCCTCATGGACCGTCACCTGACGGACGAGGAAGAGCTTATCGTTCCGGTGATCCTGAAATTCGGCGAAAGCGGTCTGCAATAACTCGATTTTTCCGATTTGATCATTTTGTCAGACTGAGGCAGAGTCACCTGCAACAACCAACAGGAGTGCCCAGCTTGACCCTCGACATGCCCAAAGAGCCGGCCCACCAAACAGTCTATCGCCATTTGCGCGAAATGATTCTCTTTGGGGAAATGGAGCCTGGGCAGGCCGTAACGATCCAAGGGTTGGTTGCCGAGCTGGATGCTGGGATGACGCCTGTTCGCGAAGCGATCCGTCGGTTAACGTCAGAACACGCGCTGGAATTCAAAGGCAACCGTCGCGTGGGCCTGCCCGTTCTTACGCGGGCCGAAATCGAAGAACTGGCCTTTGCCCGTTTGGCTTTGGAACCCCAGCTTGCCATTTGGGCCGCGGAAAAGATCACCCCCGAAGAGATCGACGCGCTGGAGGCCATTGATATGAACCTCAACCGTGCGATTGATCGGGGCGATATCAAAACCTACCTGCTGCTGAACTATCAATTCCACCATACGCTCTATGCAATCTCCAAAGCCGAAACGGTTATGGCGTTGGCCGATGCGCTTTGGCTGCGTATGGGGCCAAGTTTGCGGGTCATGCGCGGGCGGTTTGGCACAGCCACGCTCGAAGATCGGCATGCACTTGCGGTTCAGGCGTTGCGGCGCGGTGATGCACAGGGTGCAGGTGAAGCTATCAGTCTGGATATCCAGCAGGGTTTGAACCAGATTCGCGCGTCATTAAAAGACTAAAGCCGGTCCATTAGCCCGAACCACACCATCCCGAGCACGAGAAGTGGCTTGCGGAGTGCCGCGCCGCCTGGAAATTTCGGGCTGGGAACTTGTGCCATCACGTCAAACCGCTCTGCCTGACCGGCGATGGCTTCGGCAGCGATCTTACCTGCCATTGTGGCCATCGCCACACCGTGACCGGAAAACCCTGACAGAGACAGGACGTTCCCTGAGAGCCTCTCGAAATTCGGCATCCGGTTCATCGTGATGCCGAGCGTTCCGCCCCACGCGTAGTCCACTCGCACATTGGCAAGCTGCGGGAAAATCTCTGCCATTGGTTTGCGAACCGTCGCTTCGATATCCGAGGGGAATTTGTAGCCGTAACTTTCGCCGCCACCAAACAGCATCCGGTTATCCTCGGACAGGCGGAAGTAGTTGATCACGAAGCGGTCATCGGCGACGGCGATTTCCTCCGCCAGCACCTCGGCGGCGCGGGCGCCCAGCGGCTCCGTGGCGACGACGAAGTTGTTGATCGGCATGACTCGCGCCGCAACCGTGCGGTCGAG
>JBNKUW010000264.1:0-2170 GCA_050298835.1 Marivivens sp.
TAGGAGCTTCGAGCCCAGGCTACTGAAGCGCAAACGGAAAAGAGGATCGTGATTGCCGCGGCAATCGCGGCACGGGCTACGCGAACGGTCATGGCCAGGGCTTCCGGGCTTGAATGCCTGCTCCGCTTCATAAGCTGCCCACTGTACCCTCAATTGCGGACACGTGGCAAACGACTCGGCTTCAGGGACGGATCAAACATAGCATCGCAGACAGCGCGACATTCTAAGCCGATTTTGAAATTGACGTAACATTATGGTAGCCGAGTCACTACGCGGGCATCACTTGTACACGCTTCCTACGATGTCAGAATCTGGAGAACGATGCCATGGTTGGAGGCAAGGCGCACGGCGTAGATCGAGAGTACCAAATCAGCTGCCGCGATATCCTTATCTTTCGTCAGCAGGGCGTTGTCCCTTGGAAAGATGACGGCGTCGACGTGGAATTCGATTTCGCTGGCTCGACATGGTCCATGGACGTGGCGCTCCGCGGTCCAGCAGGAGGCTTGCTCGTTGCTGAATGTAGGCGCACTGCGAATGCAGCGAAGCAGGAAGATATACTAGCCTTCGCATCCAAGGTTGAGAAGTTGCGTGAGACACTCGGCACACTTGTCGCGGGCGTATTCATGACAAAGTCGAAGCCGCAGAAAGGCGGTATTAAGGTTGGGCAGAACCTCGGTATTGAAATAGCGGTGCTGGATGAAGCGGCAGCGCCTCCAGCGTTCAATATCATTTTTCTGCGATATGATCGAGAGCGCGAGAAATGCTTGCGCCACATAATCATGCATGTGGCCACGGGTAGGTTTGAAGTTACGGGCAATCCGGTTTCCCTTGTTTACCGAAAAGCATCAGGAGAAGTAGAAATTCGTTAGGTTAAGTGCTTTGTCTCGGCATCTCCAGAAACTTCAGCGTGGTGCCGGTGGGCAAGACGAGAGCGAGCACCGCGGAGCCGGGATTGGCGTCATGGTCAGCCTCGGTGACATCGGTCGTGCAGGCGCAAAGGATGCTGCAGACGAAATCGACCGTGAGGCCGGTTTGGTGGGCTTTAGGCATTTCTGAGCGGGGTCCCGGAGATCCCGTCGAGGCGACTCTCCAACAGAGTTCTTGAGGAAGAAGGCTGTCAACGACACAGTAACAGTAAGTGAACCTTGTCGAAATATGTTGTAGTCATCTACAGGAGTGCCTCAATGCATATTCGGCGTGCATTCAGATATTTGTTTGTGACGCGGCGATGGGTGACGACGGTCGTCGTGACGGGGATAATTTGCTTAGCATTTCTGACAATATATACCACGTTCTTTGTTAGAAAGAGCGAGGCGCCTAGAGACGCCTTCACCACTGACCTTGCTATACCTCCTGTCGCAGAGCGAACTCGACAAGTATGTTACTTCCACGGGCGGTGGGGCCACCAGGGGTGGAGGAGCCGCACGCTGTCGCCGAGACCCAAGACAAGCACATGTGTGCCAGGGAAAACAATTCACGAGAGGCTGCGAATCAAGAATTCGTTGACGAACTTCCCAAAAGGTCGATTTACTTATAACCGTCTCAAAACAATGTGGCGCGATGTTCCAGAGACAGTTGTCCTGAAGCTCAATCTAGCCTCTGAAACAACACCTACCATCCCACCCTCCCTTCGTGGAGAGCCCAAAGTTGGCGAAACTGCCATTACGCCAGAGATGTCCGTTGAGTTGCGGGGCACGGCGGGACTTGTGGTCAAGCCATCGGGGCCAGTTCGGAAAAGAATTTCAAACATTGCACCCACGGCATGGCAGTGGGACGTAACGCCAAAAACAGAAAAAGAACAAATCATGACACTTATTATATATATCCACGTTGATGACAAAGAACCGTTCACGTTAAAAACATTTGAAGATGAAATACACGTTAAGGTTACAACTTGGCAACAGGTAAAAGATGTAATCAGCGAGATCAACCCTGTTTGGGCTTTCTTCGCTGGCGCAATTCCCGCTATCTGGGCCGCGTGGAAATGGATAAGGCGCCAACCACGGAAGTCTCAGAAAAAGACGAATTAAGTGCCCTCATCATAACGGGCATACGACTGATCATCTGTTGGCGAACCTATGAGCCCCTGCCTAGCCCGCGTGCTCCGGTGCGGGCTGGCCGTGGCTCTCCGGGTCGAAGGCGGCGGTGATGGCGCCGTCCACATCCTCCA
>JBNKUW010000265.1:0-2145 GCA_050298835.1 Marivivens sp.
GTCATCGGCTTTTGGAGGTAGATGTCTTTGCCCGCCTCACAGGCATCGACCGCTTGGCGGCAGTGCCAGTGATGGGGCGTGGCGATGATGACCGCGTCGACGTTTTTGTCGGCCAAAAGATCGCGATAGTCGTGGTAGCCCGTAGGTTTGTTGTCGTGCTTCTGGAGAGTCGTTTCGAGATGCTCCTTCCAGGCGTCGCACACGGCCGTCACGGTCACGTCGTCGTACTTGGCGCAGTTGTTGAGGTTGGCGTTGCCCATCGCGCCGGCACCAATCAGGCCGAGGCCGATGCGGTCGTTCGGACCGGCGAGTGCAGTTGCGGAAATCAGAGAAGGTAGAGCCACGCCCGCGGCGCAGTTGCCGCGGCTGTTGAGATCGAAGACCCGGCCGCGCCTTGCAGCGCGTTGATACACACGTGGGGCACGTTTTCAACGTGCCCTGCCTCCGGGACAACACGGGCAGGTCGAAAACGAACTGCTGTGAACAGCTTTGTATTTACGTAAATCCGTGTCAATGGCATACTTCCGTTATCTGGCGAGCGAATGGACGTTCGTGTGGGCATAGATTTCACGGAGGTTGCCATGGAAGGCTTAGACAAGGAGGTCTGTCGGCGTTTGCCGCTGGCTGAGGCCGTGTTGCGGATGTTGGATGTGGTTTGTCGGGAGGAGTTCCTACAGGAAGTGTTCGAGCGGCATCGGGAGCGATCGTACGAAGAGGTAATTACCTTTCCCGTACTCGTGCATTTGATTGCCGATGCCTTGTTGCAGCACAACGGCAGCGGACGTAAGAGCTTTCAGCGGGCTGAGATTGCGGGAGACCTGGAAACCACCATTCGCGCCGCATATGGAAAGTTGTCCCGCGTGCCGTTGTCCCTGAGTATCGGTCTGTTGTCCGAAGCGACGCAGATGTTGGGAGAAATGTATCCCAAGAGCGTAAGCGAGGCGGCATCTCCCGACTCGTTGCGTGGAATGGAGGTGATTTACTACGATGGCAAGAAGATCAAGCATGTGGCCAAGCGGCTGAAGGCTTTGCGAAAGGTGCGAGGCCACGTGTTGGGCGGCAAGCTGGTGGTGGCCCAGTCACTGTCCACGGGCATGGCCTTGGCAATGGGAGCTTGCCAGGATGGCGAAACTGCCGATCCGCCATTGGTTCCGGATGCGCTAAAGGAACTACGGCATGTAACGTCGGGCCCGCGACTGCACGTGGGTGACCGAGCCTTTTGCGACCTGAATCAAGCAAGTCTGTTTACCCAGGAGAAAGGGGACCATTTTCTGGTTCGCTGGAACCGAAAGGTGAAGTTCTATCGTGACGAACGTTGGGAAACCGTTACCGGAACCGATCGCCGTGGGCTCACTTATCAAGAAGACTGGGGATGGATCGGAAGCGAAACCGATTCGCGGCGGCGTTACGTGCGTCGCATCCATCTGCAGCGGCCCGGCCAAGAGGACGTGATTCTGCTTACGGACCTGATAGACCACGATGAGTATCCCGCCGACGATCTGCTGGAAGTGTATCTGCAACGCTGGGGTATCGAGCAAATGTTTCAGAAGGTAACCGAGGTTTTCCATTTGCATGAATTGATTGGGGGAACACCCCGGGCAACCGTGTTTCAGGCGTCGTTTTGCTTTCTTCTCTACAACATAATTCAGACGATCCGTGCGTTCATTGCATCCGGCCAGAGCATGAAGATCAGTGAAATCTCCATGGCGAACCTGTTCTACGACGTCCAGCGTCAACTGACCGCCTGGAACGAAGTACTAACCCTACGAGCGACCGTCAAGCTGCTCTCGACAACCTGGACCACCGATCAAGTGACGAACCGTCTCCGGCAATTGCTCCACGGACGATGGTCGGAATGCTGGCGCAAAGCACCGGCCAATACCCACCGGGCACCCCCAAAGAACACCGACTATCTCAAAGGCGGACACAATTCCGTCTACCGACTCATGCGGAAACAAGAAAATCGAGTCTGACGAACATGTTCACAGCAGTTCGTTACAAACGTGCCCCACCTTATCAACGGGCTGTTAGAGATCGACTGCCTCGGGGTCTTCGTCTTGAGTCGGTTCGGATCTCTGGTGCTTCAACTCGCCCATCATGAAATCCATGGCCCGGCAGTATTCGCGGACGGCCTGGGGGTAGTCG
>JBNKUW010000266.1:0-2128 GCA_050298835.1 Marivivens sp.
TTATGGTGCCACGTGTTCAGACAGAGGGCAGAGTCATGACAATTCAAAAAATCGGCGTTGTTGGAGCAGGTCAGATGGGCAACGGGATTGCTCACGTGTGCTCTTTGGCCGGTTACGAAGTAAAAATGACGGACATCAGCGCAGATGCCCTTCAGGCGGCGATGGCTCTGATCAAGAAGAATATGGGGCGCCAGCTCTCGAAGGGAGCAATCAGCGACGATGAGTTGAAGGGCGCAATAGGTCGAATCGAGACCACCCAAACGCTCTCCGAACTGGGTGACTGCGATCTCATCATTGAAGCCGCAACGGAACGTGAGCCCGTGAAGCAGGCAATTTTTGACGAGTTACTTCCTCACATCAAGCCGGAGACCATTCTCGCATCAAACACCTCTTCGATATCGATTACCCGTCTGGCAAGTCGCACGGATCGTCCGGAAAAGTTCATCGGGTTCCATTTCATGAACCCCGTACCGATTATGCAGTTGGTTGAATTGATCCGCGGGATCGCGACCGACGACGAGACATTCCAGCAGTGTCAGGAAGTTGTGGACCGGTTGGGCAAAACCTCTGCAACCTCCGAAGATTTCCCAGCCTTCATTGTGAACCGGATATTGATGCCGATGATCAACGAAGCCGTCTATGCCTTGTACGAAGGGGTCGGAAGCGTGGCATCGATTGATACATCGATGAAACTCGGTGCGAACCATCCGATGGGCCCCTTGGAGTTGGCGGATTTCATCGGTTTGGACACCTGTCTCGCGATTATGAACGTCCTGCACGAAGGGCTGGCGGATACGAAATATCGCCCCTGCCCGCTGCTGACCAAATATGTTGAAGCAGGGTGGCTTGGCCGTAAAACCAAACGCGGGTTTTACGATTACCGTGGCGAAACTCCTGTACCGACGCGCTAGAGAAACCTCTCCGGCGGGAGTATTTCCAGAAAGATGAATGAAGTCAGGCTTTGAACGGGGCCATGCCTTTGCGAGCGAGTTCATCCGCGCGTTCGTTTTCAGGGTGGCCTGCGTGCCCCTTCACCCATTCCCAACTGACTGTATGACGCCGCGCAGCCTCATCCAATCGCTTCCATAGATCTTCATTCTTAACGGGTTTCTTCGCGGCAGTTTTCCAGCCACGTTTTTTCCACCCCCACATCCACTCGGTAATCCCGCCTTTGACATAGGCACTATCGGTTATGACAGTCAGTGTGCTGGATCGATCCAACGTTTCAAGCGCGTTAATCGCAGCAAGGAGTTCCATTCGGTTGTTGGTGGTCTCAGCCTCTCCGCCACAAAGTTCTCGCTCTTTCACGACAGTCTCACCGTCCTTCGCTTGGAGCAGCACCCCCCAGCCCCCAGGACCAGGATTTCCAGAGCAAGCTCCGTCAGTGTAGGCAAATAATTCGGGCATTCTGAAACCGTTCTAGAAAATTACGCGTGTTCCATGGCAAGACGCGCAGCCAAGGCGGTGAAGATGGCGGCGAAACTCCGGTTAAGCCAGATCATAACGCGTCGGGAGCCCAAGATGTAAACACGGGCCACCGCCGCGAAAACGCCGTAGAGCGCGAATACAACAAAGGTCATAACCATAAAGACAGCACCCAGTTGGATCATCTCTGTCGTAGCTGTCGCGGAGTTACCGGAAAGAAACGGCGGAAGCAGAGCGAGGAAAAAGATCGAAAGTTTGGGATTCAAAATATTAATCAGCGCACCGCTTATCGCGACAGATAGACCACTGCGTTGTTTTTGATCGGCGGAAACCGAAAACGCACCGCCAGAACGAAGAGATTGCCAGGCAAGATACAGCAAATAGGCAACACCAGCGAACTTCACGATCTGGAACAGAACGGCAGAACTATAAAGAATTGCTGCAAGCCCCAATGTCGCCGCTGCAAGGTGCGGAACAATACCGAACGTACAACCCAACGCTGCCCACACTGCGGCGGTACGACCGCGTCCGAGTCCGGTTGCCAATGTATAGATCACACCGGTTCCGGGGGCCAAAACCACGACCAGAGCTGTGAGGAAGAACTGGACTGACATCAGACAGCACTCTTCTCTTCGCGCAGCACGCGCGGGACCTTGAATTCTATATTCTCTTTCGCCGTTTCCACATGCTCAATCGAAACATT
>JBNKUW010000267.1:0-2126 GCA_050298835.1 Marivivens sp.
ATCCTGCGGTTCAAGGACAAGGTTCACGACCGCAGGTTCTTCCACGCCAGCCAGCTGTTGCAGGAGCATTGCCGAAAGACCGGTGAAACCTACCGTTTTCTCGCGTTCTCTGACGCCCGCGATGTTGCTTTCCAATCCAATCCGTTTGACTGGCTGGCAAAGAGCCTGCCCGATAACAAGGACATTGCAGTATCTGTTGAAGGCATCACGCACCGCGATCCATGGAACAGCCGCATGATGATCAAGGTCTTCGGCAAACACGCCTTGAAACGGGTTCAGGATGAACCTGTCATCTGCTGCGGATATTTTGCCGGCCGGTTTGAGGCCATGCTCGATTTCATGCTGGCCAACTACTACTTCGATCAGAGCAAAAGGATCGGCGACCAGGTCGCCATGAACCAGCTTCTCAGTTTCAAGGCCTGGCGGCAACTAACTGAAGTTACTGACTGGAGCGCGCCTTGGACGCTTCATGCCTGCACGCTCATGGAGCCGTCGCAAAGTCCCGGCAACTTTGCAGATCCCGCGTCGCTGCCGGTTTTTGCGAACGGCCAGGTTACGACACGGGCGGGAGAGCTTTTTGCCGTCGTGCACCATCATGACAGGCATCCGGGCCTGCACGACCATTTGCAGACCCAGTTCGGAACACCCGGTTCGACTTCCTGATCCTCTGCATCATGCGTCGGGCAGAAGGCCCTCCCGCCACTCTTCCCCAATGACACGCCGTGCCATCATGTGCGAGCGCGGCGAATTGATGCTATCAACCGCAATCAGCTGACCCTTTTTCAGGTAGGCGACATAGAACTTGCTGTCCTTCGGTTCACCAACCGTACGCGTTTCGTCATAGCCGTCCGACAAGCCCGCGATCTGCAATTTGACGTCATACTGGTCCGACCAGAACCAGGGCAGAGGATCATAGTCAACATCCTCACCAAGGATGGACTGTGCCACGATCTTCCCTTGATCAATGGCATTTTGAACGCTTTCCATCCGGACGGAACGGCCGTAGCGGTTGGAATAAAACCGTGTGCAATCGCCAGCCGCGAAGATGTCATCATCGCTGGTCAATCCGCCACCATCGACAATGATCCCATTATCGGTCTCAAGGCCTGCCGCTTCAGCCAGGCCGTCGTTCGGCTCGGCTCCAACGGCAACAAGAACCAGGTCGGCAGACAGCACCTCACCTCCGGCAATCCGGACGCCCGAAACCGCCTTGTCACCAATAAACTCTTCCACTGCAGTCCCCAGCCGCAGATCAACCCCATGCTCGCGGTGCAAGGTCGAATAGAATTCGGAGATGAAAGGCGAAACCACCCGCTTCATCGGCCGGTCCTGCGCTTCAATCACGGTAACATCCTTGCCGAGAAGCGACGCGACGGCGGCAACTTCCAGACCAATATAGCCCGCACCAACAATCGCAATCTTCTGGCCTGAAAGCAGTTTCTCACGGATTGCATCAACATCCGCAATCGTCCGCAAAGTCACGACACCCGCCAATTCTGAACCGGGAATGGGAGCCTGCCGTGCACGTGTCCCTGTTGCGATGACAAGTTTATCGTAGCCGAGCGTATCGCCATTTTTCAGCGTGATGCGCTTGGCGTTCCTATCAATCGCCTCAACCGGAGTATCGGGGATAAGATCTATATTCTGCGTGGTATAAAAAGCGGGCGGGCGCAGCAGCAAGGCTTCCCGGCCGATTTCGCCCAAGAGATATTTTTTCGACAGGGGGGGCCGTTGATAAGGCGCATTCGGCTCGTCGCCGATCAGGCGGATCGCACCCTCAAAGCCTCCCTGACGCAAGGACTGCGCAACTTGCGCACCGGCCTGTCCAGCTCCAATAATGACGACGGTCTTCTGCATGTGTGCCTTCCCCCGAACAGTTAGATCTCCGTTGGTTCCTGCCTAGCACGCAAGATCGGACCCCGCCAGTCAGACACAAGGACGCGCAGCACTGTCCGAAATCGTCATTGGTCAGATAAGAACGTCACGCAGCCCGGACGCCTTCAAGAAACGCGGAGATTTCACGCCGGATCAGTATTGCCTGTTCGGAAAGCCCGGAGGCAACCCGCTCCACTTCAACACCGGTCGCCCGCGAATGTTCGGTTGCCGAACCGACATTAGACATGAGC
>JBNKUW010000268.1:0-2123 GCA_050298835.1 Marivivens sp.
AGGGTTGACGATAAACTTGATGGTGCCGTCATCATAGCCGTCTTCGCCGACCACCTTGATGTTGGCCGCCGTGTCGGGCACGTGCTTGACACATACATAAATCTGCATGGCTTACCTCATTTTTGATTCAAAAGCGGATTTCGCCCGCCCTTTTCAAACAGCCAAAGCGACCCTTGGAAGGCGAGCAAAGTGAGCGTCAGGTGAAACAGCGGTGTGGCACTGAGGTAAACCCAGGTTTCGCGCAAGCTATCCATTGGAAACCTTCTTGTTGAGGCGGTACAGGATCAGCGCAGTCGCGCCAATGGTGAGGACCGTGCTGATGATGATTGCCGCGCCAATGGGCAGCGCTGCGTCTCCGATCAGTTTGAAATGAAGCATGACCCCTGCGCCCGCCGGAACGAACAACAGGGACATGTACTTCTGTAGGGTCCCACCGACCTCGGACAATGCGTTGGGAACCTGTCCACGAACCAGTAGATAGACGAACAGCAACACCATCCCGACAACAGGGCCGGGGACGGGCAGGCTTAATGCGCCGACCAACAACTCCCCAAGGAGCTGACAAACAAAGATCAGGGTAAGATATGGCAGCATGGCGGCGCTCCGTTCAAAGACATCCTTGGCCTAACGGCGGATGGCTTTGGGCGCAAGTTCGCGCAAGTGTCGGACAAAGGCTAGGCGCAGTAGGCTGCTCCGGATATTGAGAGGTATGTTTACGCGTCGGACTGCCCTTGTGATCTCTCTTTGCGCTCTTGCCGCCTGTGGTCGGCACGAAACACCAGAGGCTTTGCGAGGCGATACCTACGACCCACCACTCTTTCCTGGTGAGACCGCAGAGATGCGGCAGCTTGTAAACAAATGGGCAGAGATCCACGGCATCCCCCGAACGCTCCTGCATCGGGTGATCCAAAGGGAAAGCGATTACAATCCGGCGGCCCGAAATGGCCCCTACTACGGTTTGATGCAGGTTCTCCCGCAAACGGCGCGCACAATGGGGCATCGCGGACCGGCGAGCGAGCTTCTCGATGCTGAAACGAACCTGCACTATGCGGGGAAATATTTGCGTGGTGCGTGGATCGTTTCGGGTGGCGATGAGGACGCCGCAATCATGTGGTATGCACGCGGTTACTATTATGAGGCCAAGCGGTTGGGGTTCTTGATTGAAACCGGACTGCGGGCCGGATGACCGGGGGAGGGCGCTGCCCTCTTGGCCCTTGGCCAATTCACCCGAAGTATTTTCTAGAAAGATGAAAAGAGCTGGCGATTGACCTTGGTCAGAGGCGCGCTAGGCTGAACGCATCAACCGGCAAAGGGGCTCCGCATGCACGCGCTCATCGTTATCGACGTTCAGAATGATTTCTGCCCTGGCGGGGCTTTGGCCGTTTCCGGCGGGGACGAAATTGTTGCGGGGATCAACGCGATCATGGATGATTTCGACGCCGTGGTCCTGACGCAAGACTGGCATCCTTCGGGGCATTCTTCCTTTGCGTCTTCGCACGACGGCAAGGCACCAATGAGTCTGGTCGAAATGCCCTACGGTCCGCAGGTTCTCTGGCCGGATCACTGTGTGCAAGGCTCCAAAGGGGCGGATTTCCATCCCGATCTTCGTCAGGATGCAGACCTGATTATCCGCAAAGGCCATAACCCGGCGATCGATAGCTATTCCGCGTTTTTCGAAAATGACCACTCCACGCCGACTGGCCTTGAGGGGTATCTGCGCACCCGTGGAATATCCAAACTGACTATGGTCGGGTTGGCGACGGACTTTTGCGTGAACTACTCTGCCATAGATGCGGCAAAACTCGGGTTCGATGTGACCGTCCTGCAAGACCTGTGTCGCGGCATCGATTTGAACGGTTCCATGGCCGAAGCCCTGGCCAATATGCGTAATGCTGGAATTCTACTCTACTGATCACTTGCATTCATTTTGGCTGAGGTAGTAACCAATTGGTTATTGCCGGAGCCAATGATGAAACCCAAACTCCTCACCACCCTGCCGCAGAGCACGGGCGAAAGCCTGCGTGCCGATTTCTTTGCCGGTGTGACCGTTGCCATGGTCGCCCTTCCGCTGAGCCTCGCAATTGCGATCGCTTCTGGAGCGGACCCGTCCACGGGGCTGATCA
>JBNKUW010000269.1:0-2103 GCA_050298835.1 Marivivens sp.
AAGCACCTGACCGAATTCGTTGTAAGTCATGGTCGAGATACAATCCGCCTGCCGCTGGAGCAGCGGGTCAACGTTAAAGCCCTGCTTGAGAACCGTCACACCATCTTCGCCACCATCGGTCGAAATGCCCTCTTGGCTCATCCAAGACAGGAACGGGTATTCGTTGCCGTAGAACCAGACACCGATTGTATGGCCGGGGAAATCCTGCGGTCCGGTGATGCCGCTGTCTTTCCAACAGGTCAGCATGAGGCCGGAAGATTTGTAAGGTTGCGCGATGTTCACGATCGGTAGACCCTTTTCGCGCGCGGCCAGAGCCGACGGCATCCAATCGATCATCACGTCCGCACCACCACCGGCAAGTACCTGCCCCGGTGCAATGTCGGGACCACCCGCAAGGATCGTCACATCAAGCCCCTCGGCCTCATAGAACCCTTGGTCGAGCGCAACGTAGTAGCCAGCGAACTGTGCTTGCGTAACCCACTTGAGCTGCAACGTCACTTCATCTGCAAACGCAGTGGTGGCGGTGCATAGGGCAGCAACCGCCCCAATCAGATATGTCTTCATCGTTCTTCTCCTTGTTGGAAGTTGTCCGGTCTTTTCGCCGGTTAGTGTTTTCGTTGTGACGGGTGCCAGAAGGTCACCCCCTTTTCGATGCCTGCTACAAACCCGTAGAACAGGCTCCCCGCGATGGCCGCGACCACGATCTCTGCCCAAACCATATCAAGCGCGAGCTGCCCAACCGAGGTCGAGATGCGAAAGCCCATCCCCAAAACAGGTGATCCGAAAAATTCGGCGACAATTGCACCAATCAGCGCAAGTGTTGTCGCAATTTTCAGCCCGTTGAAAACGAACGGCATCGCTGCAGGCAGACGGAGTTTCAAAAGCGTCTGGGTATAGGTCGCCCCATAGGTCCGCATCAGATCACGCTGCATGACCGATGTGTCGCGCAACCCCGCGACAGTGTTCACCAGCATCGGAAAGAACACCATGACCACAACAACCGCCGCCTTGGACTGCCAGTCGAACCCGAACCACATCACGAGGATCGGAGCGGTGCCGACAATAGGCAGCGCAGCGACAAAATTCCCCACCGGCAACAACCCGCGTCGCAGGAAATCATACCGGTCCACAATGATCGCCATCAGGAACGCCGCCCCACATCCGACGAGGTAACCGGAGAGCGCCCCTTTGACAAAGGTCTGGAAAAAATCGCCCCAAAGGGTTGGCATATTTGCAATCACCGCCGCCCAGATCGCCGTTGGGGCCGGCAGGATCACGGCCGAAACAGCAAGCCCCCGTACGACAAGCTCCCAGACGATCAATACCGTTACACCAAAGATCACAGGTACGGCGATCTGCCCCGCCCGCGTCTGCCCGCCACGTCCGTTGGCGATGATACTGTTGATCCCCCAACCGACGAGCCACGCAACAAATGCAAGTATGACAAGTGCCATCAGTGCTGCACCCCCATCCGTTTGAGCGTTCGTTCTTCGATCCGGCCGATCAGCCAGACCAGCACGGCGGCAAGTCCTGCGGCGAAAAACAGTGCTGCCCAGATTTGTTCGGTCTGACCGTAGTAAGACCCGCCGAGCATCCGCGCACCGAGCCCTCCGCGTTGAACAGGAAGCTCACCGACGATGGCACCGACAAGGCTCGCTGCGATACCGATTTTCAATGAGGTGAACAGGTAAGGAACCGAAGACGGCAGCCTTAGCTTCCAAAAGGTCTCGCTCCCCGAGGCACTATAGGTGTGGAGCAGGTCAAGCTGCATCCGATCGGGGCTACGCAGCCCTTTGACCATGCCAACAACAACCGGAAAGAATGACAAATACGCGCTAATTACGGCTTTGGGGATGAGCCCCTGAATGCCGATGGAATACAGCACCACGATAATCATCGGCGCCAGTGCCACAATCGGAATCGTCTGGCTGACAATAGCCCAAGGCATGACCGACATATCCATCGTTTTGCTATGTACGATCCCAACAGCGAGCAGCACGCCAAGACCCGCACCAATAGCAAACCCCAGAACCGTTGCGCTTAGCGTTACCCAACCGTGATAGATCAATGACCGGTTTGACAGGCTGCCGGATTTCACGATCC
>JBNKUW010000270.1:0-2098 GCA_050298835.1 Marivivens sp.
ATCCTCAGGACGTGCGCCGCCTCCTTGACGCCCAGCGCTGCTGTGGGCTCGTCAAGAATCAATACACGGGCGCCGAAGTGGACGGCCCGGGCGATGGCCAGCGACTGGCGCTCACCGCCGGATAAACCGCCCACCAGGCGGTCGCCGTCGTCGATCCGGGTGATGCCGAATTCGCGCACCGCGGTGACGGCGATGTCGTTGGCTTTCTTGCGGTCATAAACCTTGAAAGGCCCGAATCCCTTGGAAGGCTCGACACCGACGAAAAAGGATCGCCCGATGCTCATCAGCGGAAAGGTGCCCCCGAACTGGTGCAGGGTGGCGATTCCAAGCTCGGCGGCGTCGCGCGGTCTTTCGAATTTAACCGGTTTGCCGTCGAACGCCACCGTACCGCTGGTCTGCTTGTGGACCCCGGCAAGGATCTTGATCAACGTGGACTTTCCGGCCCCGTTGTCGCCCAGCAGGCACAGCACCTCGCCCGGGCACACTTCCATCGAGATGTCGTGCAGCACGTCAATGGGGCCGAAGGACTTGTTGATGTCGATGGTTTTCAGAATAGGTGTGGTCATGTTTCTATGCTCGCTTCTTCTTTTTCGGTGCATAGGTCAACGCCATTTGCCGGAAACTGTCGTTCAACAGCGCGGCCAGCAGCAACATCACACCGATGATCAGACTCGACCAGTTGCGGTTGAAGTCGGTGAAATAGATGCCCTGGTTGACCACCGCAACGGTGATCGTTCCGAAAAATATACCGACGACCGAACCAAATCCGCCGGTTAAAAGCACGCCGCCGACAACCACCGAGACGATCGCGTTGAAGATGTAGTTCATACCGCCGGAAACCTGGGCCGAGTTGAACAGAATCGCCCCGCACATGCCGACGAATGAGGCACTGGTGCTTGAGAGGACAAACAATATTATCGTCAGTTTGTCGGTCGGGATACCCGTATTGCGTGCGCTTTCCTTGTCACCCCCCATGGCGAAGATCCAGTTGCCATAAGGTGATATGTGTACCACATAGGCAATCACAGCTGTCAGTGCGAACCACCACAGGATGATAATCTGAAATTTGCCATTGATGAGCTGGCCGAAGATCGCCTTGGTCCAGCCCGGCGCCGACAACGGAACGCTCGCTTCCCCCGTCAGCAAAACCGACCCGCTGAGAACCAGGCCCTGCACGGCAACCAATGTGCCCAGAGTGATGATGAGCGAGGGGACTGTCGTACGGACGCTCAGCAATCCGTTTACCAAACCCACTAGCACGCCAATCCCCAGCGATCCCAGTATGCCCACCATGATGGGAAGCTCGTAGTGGCCTGACAGGATCGCGATGGTCATGGAGCCCGCAGGGATCATCGCGCCGATGGAGATGTCCAGTTCGCCCGCGATCATCAAAAGACCGACAGGAAGGGCGACGATGCCGAGGTTGGCGGCAAAATTCACCCAGCTGGCTGCACTGAAGAGCGTTGCCAGGTTCACGCCGCCGAAGATGACATAAAAGGCGATAACACCGAAGAGGCTTATCACAGACCCGAATTCCGGACGGCGCACCAATTTTCCAAAGGAAATACTTCTCATTGACCTGCCTTCACTTCTTTTTCTTTGGCAAATAGGTAAGCGCCATTTGCCGGAACTTGTCGTTTGTCATCACGGCAATCAATAACAAGGCGCCAATGATCACGCTTCCCAGGTTGGCGTCGATGCCGGTGAAATAGATCCCCTGGTTCACAATCGAGAAGGTCATCGTGCCCAGCACGATGCCTATAATCGATCCTGCACCACCGGTCAGCAGCACGCCGCCAATGACCACGCACATGATTGAGTTGAATATGAACGATTGTCCAGCAAGCACCTGGGCGCTTTGATAGACAAGCACCTGCGAAACGCCCACGAAGGCGGCGGAAAACCCGCTGAACATGTAAAGGGCGATGGTCAGCTGCTTGGTCGGGATACCGGCGTTGTGGGCGCTGATCTTGTCTCCGCCCAGGGCAAATATCCAGTTTCCGACGGGTGAGATGTGCAGCAGGAAAAAAGCGACCACGATGAAAAGGATCCACCAGAACATCGTCACCTGAAACATTCCGCCCACAAAATGGCCCAG
>JBNKUW010000271.1:0-2080 GCA_050298835.1 Marivivens sp.
GATCACACGTTGGTGAATTCTTAATGCGGCTGGTCGAGGCTTGGCGGGGTTTCGTGCCCACGGCAATTGAAGGTCCATCCGCAGTAGAACACATCGCGGGCCTTATTGAACATCTTCCGCCTGCCCTTCTAGCTCGAGAGCGGGAAGAGCATGCTGAGCTCCGCACGTTCGTGGCTGACAATATCCATGAAATCCTCAACCTTCTAGAAGGAGTCGACCCAGCCAAGCTCGAGGAACTGCGAATCGAGACGAAGGATCTTGCTGCGATCAATGCTTATCCACAGGTCGTCCAGAAGTTGTACGAGCTCGGCCACTACCATTTGAGCGCTGCGAACTTTGAGTACATCTTCGGCTCTATCCTCGGAGAAGAAACTGGACCCGCCCTGCGTAAGCGGCATTACTCCAGGATTCGAAATTCTAGAGCCAAACCCCTACTCGATCGGGTGGAAAGCGATTTTGCTGAGTACTTCTCAAACGTGCTGTTGGAAATGGACGATAACGTCGAAGAGGATGTCGAAGCGATATTGGCTGTGTTAGACCGAGATGCACTTGATGTCGAAGCCGTCGAAACTTTCGTCCTACGCCAAGTGAAAAAGTTACCAGAGCTCGACGTCGTACCTGAGCGATATCAGAGTATTGTCGTTCGTGGGGCCCAGATCGCACCTTCGTGGTCGAATTGTCTTGGTTTCATTCAGTCGGAGGTTTTTGATAGCGCTGCTCTTACTGAATTTCTTGGCAAGGATGAAATTCGCTCATCCCTTTTGGAAGTTCCATTACCCGACACAAAGGAAGCTTATCCTCTTCGTCAGTTTCTGATCGAAGCAGATAATCTACAAGATGAGACTTACCGGGAATATGTTCGGGCACTTCCAAAAGAGTTCAAAAAATTCCCGGAAGCTGTCAGTACCGGAAAGCGCCGAATTCTAATCGAAGAGCAACGTATCACGTTCGATGCTGGGAATTTGGCCGCACTTGAGGGCGAAGTCGATCTTCAGACGGCATTTGTCGCTGAGAACATAGCCTCGTATCTTCAGGACCCCAGTGCTTTCTCGATCGACGACGACTTCCGTGAACGGTTGCTTGGTGCCGATGTCTCTGATGGTGAGAAACGCGCGATTATCGAATTGATGGATCTAAGCTTGCTTCCCAGCCTTCCCGAGCGAGCCGGTATTGTCGGGCCGATCCTTTTGGAAACAAGTTCCACCTTGCCCGTACTTACTGCTGATATCGTCAAAGCAATTATCGTGAACGCTGAGCCAGTCAGCACGCAGATCCAGTTGCTCAACCTTCTCCACGAAACGCTCGACAAGTCCCAGGTTCGTGAGGTCTTGGCGCAGCTTCCTCAACCATATTCCAGTATCCAGACTGGATATGCGCGTCCTACGCTCAAGAGGACCAATCAAAACAGCGAACTTGTCAGTTGGCTTGATGACCGCGACATAATTTCCTCGGTGGGAAAACCATTCTGGTCCAACGATATCATGGTGAATTTGAAGCGCTCATAGGGTGTTCACCTATACCTCCGATGGTGCCATGCGCGCCCCTTTTTTGGCATGTGACTTCGCGTTCTATGAACATGTCCACTCGAGCGATTTGAGGTGTTTGTCTCAGATGTGGCTTTTCAGATTGAATGTCGGCTATCACAACGTTGAGAATAGAGCCTCGCATTTGCAGCGAATGACCGGTTTTCGTCCGATCACGTCGCAAGCTTGGAGAAGTAATCCGTATAGCCTAAAGCGTAGCCCCTGCACATCAACCTCGGCCAGAGCCTTGCGGCCTCCCCTGCTCGGCTTCGCGTGTCGCAGGGGAGAACGGCCCTTCGGTCCGTCGCGCATTCGGCCATGCGGCCTCACCGCGGCGTTGCACCCGGCATCCCGGTTTGCCCGCCTCGCGAGCACGTCCCTCCCCGGCCGCTCCGCCGGATTGCGCTTTGGTCTGTTTTGCGCGGCAAAACGATCCCGGCGCTCCATCCGTCTCCCGCGTCCGGTCGGGCCGTTTGCCTGCTCGGGTCGGGCAAACCTACCGTCAAAACACACACACATGAGCGCGGAAGCATATCCTCCGGATGGCCCCCAAATCA
>JBNKUW010000272.1:0-2076 GCA_050298835.1 Marivivens sp.
TGCGACTACCGCTTCGATCCGCATCTGAGCTTGATGTACAAGGGGATGCCGGAGACGGCCAAACAAACCATTGCCGCAGGCATTCGTTTGCCGCAGCCACACGTGTGCTTCGACGCCCTTTGGGCGGTTCGTGGCTCCTCCGGTACGAGCTGTGCCGAGGATGTGGCGCAATGGGAGGTTGTTTACCGCAAGCGGTTTGCCGAGTAAGCGGGGAGGGCGGGGCAACGGCAACGTCCCTGAGCCGGGGATGCGGAAAAGCACCAAACGTGAATGGCGCTAACTTAAGCAACTTTATCGACTGATTTCTGCTTTGCTTTGCCCTTACCTTTTCGGGACTTGGGCACGATGTAAACAGACCTGTGTGAGGTCAGTCTTGGATACGGTTTTGGCCGTTCTTTGACGGCTCTGGGTTCGCTTCGATTTTTGCGCTCCGGGACAGTTTCTTTTCCGATGATCGTCAACATCTCCTCAATGATTCGCTGCTGTGTTCTGGGCCTATCTTTTGTCGCGTTCAAGGCGTTGGAGAACTGGCGCAGAGTATCGACCGAAGCCTTGAAGCTGATCCGTTCGATTCGGGTAGATTCCTGCCGGGCTGCTTCCTGCATTAGGCCCCGGATCAGGTTGTAGGCAATCAGGTGCATGCGCAGTTCCTTGCGAACCATCTCCGGTGTCCTGCAGCGCAGCTTTTCCATTCCCATCGTCGTCTTGATCTGACGGAAGTAGAGTTCCACGGCCCAACGGCGGAAGTAAAGTTCGGCCAGATGGTCTTTCGTGTAAACATCCGTATCGGTCAGCGTGGTGACCAGATCGTATTGATGCACACGGAAGCCCTTGATCTCAACCTTGATGCGGACGACCCGCAGCGTGAGTTCCTTCGGCAACGCGTTCCACTGCTCGCGGCTCCAGCCCGCCGCACGCATGGCCGGGCGCGTCCAAGTGATCAACCGGTCAAGCGGGCCGAGGCGCTTACCTGTGCGGAAGTCTATTCTACGCCTTTGATGCAGGCGCATGACTGCATCGACATCTTTACCCATCAGCATGGAGAAGTTGGCGAAGGAGCAGAAACCGCGGTCACCCAAGACGACGTCGCCTTTGCCGAACATGTGCAGCATCTGCCTGAAGACGCGACACTCGTGGCTCTTCAGGGCCGTTTCCACCCAATCGACGATGACACCGGATGCTAGGCAAAAACAGCCCACCACTTGCATCACGGGAAAACCACACCCCGGACGCTGCTCTCCGGGTTGAGGCCATTCGGCCTGATTCTCCAGAGTGTCCGGCAGTCTGATGCCCGTGCCGTCTACGACCTTGACCTTACGACCGAGCCAAAGCTGCTCACGGCAAACCCGCCCAAGTATACGTTCCAGAACTGACTTGTGCACGGCCTCGACGTCTTCAACCGCCATTCGTGCCCGCGCTTTGCAGTAGGCCACGTTGCTGGAACCAGGGATCTTCAACTTCAATTCACTACAAAAACTCTGCACTTTCCGAACGACTTCCCGGCAGGCAGTCCGAGGTGTAAGCACCTGCCATAGAAAAGCCCAAAAAGTCACCGCCAGACTGTAGTCCCGGCAACGGGAGTTGGCTTTCTCCGGCTTCGGCTGGAGTCGCGCAAATGGTATCCATCCTCCGAAAACGCCCATCAGTTCCGACAAGCTTGACTCGCGGTAACTACGTAGCTTCGCTTCCATCTGCGCAAGGGACGTCTTCGGCGGACGCCCACACAATACGTGGTTCATCCCGGGTAGGTATCGTTCAAGGTTTCGCATCCAAAAACAATACATACCAACGTCCTTTGCGTAAGTATTTATACCATTAGGTTTTGCTCGTTTCAGAAGCTTAAGTTAGTGCCATTCGCACCAAACGTAGAATTTAAACATCCTTAGTCGCCTCTCGTATCAACCAAACAACTACGCAACAGACCTCCACTCGGCTCCCGCCTCTCCCTCGTCAAGTTGTTAACACTTTTTTTGACATCGTAAATTCGCTCAAATTGTGGTCGTAGTGTTTTCGTGTGTTTTTCCTGATTACGGTCCCCGATTCGCTTTGCTCATTTCCCTTCCGGCAGGACTAAAA
>JBNKUW010000273.1:0-2076 GCA_050298835.1 Marivivens sp.
CGGTTCACCAATCGGGCAAAGGGTGTGTAGATTGCATGAGAAATTACGCCCACAAAATATATCGCCTCTCCCCGACCGACCTCGAACGAAAGCAGCGACTGAAGGCTCCCGCGGAAAATCACCCAAACGGCGCCCATGGCGCCAATTGCCAACGCGACAACGATGTGTGGAGAGATTTTCTGTTTGACGAGCATCAGTCCGAAAACGGCAGAGAGCACAGGCGTCAGTGTAAAGACGACTGATGTGTTCACTGGTTGAGCGGTCTTGAGCCCTTCGAACATCATGACAAAGTAAAAGGCGAACATGCCACCCAAAGCGAGGTAACGCCAAGGCGCAACAAAGTTTTGCCGTGCCCCCTGCCCCTTCGTCAGCATCACCACTCCAAGGATCACAACTGCAATCCAGAAACGCATCGCATTCAGCGCGGTCGGCGCCAAATCATTCGCCACGCTTCCACCAAGCGAGAACGAACCGGCGACAAGCGCCGAGAACAACAGCATTGCCAGATGCCCCTGAAGTGCGGGGCGGATTGTCAGGCCCACTCTTTAGCCTCGTCCTTGAGGAACTTTAAGAAAGCCTGAACCTTGGGAGTTCGATGGAGATCAACGTGCGTCACCAGCCAGAGGTTTCCGGACCATTCGTCACGCGGCGGCATGATCTGCTGCACCCCCGGCATCAACTGGATTTCGCAAGTCGGTAAAAAACCGATCCCCGCACCGGCTGCGATCGCATCTCTCATCGAACGATTGTCCATTGTGCGGTAAATGATCCGGTCAGTCGGCACATTATTCACAAGCCAACGGTGGAATGGCGCACGGCTTGAATCACTATCGTGCCCGACAAAATCATGTTTGTAGAGTTCGCTATCGTCCTGCGGAATGCCCTTGCGGTCTATATAGTCCTGAGAGGCCACCATCGCGACGCGCTGTTTCATAAAGGACTGAACCACGTTGTCCGGTTGATCGGGTGCCGCGCCTGCGCGGATCGCAACATGGGCTTCGCCGTATTCCAAACGGAACAGGTGGTCCCCGGTTAGGTAACGCACACGAATATCGGGATAAGCTTGCTGGAACTTCACAAGAACCGGTGTGAGCATCGTTGAAAAGGACGCAAGAGAGGTCACATTCAGTTCACCGGTGACGCCATCACCGTGACCCTTCATCCGTGCACCAAGCTGGTTGAACTGGTCATCAGCAATCTTGGCAACCTTGAGCAAATCCTGCCCCGCTTCGGTCGGAGTGTAGCCACGGGCGTGACGCTGGAACAATTTAACGGACAGCCGCGCCTCGAGCGCGTCAATGTGGCGGATCACCGTCGCATGGTGCACCCCCAACACATCCGCAGCCCCGCTCACGGTCCCCAATCGCGCAACCTGAAAAGCGGTGCGCACTTCGTCCCAATGATCCATCTTCAACACTTTCGTTTTATACCAAGCCAATCTATGGGAGATGACAGGAACCGCAAGTGGCGTTCAGCAGGTGATCGGGTGATAAGAATTGTAAAGTCGACAGATCGGGTACTCCGGTTGCGGAATGATGCGTGGCTCAACCCCCTACGAACGTTGATCGCGTTTTGCCTGCTCTCATTTGTCCGCTTTTTCAAAGACAGTTCAGTGTTCGTCGATTACTTCCCCCTTTTGCTTTTTTTGGGGGTGGGGATTGCACTTTGGCACACCTCGCAAACGGAAATCTGGTCTTCGGTGGACTTCGACAGGGACGCTTTCACTATTGTCTTTCGTAGGATCGGCCTCTCGAACAGCAGATCAGAGACATTTCGCCTATCCCAATTCTACCACGCGGGCGTTCTGACCCCGATCATGGGACAGGCGAATTTGAACCTGTTGTTCAAGGACGGAACCCGATTGGTCGTTGCCAAGCGCATCACGTCACGTCAGGCACGGGAATATGCCTCAGCCATCAATGAATGGTCGGACACCCTGCCCGATGGCAAACACAAGTGGTTCGAGGATGAAGGCCGCAAGGCTTGACTCACCCCGCCCTCGCGCGTATCAGCCGCTCCAAACACCCCGGAAGCCGAGTCTTCCGGTCCCTTCCCATTGGGGGGATCGCCGTCCAC
>JBNKUW010000274.1:0-2073 GCA_050298835.1 Marivivens sp.
ATATCGGAGTTGCTTGGAGACATCTCGTAGTTGGGACGCCGATGTTTACGGCGACTAATGGTGCTCCGAATGACCTCACGAATCGAACAAACTCAGCGCCGACCTGGACAGGTCGATCCATGGTTCGCAGACATCCTCGAAAGCAAGCCCGCATGGCTGGCGCCCGTCGCTATGTCCTACAGGTTACCACGGATCATTTGGGCGGTGTCTAAGCGCGAAAAGGAATGCCAATCATGAGTTGCATGACTGACAATAGCGAAAAGAACACCTGAACAGCAACACCCGAAAATTTTTGTTGGGGGACACCCCAGCGATCAAGATACCCCATGCAATGTCTCAGACCAACCGTCTCCGATGCGCAGAATGGGAAACGGTTGCGGAACACACCATAGTCAGCGGCCAAATGCATCGCGTATACAGGTCGGGTATAGGGCCGCTTTTAGCAAAAGACCAACACTGGAAAATGTCCCGCTTCGCAGGAGCCGTCCACACAGGAAACTGTGGAGTTCCTGTCATCCGCTAACGCGCTACAGTAGCCTCCGAAATACACTTTTTAGGCATTGACGTTATCGTCTTGGCTGAAACCCGGACCAATCATCGTTGGGGCTGTGGTCGGACAAATATTCACCGACCTGATCTCGAAACTCCTGGCTCTGATCCCCGAAATTCTCAGCGGTGATGCCCAACTCGCCAAGCCTTTCCCATTTTCCAACGCTTGTGGTTGTCGTCGGCTGCTTTTTCTTAGGCCCCCGGTCCTTGACTACAATCGTTCGAGGCGACGTGTTGTCATCGTCGAACTCGATCGATCGCCTTGGTTCATTTCGAAGGTTGGCGAAGAAGGCGATTAACCCCTTGGGCTTACGGTTTGAAGTTTGATCTCCCGCGACAGCACTGCGAGCGAAGCGCGGGCAACCCGATGAGAAGAGCGCGCGTTTGGTGGGCAATTCGGACGGAAGTTCGACGCACCCCGCCACTAGCATCTCCTCCACGTCTGCCAGCATCTCGCCGTCGCCCCGTATGATTTGCTTGCGAATGGTGAGTGTCAATTTGTCAACGGGCGCAGTTTGAACTTGCGCAAACGTCTCATTTCCATAACTTATTGGCGATAACCCCCTTCACTAGAACTGCGAAGACAAGACCTGCCGGGTGTTGGTGGGTCTTGTTGCTTCTAACGCACGGGATTCACTTTGCTGATGTGACCCCTGAAAACTGGATCGTTTGAAGCTGGAGTTTTCCACTTTGTTTTTGGCTGGGAGAGGTACGACCGCACAGCGCCATCGGGCACAAGGTCCCGGCGGACCTGATGAAATCAGCTCACGACACCAGCCCGTGCACCTGATCGAAGGTCGGAAACTCTGACAGCGGCCGAGGACGCGTTGGGAAGCACATCACTCTGAAAGTGGTATGAGTGTAGTTCCGCTAGGGAAAAGGGGAGCACCAGTCAGAATCTGACTTGTGCAACAACTGTCAGACTGCGGCCTTCAGGGCATCCGCGATGTCCGTCCTCTCCCACGAGAACCCGCCGTCTTCCTCCGGCGCGCGGCCGAAATGACCGTAGGCGGCCGTGCGCTGGTAGATCGGGCGGTTCATCTGCAACTGCTCGCGGATGCCGCGCGGGGAGAGGTCCATGGTGGCGCGGATGGACTTTTCGATCTCCGCCTCCGACACTTCGCCGGTGCCGAAGGTATCGACATAGATCGAGAGCGGTTTCGACACACCGATGGCATAGGACAACTGGATCAGGCACCGTTGCGCCATGCCCGCCGCGACGACGTTCTTGGCGAGATACCGCGCCGCGTAAGCTGCCGAGCGGTCCACCTTGGTGGGGTCCTTGCCAGAGAAGGCTCCGCCGCCATGAGGCGCGGCGCCGCCATAGGTATCGACGATGATCTTGCGGCCCGTCAGGCCAGCGTCGCCGTCGGGGCCGCCGATGACGAAGGTGCCGGTTATCTCCGCTACAAGGGCATCGTTGCGCGAACGATGGATGGCGACCGCGGCTTCGAATCGCGATTGTTCAATGAGGATTGTACCGGCTATTGTCGCGAGTTGATGGAGGCCATGGCGCCGCTGGTG
>JBNKUW010000275.1:0-2072 GCA_050298835.1 Marivivens sp.
TCGTCAAGGCATGACCGATCCGCGTGGTCATGCGGGCAATATGCTATCCACGGATTTGCATCTGTTGACCGTCGAAGGTTCGGCATTGCAGAACCTGTTCCACTGCATTCGTCGCTGCGATCTGGAGCTCGCCGGTATTGCATCCTCGGCCTATGTTTCTGGCGTATCCGCGCTTGTCGAAGACGAACAGCAACTGGGTGCCGCTTGTATCGACATGGGGGCAGGGGCCACCGGTGTGTCGATCTTTATGAAGAAGCACATGATTTACGCCGACAGCGTTCGCTTGGGCGGCTATCACGTGACGCAAGATATCTCTATGGGGCTGCAAGTTCCCCACGCCGTGGCCGAACGCATCAAGACCGTCCATGGCGGCGTGATTGCGACTGGTAAGGATGACCGCGAACAGATCGATCTGGGCGGAAACACGGGTGATTGGGAGCGCGACTGCCGCTCTGTCACACGTGCTGAACTGATCGGGATCATGCGTCCGCGTGTCGAAGAAATCCTCGAAGATGTCCGGAGCCGTCTGGACGCTGCAGGGTTCGAATACTTGCCAAACCAGCAGATCGTTCTGACCGGTGGCGCAAGCCAGATTCCGGGTCTTGACGGGTTGGCAAGCCGTATCCTTGGTCAGCAAGTTCGTCTTGGCCGCCCGATGCGTGTATCCGGTCTTCCGCAGGCGGCGACAGGGCCGGCATTTGCGGCCGCCGTAGGGTTGTCACTGTTCGCGGCGCACCCGCAGGACGAGTGGTGGGATTTCGATGTCCCGATGGACAGTTATCCCTCCAGATCGCTCCGTCGTGCCCTGAAATGGTTTAAGGACAACTGGTAATACGCAAGATTTTGCCGATTCACCGATATCCAGCGCTCTGACCCTGAAAATCCGCGACATTTTGCGGGTTTTCTGCGTTTTTTCCGTGACGTTGCGAATTTGGCACGTTAGATTAGTGGGTAATTAGTAAAGAGCGCCCGATGGGACGGGCCCGAAACATACAGGCGGACAGAGTATGGCATTGAATCTTTCCATGCCCGGGAACGAAGAATTGAAGCCCCGGATCACGGTTTTCGGTGTTGGTGGCGCTGGCGGTAACGCAGTCAACAACATGATCGAAAAGCAGCTCGAAGGTGTGGAGTTCGTTGTTGCGAACACCGACGCTCAGGCGCTGCAACAGTCCCGTGCGGGCTCCAAAGTTCAGATGGGTATCAAAGTGACCGAAGGTCTGGGCGCTGGCGCACGTCCCTCGGTTGGTTCGGCGGCTGCCGAAGAAAGCATCGAACAAATCGTCGATCATCTGGCGGGCGCACACATGTGCTTTATCACCGCTGGTATGGGCGGCGGCACCGGAACCGGCGCTGCACCGATCATCGCTCAAGCCGCACGCGAGCTTGGCGTTCTGACCGTTGGTGTTGTGACCAAGCCGTTCCAGTTCGAAGGCGGCAAGCGGATGAAACAGGCCGAAGCAGGTGTTGAAGCCCTGCAAAAGGTTGTTGATACGCTCATCATCATTCCGAACCAGAACCTGTTCCGTCTGGCGACCGAAAAAACCACCTTTACCGAAGCCTTCGCGATGGCAGACGACGTTCTGTATCAAGGTGTTAAAGGCGTGACTGACCTGATGGTCCGCCCGGGTCTTATCAACCTCGACTTTGCTGACGTCCGCTCCGTCATGGACGAAATGGGCAAAGCGATGATGGGTACCGGCGAGGCAGATGGCGAAGATCGTGCCGTCGAAGCCGCCGAACAGGCGATTGCAAACCCGCTTCTGGACGAAATCAGCCTCGAAGGCGCACGTGGTGTTCTTATCAACATCACTGGTGGCTACGACCTGACCCTGTTCGAACTGGACGAGGCAGCCAACAAAATCCGCGAAAAAGTCGATCCCGATGCGAACATCATCGTCGGTTCGACCCTCGATCCGGATATGGAAGGCAAAATGCGCGTGTCCGTCGTGGCGACGGGTATCGATGCGTCCGAAGGTCTTAGCGAAACCCCGCTGCCGCGTCGCACCATGTCGGCACCGCTGACCCAGACTGTATCGGCAGAACATCACGAAGCTCCGGTTGAAGAAATC
>JBNKUW010000276.1:0-2046 GCA_050298835.1 Marivivens sp.
TGCGATCAAACGGCGTCCCAAGGCTTGTGAGATCAAGGATGTGCTCTCGTGCTTCACGTGTGACCCGTTCGGCGACGATAGGATCAACGGTTCCGGCACCTGCCTTTACGGTGTCTTTGGCATGGTTTGCCGGGCTGTCATGATCGTCCATTGCCGCGGCGACGCCGCCTTGTGCCCAAGCAGAGCTTGCCCCTTCCCCCAACTTTTCCGGGGAAATCATGACAACAGATCTCGGTGCGAGTTTGAGCGCCGCGTACAAAGCACCAAGGCCTGCACCTACGATGATGATACGATCAGTTTTGATTTCTTGCATTTGCAGATTACAGACCCAATTTGCGCGACAGGTCGATCATACGCTGCACCGACAGGCGAGCCTTTTCTGCAACCTCTGCGTCAACTTCGACCTGACCTTCCATTGTATGGAGCGCGTAGAGAATTTTCTCCAACGTGATCTTTTTCATGTACGGGCACATATTGCACGGTCCGATGAAATCGACCTCGGGCAATTCATCCGCAATATTCGATGCCATTGAGCACTCTGTGATGAGCATTGCCTTTTCGGGCTTCTCATCTGTCACATACTTGATGATCCCGCTGGTCGAGCCTGAAAAATCAGCTTCGGCAACGACGTCAGGCGGGCATTCAGGGTGCGCGATCAGTCGTGTATCAGGATTCCATTCGCGGAAGTCACGAAGATCCTTCGCGGTATATTGTTCGTGCACAATGCAGGAGCCGGGCCAAAACACGACATTTTTGACAGATTCATTGGCGACGTTCTGCGCCAGATATTGATCCGGGGTCATAATGACGGTGTCAGCATCCATCGCGTCCACAATCTGAACCGCGTTGGATGAAGTGCAACAGATGTCGGACGCGGCTTTGACCTCGGCGGTGGTGTTCACATATGACACCACAGGCGCACCCGGATATTTGGCGCGCATCTCTTCGATACCTTCGGCGGTGATGCTTTCAGCCAGCGAACACCCTGCCGCCATATCGGGCATCAGAACAGTCTTTTCAGGACTAAGGATTTTCGACGTTTCTGCCATGAAATGCACGCCGGCCTGAACGATCACGTCTGCATCCACCTCGGTTGCCTTGATCGCCAACTGAAGACTGTCACCCACAAAATCGGAAACCCCGTGGAAAATCTCGGGGGTCATGTAGTTGTGACCCAGAATGACCGCGTTGCGCTCTTTCTTGAGATCATTGATGGCTTTGACGTAGGGCGCGTAGATCGCCCAATCGGCAGGCGTGACAACCCGATCCATTCGGTCATAGATTTCCTGCATCGACGCGGCCAGTTCAGGCGACGGAGCGAGGTCATAATGTTCGGAAAGAACGTCACGGATGTGGCTGAGATCGAGCAACGGGAGAGTCTCCGTTTGTTACAAATGTTTCACGCAGGGTGCTTTTGCGATGAAACCCGATCAGATACCAGCAAATTTGCACAAATAAGGGGTTTTCGAGCGTATTCGTGACCACTGGACGCGCCTAATTGCACCGAAATTGGCCATCCTGCCCGTTGGTGCGGGGCATCTATCTGAAATTATCGCGACCGACTGCTTGGAGTAGGCAGTGTCACGACCGGTCAGGGAACATCGCTTTGATCCCGTTTGCACGGGCGAAAAAATTACCATTTTCCGTTCCCATGACCATCAGGGCGGTCGCCCATTGGACGCACGACAGGAAATTGCCGTGGATTCATTGATGGCCCTGACAATACCACTGCTCGTGGTTGTGCCATTGACGCTTTTGGGCATCTATCTGGCTGTCCGTCGTGGATTGCGCCCTGTGCAGACCCTGAACGAAGAATTGGAAACAAGAGGTCCCGACGATCTGCGCCCACTGTCCTCAAGCCGTTTACCAAGAGAACTTTTTTCTGTGGTGGACAGCGCCAACAGCCTGATGGAGCGGATCAGAAAAGGTTTTGAAGCCGAACGGGACTTTGCCTCAAATGCCGCCCACGAAATGCGCACACCTGTTGCCGGAGCAATTGCTCAGGCCCAGCGCCTCCAGTCAGAGAGTAAAAACGCCAACGCAGTT
>JBNKUW010000277.1:0-2031 GCA_050298835.1 Marivivens sp.
GCGGTTTACGCAAGGGCGGAGCACCCATCATTCCGGAAGGGGAAACAGTATTGGCGAGCCTGCCTGCCGATCCGCTGCCGCAGGCGCTGATCCTCACCGCCATTGTCATCAGTTTCGCTGTGACGGCCTTCGCGCTGGTATTGTTCGAGGATGTTGAGCATGTAGCTTGGCGTGACCATAATGGTCTGCGGTTTGAAATCCTCGATCAGCATGACTTGGCGTTCGGTCATCCCGCCAGACACGGGGATAACGGTGCAACCCAGCCGTTCAGCGCCGTAGTGGGCGCCCAGACCGCCGGTAAAGAGGCCGTATCCGTAAGCGACGTGTACCTTGTCCCCAGGGCGTGTACCGCTGGCGCGCATGGACCGCGCGACGAGGTCGGACCAAGTGTCGATGTCCTTTTTTGTGTAGCCAACGACGGTAGGTTTACCTGTGGTGCCGGATGACGCGTGCAGGCGGATGATCTGGTCCTGCGGTACCGCAAAAAGGCCGAACGGGTAATTGTCCCGTAAGTCCGATTTCGTGGTGAATGGAAACTTAGCAAGGTCTGACAGGGATTTCAGATCGTCGGGATGCACGCCGGCTTCGTCGAACCGCTTCCGATACATCGGGACGTTCTCATAGGCGTGTCGCAGGCTCCATTTTAGCCGGTCTAGTTGCAGTGCTACAATCTCGTCGCGGCTGGCAATTTCGATCGGGTCGAGTGTCTCTCTTGCGGGGGTAAGGTCACGCATTTACTCGTCCTCCTCAAAAAGGGTGCCTTTGATTGTGCGGGAAAATCCGCGGAACTCTGCGATGACCGTGCCGCTCTGATTGATAACCTTAACGTCGTATATGCCAGAACGGCCTGCTTTAACTTCGACAGCATGTGCCGTAAGCACGTCGCCCAATTGGGCGGGCGCAATATAGGAAATGACGTTGTGCTGGGCGACGGTGACTTGATTCCGGCTGTTGCAAGCATAGGCAAAGGCAGTGTCTGCAAAGGCAAATGACACCCCGCCGTGGCAAATCCCGTGGCCGTTACAGTGGTGTTTTTCGACGGTCATCGACATCTTTGCAGTGCCTTCGCCGACATGATCAAGTGACATCCCAAACCATCGCGCGGCGTGGTCCCCGACCATCATTGCCTTGGCGGCTTTTTCTGCGCGTTGTTGGGGTGTCATTTGCCCGAAAACTCCGGCTGTCGTTTGTCGAGGAAGGCAGAGACGCCTTCGGCATAATCGGCGCTATGGCCGCATGCACGCATCAGTTCTGCTTCGAGGTCGAGCTGGTCTGACAGGCTATTGGTTTGTGCTGCGTCGATGGCTCTTTTCGTCTGCGCGTAACCAAACGTCGGCCCGTTCGCCAAACGCTCTGCCAGCTTGCGGGATTCGTCCATGAGTTGATCATCGGGGAAGCACTTCCAAATCAGCCCCCAATCGGCGGCAGTTTGTGCAGGCAACGGCTCTGCCGTCATAGAGAGTGCCTTGGCGCGTGCCTCTCCGATCAAACGGGTAAGCTGCCAGCTCCCTCCTGTGTCGGGGATCAGGCCGACCTTGCCAAATGACTGAATGAATTTGGCACTTTCAGACGCCAAAACAATGTCGCAGTTGATGGCGACGGACGATCCTGCACCGGCTGCCACACCGTTTACAGCACAGATGACAGGTGCCGGAAAATTCCGGATTAGCCGAACGAGTGGAGCCCAGTAGTTCCGGACCGTCGCACCCAAATCAGGTGGACCGTCCATCGTACGCGGGTCGCGATCTCCGAGGTCTTGGCCCGCGCAAAACGCACGTCCTGCACCTGTCAACAGAACCGCACGTTTGCCCTGATCCTGCGCGTTCTCGAACGCATCACGCAGGGCGAGGTGCATTTCTGGATTAAAGCTGTTGAGCTTCTCTGGACGGTTGAGCGTAAGCTCAACCCAGTTGCCGGAATCTTTGACAAGAACCGATTCAGTCATTGACGGCGCTCCTCCCCTTGGCCGATAAGCAATATGTTGCATATGTTAAACGATCGGTCAATGAATAAACGGCGGATCCGGTTCAG
>JBNKUW010000278.1:0-2028 GCA_050298835.1 Marivivens sp.
GGCCATTGTTGTAGGACAGCGAAACGCCGTAGTTGTCGTAGGCTGCTGCAGCGGATTCAGGTTCATTGTGCGCATAGTAAGCGCCAACACTGATCATCGCGTTGATGTCATAACCCAACTGGATACCATACGCAGTTCCGTACTCGTAGAAGAAGTCAGAAATCGTAGCGCTACCCAAGGTACCAAACAACGATGGTTGGAATGCGGTACCCGTGTCGACGTAAGAAGCATCAACGGAGAACGCGCCGAAGCTAGTTCCAACATTCACACCAAAGCCGCCATTATCCACATCATAGGCTGCACCGAAGTCAAAGCTTCCGATTGTACCGGAAACACCGATCTGAATGTATTCAAAATCGCCGCCGGTGTAGGAGGGAGCAAACAGATCGTCAACGCCAACACCCAGCTGCGTCATGTCAACACCGGATACGGAGAAGTCAACGCCACCGTAGGAACCGTCAAAGCGCAATGTTGCAACATCGTCAATTGCAACGCCGCCAGAATTTGTGTTGTAGAGAGACAGCAGATCTTCGAAATCATCTTTGTCGTTGAAGCCCATATCAACACCATCGGTGCTGGAGAAATGGTCATTCGCCATTTCCGGGTCGTTACCATAGGACAGCGTGCCGTACATGCTTTCGATTGTCAGCGTCGGGAACGCGTCGCCAGTCAGATTGGCATTGCCTAATGTCGGTGAATCGTTGGAATCCAGCGCAATACCATAGGTCAGGCTAACGGTGATACCGTTACCCAGATCCGTCATTCCGGTCACGTCCAGGTCAGCACCGTAGCCGAAACCGTCCAGATCGTTATATTTCAGGTCAGCAGAACCGCTGAAGCTGATGCCCTGATGCGACGCCGCAAATGCGGAACCCGCAAAGGCAACCAGAGCCGTCGTTGTAAGAAGAACGTTTTTCATTCGTTTTCCCTCGTTAGTTAAAAGATTCACCTATGACCGGTTGCCCAGTAAGGCGTGACGTTGGTTTCGCGCAACAAGACGTTTTGGTCAAGCGATCCCAAATCAAATGAAGCGATGTTTTGCCAACTGGTGCACAGATGTCACACTCATGACACAAGGACCCGCGCTGAAAGTCCTTGAGCGCTTTATAACAACCCGTTAGGTAGCAGGAAATTCGCACCGGTATGCCTTATTTCACTGTCTAAATGGGGATTCTGGTTAATAGGGATTAAACGCGGGCTCTCTGGCGCCCGGCTGGGTAACGGAAAATTACAGAATGTCACGATATAACGCCCGAGTCGCTGAACCAAAATGGCAAAAAGCCTGGGACGATTCGCAGGTTTTCAAAGCTGAACGCGAAGAGTCGAAGGATAAGTTCTATGTCCTAGAGATGTTCCCCTATCCCTCGGGCCGAATCCATATTGGTCATGTGCGCAATTATACGATGGGTGACGTGGTCGCGCGGTATAAGTCGTCCGCCGGGTTTAATGTGCTGCATCCGATGGGCTGGGATGCGTTTGGCATGCCCGCCGAAAATGCCGCGATGGACAACAATACGCACCCCGGCACCTGGACCTATCAAAATATCGCGCAAATGAAGGCGCAGATGAAGCCGCTCGGATTCAGCCTCGACTGGACCCGTGAATTCGCCACCTGCGATCCCGACTATTACGGCCAGCAACAGGCGCTGTTCCTCGATTTTCTCGAGGCTGGGCTGATCTATCGCAAAAATGCTGTCGTCAACTGGGACCCTGTCGACATGACCGTTCTGGCGAACGAGCAAGTCGAAAACGGCCGCGGCTGGCGTTCCGGTGCATTGGTGGAACGTAAAGAACTGACGCAATGGTTCTTTAAGATCAGCGATTATTCCGAAGAGCTGCTCGACGCGATTGATGGTTTGAAAGATTGGCCCGAAAAAGTCCGTCTGATGCAGAAAAACTGGATCGGCAAGTCGGAGGGACTGCTGCTGCGCTGGGCGCTTGACGGCACGACGGCGCCTGAAGGAACAAGTGAACTGGAGGTCTACACGACCCGTCCGGACACGATTTTCGGCGCTTCCTTCATGGCGA
>JBNKUW010000279.1:0-2009 GCA_050298835.1 Marivivens sp.
CCGTTTTTGTTTTTCGGTGCGTGAATAGACCGGCCCATCGGCCTCGATGTGTCGTATGGCCTTGCGTTCCTCCGGTGCAAGGTCCGCTTCTTTAAGGGACCAGATACGATGGTTCACCTGGGTTCGGTCCCGCAGATGCGCCGCGCATGCCGGTACCCGTAAAAGCACCGATCACTACCACGTCGACATTGACCGCTTTCAGATCTTCAGGCGTCAAAGCAATGTCCTGACCGAAGAGGGTCGGCATGCCTTGCCATGAGAGCCTCTTCAAATTCCCGTCTTTGCGGTCACATTTCAATTATGTATCGGCGTTACCCAGATGGACGCCGCTCACTGGCTCAGATATCTGACGATTCCGTAGAGGCCCTGCAGGTTGTAACCATCCATGTAATCGCTCGCGGAAACTGGCATCGAGCTCAGTTTGACAATGGCGATGTCGTGATTCCGGTCGATGTAGATCCACTGGCCGTGGACCCCAACCGCCATGAACGCTTCCATTCCCGGGGTATGCTTGACCCACCACTGTCCGCGGTAGCTCCATTCGCCCTTCTTGTAGACAACGTCATCGGAGTTCGGTCCGTTGTCGAATGCTTCGATGCTGCCACCCTCGGCGATCGTGTCGACAACCGATGCCGGTATGACCTGCCTGCCGTTGAACTTGCCGTTGTTGAGCATCATCATTGCGAAGCGGGTAAGATTGTACGGCGTGGCGTTCAGGCCGCCGCCAGCGACGAGCGTGGCGTTGTTGTCGAGAAGCACATAGGTCTCTCCCTCAGTGCCGATCTTCGACCAGACCTCGTCGTACAGCGCTTCCTGGAATGATGCGTTGTTCACACGGTTGGTCACCCAGTTGACCACGTCGGTCTTGGGCGTCTGGTAGTGGAAGATTTCGCCGTCCTTGTGCGCTTCATCTGTTTTAAGGGTCGCAAGGTAATCGTACAGGCTGTCAGGATATTCGACGCCCTCCAATTTTGGCTTCCAACCCAGTACAGCCACGTAGGTCATGATGCCCGACTTGGGATCGTCGTAAACCTCGGTGAAGTCCATGGAGTTGGTCATGTCGAGGACCTGGCCGAAGGTCGCATCCGCGAAGGCGCCACCTTCCACCGCGAGTTCGGGCACGTATTGCGCGACCGGATCGCTCTCCCCTAGCTTGCCCTTCGCGACAGCAATGAGCCCGAGAAGGCCGCCGAACGATTTGGTTGCGGACATCATCTGATGCGGCTGGTTCGGGTTCATGCCGTTGAAGTAATTCTCATAGACGATCTGGTCACCGCGGATCACGACGATGGCATCGGTCCATGTCTCCTTCAACCAGTCGGTCATGCTCTTCGTTGCGCCGGTACCCGGTTCCTCGATCTTGACGCCGTCCTCCATTCTCCAGTCGATCGTCTTGCCGAGCGGTGCCGGCTTGTCGGCGGCGGGAACATTTGCCGTGGGATAGAACATCCGCATATGCTGGTAGGCCCAGCGGTTATACGGCGGGTTCTGTAGCGCGTTGGCTTTGGTGACCTGCTTGTCGGGCGGTGGTGGGAAGCCTTCCATCAGGCCCAGTTCTTTCGCAGTCGCGTACTTGTCCGCTTCCTGGGCAGTTGCGACAGAAACAATCGCGCTTCCCGACAGGAGACCCAGGACTACTGCGGGAAAAACGATTGTCCCTAATCTTGCGAGTTTGCTCATTTCTCAAACTACTCCTTTGCTGTTACATTTTCGAAAAGATCTTTTTCATGACTTAACCAATCGCTGGATTGTCAAGTTGAAATACCCCTGTAAGCCAAAATTCGAATTGGTTCAGTCTGTAGCCAAAGCATAGCGCCTCGATACACCGCTGGAACGCCAGCAATGGAAAAAGGACAAATACTGACTCGAATGCGTCGATCCGTCGGACTCCATGTCGATCCGATTGCCCCAAGGATTCAGGACACGCGAACAGCTTCCCATGAAGACCTTCGGATCCTGACTGGAGAGCGCAAAGCGACAATGCGGGCTGATATTCCTACCCATTTTTC
>JBNKUW010000280.1:0-2007 GCA_050298835.1 Marivivens sp.
CCGATCTCTGGCAGATCTTCGTCATCGCGCCGATGGACGACTTCAACGCTGAAATAAAGAGCAATAACCGCAGGATGCTGTTGTTGGGCCTTGGGGCTACTTGCCTGCAGATCCTGATCATTTGGCTGCTGGCCCAGAAATTATCGACACCGCTTGAACGGTTGGCGAGCAGCGTGGAAAACATCCGCGACCTTCGGCAGGAAACAATAATCGATCTGCCTAATACACGTGTGCGGGAAATTGCGATGCTATCCCGCGCGGTCGAAACGCTGGACACCGCGATCCGGTCCTTCGCGTCGTTTGTACCGGTAAGCTTGGTCAGGGACTTGCTCCAGTCCGAACAGAAACTGGAAATTGGCGGTAGCAGCCGGTTTCTGACGATTTTTTTCTCGGACATCGAAGGGTTTTCCGACCTCTCCGAAAGAATCCCGTCCAAAGAACTGGTTCAAAGGATTTCAGACTATCTGAACATCGCGACAAAATCGGTGAATCGTGAAGCGGGCACGATCGACAAATTTATTGGCGATGGCGTCATGGCGTTCTGGGGGGCTCCCACCATCATGGAGGACCATGCCCGGCGGGCTTGTATGGCGGCGCTGCATATCCAGCGCGCGGTGGACGCGTTGAATGCTGAGGTGCTGGCTGGCGGGGGCAAACCGCTCAACGTAAGGATCGGTATCCATAGCGATGCGGTGATCGTCGGGAACGTCGGTTCGTCCGAACGGATGAGCTATACGGTGCTTGGTGATGGCGTGAACATCGCCTCACGTCTGGAGGAGCTGAACAAAGCCTACGGAACCAACATCTGTCTCAGCCACTCTGTTTACAAGGAAGCGGGCGACAGTCTCTGTGTCCGACCGATCGGGGATGTCCGGGTCAAGGGACGGCGTGCAAGCATCACAGTCTACGAGTTGCTGGGTGCGCTTGGTCAAGGGGCGGAATATGAGCCGACGGACGAGATCCTGCAACTCGCCGAAATCAGCCGTCATGCGTTCGAGAAGCGCACGGCAGGGGATGATGAGGGGGCGATCGCACTGTATCGCAAAATTTTGAAAGACTTCCCGGACGACCCGGTCGCACGGGCAGTTCTCGCCGAAATGGGTTCCGAGAGTTGAACCCGGCCCAATGACCTTGATTGAACGGGGGTCACCTAGCCTGTCTGATGAGCGTCTGAGAAGCGGGCTGTTACCAGCCTGTGCAGCAGGCGGGACGAGGCGACTACGGTCTGCATCAAACCGAAAAATACCAGCACTGTCAGCGCATATAACACGAACCGCCAGACCGAGCCGCCAAGCAGCTCTGCTTCGGACAGAATGACACTCATGGCCTCGTTCACACCGATTGCCGCTCCAAAGCAGGATGCTGAAACGAGGATTTGAAAGGACCGGGCCATGTTTGGGATCAGCAACATTGCCGCGCGATGCGCCCCTCGCCGCCACTGCGCCAAGGCTTCGCTGACCTGATCATAGGCATAGGAGGTAATGTAGGGCAGGCATGCCAGGGTCACGAACATGATCTTGGGGTCGGCGAAATAGGTTTCAAGTGCCGAATAGTGAGGGCGCAGAACGCCCGCGAGGAAGAACATTGCAATGAACACCGGAGTGGCCCGCAGGATCGAGATGGATGACTCGATACCCCATCTCACCACCGGATTTCGGACTTGACTCAGTAAGGCCAGAAGTCCACCACTTACCAGACCGATCACCAGGGCAGAGATCGCGATCTCGAAGTTGACCAGCAAACCGTCGGCAATGCGCAGCGGCAAATCATTTGAGAATGGTCCAATCACCGCGTCAGCCTTTCGGTTCCAGCCGCTCGATGCTCGCACGTAGCCTTCGGCTGAGGCGCACCACGATCATGACGACCAAAACATAGAAGATCAAAAGAATCCAATATGTTGTGGCTTGGTTTCGGGAGAACGACGTGATGTCGTTGAGCGCATTGGTAAGGTCGGCCACCCCGACAAAGCTGGCTGCCGAAATTCCGCGCGTTGCATTGGTCAGGAAA
>JBNKUW010000281.1:0-1982 GCA_050298835.1 Marivivens sp.
GGAAGGTGGCACGACGCTGCTCAAATCAAAAGCCCCTTTCCACGCGTTTTCGGGGGCGGAAAGGGGCTCAGACGGAGCCGTTCGCAGGGTATGCCTAACCGCGCAGCGTCTCCGTCGACGTGTCGATAGCACAGTCTCGCGAGTCGTCCCATGCCCTGGTCAAACTCCATCCCACAACACGCCTTGCGGAATGACCGTTTCATGGCTAGAGGCGCGCGTTCTTGTTGGCCTACCGCGCTTTGCGCTACTTGAGGCCGTCTGTTGTCGCATGAGTGGCCTTGCGCTCAAGCAGCGAAGCGGTAGTGCAAACAAGAATGCGGAGCGGTGGCCGAGTGGTCGAAGGCGCACGCCTGGAAAGTGTGTATACGCCAAAAGCGTATCGAGGGTTCGAATCCCACCCGCTCCGCCACCTAGTCTTGCCTATTCCTGACATGTGAGAAGCTGGACCCGAAAACCGCGCAGTTCTGCGGGGTTTGGGCTGTTATCCGCTACCACAGAGAGCACCATTTGGAGAGAATTCTGGCCCAATCGGCCGGTTTTCTCTGCGCGCCTTTCGCGTGGTACCGTTTTGCCGGTGCTGGTGTGTTCTGAGCTCGACGAACGTTTCCGCAGTTTCCGTATTTCCGTCTCGCGCGCGGAACTTGGTATGTCGCGGGGTGGAGAGACGGGCCTGAAAAGCGCCTAAAATCAGCTGATTATATGCGCCAATCCTTGTTGGTCCGTAGTTGTCGCGACGGAGAAATTTCTTGTCCGAACGGAAAGCCACCGTTGTCAACGGCTCCGTTTTGAGGCCTATAGCGTGAAGATTGAGATTACTCTTAGCGCGGACAATTAGTTATGTCAGGTGATTCGTTTCGAGAAACTAGCAAAAAACTTAGGTTTTGGAGCTTAGTCGCGCCAGCAGTGCTAATCGCATTATGTATCACGATCGGCGTCCGTGAAGGCTTTTCGGCAGTGTGGGGCTCGTCAACAATACAAGGAATTCTATTGATTGCCGCATTGATATTTTTATCAATGAGATTGGTTGCATATTTCTTAGAAATGGTTGCAGGGAGTGAGCATCGCAAAGACGATGGAGAGTAAAATAGGGTCTTGTCAAAAAGATGGCGACCCGACGTCTAGGTTGCTAGCCGTCACGGATGAGCAAGCCGAAGAATCCGTTCGCCTACTTTCATTCGTCACCTGATATTATTCGAATGGCTGTGATGCTCAACGTGCGTTTCCCGCTGTCGCTGCGGAACGTGGAGGATCTACTCTTCGAACGGGGCGTAGATGTTTGCCACGAGACCGTGCGGGCTTGATCCTCGCCATGCCCCCGGCATGGCTGCGGGTCGCGCGGTGGAACCGGTTTGGCCCGATGTTCGCGGCGGACATCAAGCGGCAGCGGATCAGTCGGATGAAGGGCTTCACCCAGTGGCGTTGGAACGTCGATGAAGTGTTCGTGAAGATCAACGGTGAGACACATTACTTGTGGCGCGCCGTCGATCATGAAGGAGAAGTCCTGGAGACCTATGTCACGAAAAAGCGGGATAAAAAGGCTGCACTGCGGTTCGTCAAGAAGACCTTAAGGCAACATGGCAGCCCGGTCGAAATCGTGACCGACGGTCTCAAATCCTATCCTGCGGCACTCAAGGAACTGGGCATTTCAGATCGCCAAATAATGGGGAGGTGGGAAAATAACAGGGTCGAAAACGCACACTTACCTCTACACAGGCGAGAGCGAGTCATGCAGCGGTTCAGGCGGATGAAGACCTTGCAGAAATTCGCCTCCGTTCACGCCAGCGTCTACAATCATTTCAACTCTGAACGCCACCTCATCAGCCGCCAAACCTACAAAGCTCGCCGCTTTGCCGCATTGGCCGAGTGGCAGTCACTCATGACCTGAATGGTCCTCGGGGTAGGGGCGCCTTTGCCAAGTGGAGACGAGTTAGGGTTAGACTGACAGCACCTGTCGGCCCAACACACGCCATCCCGATGCCCGC
>JBNKUW010000282.1:0-1972 GCA_050298835.1 Marivivens sp.
CTTGGCAAGCGTGGAGTTGCGCTGTCAAATGCCGGCACGATTAGCGGCGAAACAGAACGACTTTCCAGAGAATGCGATATTTAAGCTCGGTCATGCGGGCGCAGTCTTCGTACTGTTTCGTTTCGGATCGTGCGGTTTCGCTTTATTTCGTAGCGGGGCGCACAGGAAACCGTAGGGGAACCGAAGGCTTCTTTCTCCGGTATTCAGTTTGCTGGAAACGGTTTCTCGCCGGTCGTAAGCTGGATTCAAACGAACTGTTTGAACCGCCCGTAATTGGACCGAAGCGGATTTCGTCAGCGCGGTCCGTATCGAACCATGTCACCGTGGGAGAACGGCTTCATTCAAACCGCCCGAAATCCAAATTGGCTGTGACCTGCTCCCGCTAAATGTCCCCGCTTATGGGTTAGCCTGTTCCTCGAAGAAGGAGATAGGCAATGAAGCGATCACGGTTCTCGGAAGAACAGATCATCGGAATTTTGAAGGAACATCAGGCAGGTATTTCGCCGGGTGAGTTGTGCCGCAAGCATGGCATTTCGGATGCGACATTCTACACTTGGCGCAAGAAGTATGGCGGCATGGAAGTATCTGATGCCAAGCGTCTTAAGGCGCTGGAGGAAGAGAATGCCAAGCTCAAGAAACTTCTGGCGGAGCAGATGATGGATGTGGCGACGCTGAAAGAGATGCTGCGAAAAAACTTCTGACGCCCGGTTCGAGGAGAAACGCCGTGAACTGGGCCATTGAAGAGAAGAGCTACTCGCAGCGCCGTGCATGTGCCTTGGTAGGCATGGCGCCGCGTGTCTACCGCTACATATCCACTCGACCGGACGACAAGGAGCTCCGACAGCGTCTGCGGGAGTTGTCATCCGAGAGGCGACGGTTCGGCTATCGCCGCTTGCATCTGCTGCTGAAGCGCGAGGGTGTCGAGGTGAATTGGAAGAAGCTTTACCGCATCTACAAGGAAGAGCGACTGACAGTCCGAAAACGCGGTGGCCGCAAACGGGCTCTTGGTACAAGAGCACCGATGGCGATCCCTCAGGATGCGAACCAGAGATGGTCTCTCGACTTCGTGTCGGACACGTTGGTCGACGGCCGGCGCTTCCGTATTCTTTGTGTCATCGACGACTTCAGCCGCGAATGTCTGGCAACGGTGGTCGACAACTCGCTCTCGGGCGAACGCGTGGCTCGAGAACTGGACACCATCGCAGAACGGCGCGGTTATCCCTGCATGGTGGTCAGCGACAATGGCACCGAACTTACCTCAAATGCCATGCTCGCCTGGCAGCAGGACCGCAGTGTCGAATGGCACTACATCGCACCCGGCAAACCGATGCAGAACGGCTTCGTGGAATCGTTCAACGGTCGATTGCGTGACGAGTGCCTCAATGAGCATCTGTTCCGCAGCTACCGGCATGCCCGCGAGATCATCGAAGACTGGCGCATCGACTACAATCTGCACCGCCCACACACGAGCCTCGACGGGCTCACACCAAACGAATTTGCAACCCGGTCTAAAATGGACCACAACGTGAACAGGGCTAGCATATGAATGGGGACATTCAGGGGAGCAGGTCAGCTGGATTGCACAAGACTGGCAGATAACAGATTGTCATGTCTTGTAGGCAGCCAATCAGATAGCGATTACCAATCAATCGGTCATCGCGACGCTGCTGACGCCCTGGATCTCAGGCCTGAGAATCCCGGAGTGCAACTATTAATTATCCCAAAACCTCTCTAACTGATTCCCGTGTTTCCGTAGCAATCTTTTCCGCTTCGGAACGCGACAGGCAAAGAGGTGGTGCAAACCCGAGTATGTCGCCTTGCGGCATGGCGCGGGCTATGATGCCCCGCTTCAAAAGCGCAGCCGCAACGGCAGGCCCGATCTTTTTCGAGGCATCGAAAAATGCCGGTTCATCCTTGTCCTCGACAAATTCCACGGCACACAACATACCCTCTCCACGAACATCGCCGACAT
>JBNKUW010000283.1:0-1949 GCA_050298835.1 Marivivens sp.
CAGCAAAAGACACGTGGACGCAAACCCTGAATACCGATGGCTGGACCAACTCCACCACCGGCATTCTCAAGGCTGGCGACACGTTCACGATTGCGGGCGTGTATTCGGTTCACCCCGGAACACGTGCATCGACCGGACGCCTCCAGACGTTCACTGTCACGGCGGACGCTGATTCTGGTGCATCGACCGGACCCGCAGCGCTGACCGTCTCCCCACCGATCATCACTTCCGGTGGGTTCCAGACGGTAGATGCGGCCCCCGCAGACAACGCCGCAATCACGGTGAAGTCTGGCACCGGGGGTTCTTCCTATCGTCAGTCTCTCGTGCTTGATCCGGCTTGCGTAACGCTTGTGTCTCGTCCGCTGGACATCCCCGGCGATGCTGGCCTGAAGACGTCCACGCAGCGCGGCAACAAGGTCACGGTGTCGATATCCGAATGGACCGAGGGCAACACGCTGGCGCACAACATGCGCTTTGACGTTCTCTGGGGTCGCGAGGTTCTCGACCCGCGTCGCGGCTATCGCCACACGTCCTAAAGAAAACCGGCGGGGCTTAACGGCCCCGTCACAACCACAGGGGTCAGGATATGGCAATTTGCGGATACAAAATCGAAAACGGAAAAGTCATCTCGAAAACGTTCGATGGCGATAATCTCCCGAAGGGTTGGTCTGACAGCCCGGCAAATCTTAAGGGTGAGAAGAAGTGACGACCGCGCTTGACATTGTGACGCGAGCATTCCGGAAGGTCGGAATTTCCGCATCTGACGAAGTCCTGCAGGCTGACGAGGCCGCAAACGGAATTGAAGCGCTCAACATGATGCTCCATGGGTGGAGGCTTCGCGGCGTCAATTTGGCGCATGCCGACCTTACCACGACAAGCGCGTTCCCGCTTTCTCCTGAGTTTGAGGAGGGCACAGTTTACATGTTGGCGGATCGTATCGGCGCTGATTATGTTGCGCCAAGATCGTTTGACGCTGACGCTTGGTTCCGGGGAATTCAGGCGGCGTATCTCACAATCCCAGAAAGTTCTATGCCGCGCGCCTTGATTGATGTGCCTTCCACAGATGATGGACTTAGCGAGGCGTTATAATGCCCACAGTTAACTTCATCGGAGCGTCCAGACAGGATAGCGACAACATCCAAGCAAGCACCGGGCGGTTGGTGAATTACTACCGCGAACGGCTTGGGGATCGGTTCGTTTTGAAGTGCGTTCCGGGCATGACGGTTTTCGCCGATCTTAATGACGTGATCGGGCGAGCAATAACAACGGTCAACGGCGCGCTCTACGCCGTCTCTGGGGGCGCTCTGCATCAAATAGGCTCTGACATGGGGCACACATCGCTAGGGACCATTGCTGACGACGCAGAGACGACCATGGCCGGTTATTCCACCAACGTTCTCGTGACGGCTGGCGGAAACTATTACGTTTGGGATGGATCAACGGTCTCGGCGGTGACGGGCGGGGCGTTTACGAATGTCGGTTCGGTCTGCTTTGTCGGCGGATACGCAGTTCTGACTGAAAAGAACGGTTCGCGGTTTGAATGGACGGCCCTGCAGGACCCGTCAACCCGCAGCGCATTGAATGTGGCTAGCGCAGAGGCGCGCGACGATATCATTCTGCGTGGATTTGAATTCGGCGGAAACCTGTACCTCTTCGGCGAAAAGTCGGTGGAGATTTGGGGAACTACCGTCCTTGCGAATGAGAACGCGTTCTCCAATCTCTCGGGCGGGTCGCGAAATCGTGGCATCCTCGCGCCAAATCTCGTCACTTCGTTTGATGACGGGATTTTCTTCATCGGAAACGATAATGTGGCGTATCTAATGTCAGGGTTCGACATGCGGCCCGTGTCTGATGTGTCCCTTTCAACAGCAATCAAAGCGGAGACGCCAAGCCACGTGTTTTACTACGAACGGGACGGCCACAAGTTTTGTGCGGTTCGGTTCGCGAAT
>JBNKUW010000284.1:0-1939 GCA_050298835.1 Marivivens sp.
GTTCGATCTTCATTGTGCCCCATCTTCCATTTTATTCGCGCCCCAGACCGCCGCGCCCGCGAAACGGTCCAATCCTGTTTGCGGATCAGAGTATTGGGGTGTGACAGGGCAAAGCCTTCCTCTGGCCAACACAATATCTTGTTGGCAAGGGGGCGAACCTTAATTGGTTCTATGCTTTTCTGATACCTATCCCGCCCCGCCACGCGCCACTATATGTTGTGACTTCCTGACCGGCCCGCACAAATTGACGTAGGAGAGCGCAACGGTCAACGTACAATTTGAAGGTTTTTTTCTTGACTCAGGCTTTGTATCCACCGCCTCCGAGTCGATGCTGTGGATGATTTGTGGATGGATCACAAAACCGAACAGTTTTTCAGGTGTTTCGCGCTCCCTCCTGTCACGGCACCTTATCCCCCCCTGTGCATACATGCCGCAGCTCTTCTTTCGAAGAAGAGCGGCAGAGAGGCAACAGAAACGCCCGACCGGCGCCCGTCGGGCAAAACGCGCGAGAATCGGGCAAAATTCCGGTTGTGGCGGGCGGAATGGTGATGGGCCGCGAAAACCCCTTTGCAACCATAGGTTTATCCAAACACCTTGGCAGACCGGAGGCAAAAGACCCGTTTCGGGGGAGAGATTCTCGGGAAAATGGTCGGGGCGGCGAGATTCGAACTCACGACCTTCTGTACCCAAAACAGACGCGCTACCAGGCTGCGCCACGCCCCGACGCGGCCCTCATACAGAGCGCATCCGGAATTGGAAAGACCTATTGGGCCTCACAGGGCCAAAGGGCGGAATTTGCGTCAAAGGCCGGGCTGCGCAGCTCGTCGCCCGGGCCGATACCCAAGAGCTTGGCCATGCCGCCCCGGATCTCGAACACCGCAATCACCCCGTCGCCGCCGTTCACCGGGCTGAGGTCGCCCGGCTGGGCGCTGTCCTTGACATATTGCACCTGCCCCTCGGGGGTGATGAACAGCATGTCGAGCGGGATCAGGGTGTTTTTCATCCAATACGAGGGCGAGCCGGGCGTGTCATAGACAAAGAGCATCCCCTGAGCGGCGCCGATGCTTTCACGAAACATCAGCCCGCGCTCGCGCTCGGCATTGGTATCGGCAATTTCAACGGTGAACCGGGCACTGCCCCAGGGCCCACGGATATCAAGCCGGTCGGGCGCGCATTCTGAGGCCTGAACTGCAGAGGGCAGCAGGCCAAGGACAATCAGCGCGAAGAGCGCTGATCGTCCAATCAATCGGTGGTGTGAAGTGCGGCGTCCCATGTCGAGATCAGAACTGCCATACGACCGCGAGAGCCGTCAACGGCCCTGAGACCGACCGCTTCGCCGGGTTGCAGATCCGCAAAGCCTGAGCGACGCAGAACTTCGATGTGAATGAACACATCTTCCGGCCGCCCGAACACGTTGGCGAAACCGAAGCCCTTGCCCTTGTCGAACCACTTCACCCGCGCGGGTTCCAGCGGACCGGCACTGGCCAGATCGATCTCGTCTTCGGTCAGGACCTCGCCCGGCAGTTCGCCGTTGCAAGGCGGTTCGATATGCAACACTTCGATCGCCTGGATCCCGCGCCGCGTTACCTGTGCAACGACGGTGATACCGGACCCATCTGCCACAGTGCTCTGCCCGAAATTTCTGAGCACGTTCGCATGCAGCAGAATATCCGGACCGCCCTGATCGGAAACCACGAAACCAAAACCCTTGGACGGATCGAACCACTTCACTTGACCGTGAAGCGTCTCGGGTTCCGCCTGTTCGGATTCGACTATTGTCTGTACCTCTGTCATTTAAAACCTACGACACAATTTGTTCACATCCCGATATGTATCTCCTCGCTTTTGCAAACGTGTGCAAGGTCTTCTTGCCTGTATTTTTGTACAGGTTGGAAGACAAGTGAGTACACGCTTAACAAGATCAGGGGTTTAGCCGGTC
>JBNKUW010000285.1:0-1937 GCA_050298835.1 Marivivens sp.
GGTGAGCGCCATTGGCACCCTGGTCGACGGACAGGGGGAGCCGATAGCGTTGTTGACCGGTGATGCTTACGAAGAAGGACAGTCGCAAGGGCGCCACGTCCAGATATTCACCAACCGCGCCGGACGATTCGGGGCGCAGGGACTGAGGCCCGGCCGGTGGCTGGTCGACATGGCCACGGATCCCAAGACGCGGTTTGTCATCGAAGTTCCCGATGGGACGAACGGCATGCTGCGGCTTGGCACCCTCAAACCAGCAATGCGCGAATAACAACGCGAGCAAATGAACGGAGAGACGGCATGAATCGAGTGCTCTACTTTTTAGTTGCAGCGGCTGCAGTTCTGCCAACCTGTGCTCGTGCAACTTGTGGCGGTTTGATTGACGGCACGACTGCGGTGGTTAGCGGCAAACGATACAGTCCGTTCAATGCAACATCTGTCTCCGACAACTACGCGATCAGAATCTCAAATACGATCTCGAAGACGTGTGAGTTCGCTCTTGTTTTCAGCGCGTTACCCGGTCCGCGTCAGCTTGGTGGGACGCTTGCTTACACGTTGACGGATTTGAATGGTCGCTCGCTTATGGTTGCCGATCCCCCAACGGCCGCGCCGGCTTTCTTTCTCTCTGCCTCAAATGTAGGCCCAAATGTTACCACACAACTGTCCTTCGACGTCAACATAGCACGCGGGCAATTCGCGGCACCCGCAGTCTACGCGGACAAGGTAACGCTCCGCCTCTACTCCGTCGAAGAAGGCCGCTTTGAACTTCAGGATAGCAAGCCTCTTACTCTCAGCTATACGGTCCCGGAGGAACTGAGTGTCACTGTGGGCAACGCGGAGCCAGGGGGCACAGTGCAATTCGGAGAACTGGTGCAGGGGGAGCAGAGATCCTTGATTCTTCGAACCCGCAGTAACGTTTCATACCGGCTCAATGTTTCATCCGACAACAGGGGCGTTCTCCTCCTGGATCCGCCGGTGTCACGGAAGGCTTGGTCAGTGCCATATGTCACGGCCATTGACGACGTAGTGGTTGATTTGTCCGCGCCCGCAGGTTCCCCAACGGTTCAGGTGCCCCCAACTGCCGTCGCTGGTGATAGACATGCGTTGCTTCTCACCATCGGTGACGCATCAAAGAAGCGAGCCGGCCTCTACCGCGACGTCATCACGGTCAGGATACATTCCGCGCAACCATGAGGGTATCGATTGTTTGAGACCGCGATGGCTGATTGACGTTGCCCCTGTGGAACGTCCCCCAAGGCTGAGGGTGACCTTGCCCCTGTGGAACATCCCCCAAGACCGATGTGATCATGCTGCGGCTTTCTCCGGTTGAGCAAGCCGATTTTTCTCCGCCGTTTCAACCCCGAAGTGCGAGGGCGTGGAGGAAGGCGATGACTTGACCGCTGATCTTGCGCGCGAGGATTTTTCGCAAGACAGTAAGGCCGAATGCGAAGTGGGAGATGGCCCTGCGTCCGTGTTTCTTGACGGGGATCGGATGCGCGCGGGCGGCGCTGGCACCGGTTTTGGCGGCAAGCGCGGCGGCGACGGCCATCAGCACGAGGAGTGTTTCGAGCTTTTTCGGAGGCGCTGTCTACATTGACTGTTGAACGCCATATGTTCCCTATATGTTCTGGATGGAGGGAGCTTATGAACGGCGCGAAATTCCAGCATCTGATGGCCATGCTCGGCGAACTGACAGTACCCCAGCGTCAGAGGATCGCTTCTGCCCTATCAGGTCAGGGAGATCTGGCCGAGGTTGTCTCGCTGATCGAGGCGCGGTTCGGGGAAAAGGTGTGCTGCCCCCACTGTCAAAGCCTCAATGCGGGATCATGGGGCAGAGCGTCCGGGCTCAAACGTTACCGCTGCCGCGCGTGCCGCCGGATTTTCAACGCTCTCACGGGGACACCGCTGGCTGGCTTGCGCAAACGCGGGGCCTGGAAAGA
>JBNKUW010000286.1:0-1882 GCA_050298835.1 Marivivens sp.
CATTCATCCCAGATCGAAACGCCGTTTTCTTTGAGATACCGGATGTTCGTATCGCCTGAGAGAAACCAGAGCAGCTCGTGAATGATCGATTTCAGGTGCAGTTTCTTGGTCGTGACGAGCGGGAACCCGTCGGACAGCCGATAGCGGGACTGCAAGCCGAAATAGGAAATCGTTCCTGTTCCCGTACGATCGGTAGAGGTTTCTCCCATCTCGAGGATGGTTCTCAACGCATCATGGTACTGCTGCAAAATCGACCTCGCCTGTTGCTATCTTGGTCGGGCAATCCTCCCGAGCCGGTGCCCGATCATCCTGATCAAGCCTGTCATTTCGTGCCAAACTTGCCGAACGATCGTTAAAAACGCCGGTTCATTAGTTGCAACAAACCGGCCCGACGACCAAACAGAGAATGACTCGCCCGCCACTATATCTTGTCATTCCCACACGCAAAAGCCGCGTTTTTAGTGGCTACAGGGTTACAAAGCGCCTTAGGAGCCCATCCCATAGGTTGACAGATTTGGACGCGCGGTGGATTGTCTCAGCAACTTAGCGCAAACCCCTGAATTCCTAGAGTTTCATATGAACCGCCCCCTGACATTCCTCTCATTTCTCGCGCTTTTGGCAGCTTGTTCCGGCGGAAACCCACTCTATACGGAGGAAGCCGCCGATCCGACAACACCAACCGATTCAAGTGTTGCCTCTCTGATCGGTCTCGCAGGAACAACAGATCCTTCGCCCAGCAGCAGCATCTTCCGCTATGGCGATGACAGTGGGGATTTTGAGGATACACAATCAGAGCACAACGCTCACGTCTCTTCCTTTTCGTTGAATGGCGACGAATTGACGGTGTGCTGTTTGGCCTTTGATGGCGATCCTGCTGCTGACGGATCGTCTGTCTACGCGATCGGGACTGCTGTATCCTCTATGGGAGGATATTCAGTTTACCAAGCCGAGGTGTCCACGCCAGATTTTCTGACCACCGATGCAATTGCACAGATTACGCCTTATCGGGCGATCATGGGTGTTTCTGACACCTTGGTGAATGGCGTTCCACGTAGCCAGTTCGTGATCGTGCAGACAGGTGGGTACATTGGCTACGGTTTCGGCGGTTTTGCCTACATGCGCGAAGGAAGTGTTATCCTTCCCACTACGGGTGGAGAGGCAACATTCTCTGGGTCTTACGCTGGCATGCGTACGTATGAACCAACCGGACGCCTAGACTACACAACCGGTGACATGGAAGTTGCTATCGATTTTGGCGGCTTCGGGAATGAAACCCAGGCGATCAGAGGAATAATTTCCAACTATCAAGTCTTTGATATTAATGGAAACCTGATCAACGACGCAAACGATCCCTACAATTTCAACTCCCCGTATTTTCAATTTGTTATCGACCATGGCGATCATGTTGATGACAGTGGGGAAATCACCGGCGATGTTCTTACGAATGTCTCACGCCCGAACGTGCCCGATGGCATTGACGGAAACGGAACGTATTACGGAATACTTTCCGGTGACCTAACCGGAGGTGATGGCGGAGAACTGGTTGGTGTTCTCGCAATCGAGTGGGGGGACCTTATCCCGTCAGATCCAGTCACAGCTCCAGACACCCTGGATATCAGCGTAAGCGAGACCGGAGGTTTCATCCTCACCCGCACCTGGCCCTAGGTATGAGCACGAGCCTCATTAAATGCACTGCGCTGTTTGTTCTCATTTCCGCAGCAAATGTGCACGCTCAATCCTCTGAAGTTACGCTTTCGCTTGATGAGGCCAGAGAACGCGCCCTAGCCGCTCTCGAAGCGGGCTATCCGCAAGACACGGCTCTTTTGACGCGGGCGTTGCTTTTGCGCGATCCAGAAGACGTTTCTGCCCTGCTCCTGTCAGC
>JBNKUW010000287.1:0-1860 GCA_050298835.1 Marivivens sp.
AATAGGATGTTCTTCCAAAGTCTCCATACGGTCACACAGATATACGTACTGGGGCATTCACTGGCAGATGTCGATGCTCCATACTTCAACGAAGTATTGTCGAACGTGAGTTCGAACGTCCAATGGATTGTCAGCTCCTACAACGACGGTGCAGAGATGTTGTCAGCAGCAATAAGCTTAGGCATTCCGGCTTCCAACATTCAGGTCGAGCTGCTCACTAATCTGTAGCCATCGGCCCTTATGTATGTACCGGCTGCTGTTCGCAAATGATTTTTGGCATGTTCTCGGAAGTCGCTCATATGTATCCGGCCTATTGATCGACACGCGGGTCGTGGCCTTGTTGGGGTTACGCACGCGCCGTGATCTAATTAGCGGCAAGGTCCAAGTTGACCGAAAGGGCCGTCAGACTCTGGGGGCGTAATTATTCCGTTCCATGCTTTCTATCTATCGCGAACTCCTTCGGGTCGATCCGGCCTAGACGCCGATGGCGACCTCGTCTCTTGGCGCATCAAACGCCGTTTTGTGTTTCAGGATGCTCCAAGCCATTCTGGCCAGCTTATTCGCCAATGCGACCGCGAGCTTGTTTCTGTTCATCCTCTCTGCCGCTTTGGTCAACCACTCGCCGAAGCTGAAGTCCGGCCACCTGTTTGTTCTCATCAGAATGACCTTGGCGGCCTGAACGAAGAGCATTCGAAGGTATCGGCTGCCTCGTTTGGTGATACGTCCGAGGACCGTTCGCCCACCGGTACTATATTGACGAGGCACTAGACCAACCCAGGCAGCAAAGTCGCGACCTCGCTCAAATGCTTCACCTGTGCCGACAGCTGCGACCATAGCCGTAGAGATCATTGGGCCGATGCCGGGAATGGTCATGACGTTGACGCAGTTCTCTTCGGTTCGGCTGATTTGTTCGATCTCCTTCGAAACAGTGTCGATCCGATCGTCCAGCCATAGCCAATCGCCATATAGCCCGATCAAAATCATGCGCATGCGCGGTGAAATCTCGTCCTTGCGTTCCTCTAGGATCGCTTCGAAGGAGTTTTTCAGGGCGCGCAGCCCCTTGCGCACCGTGATGCCCTGCTCGATCAAAAAGGCGCGGATCTGGTTTATCGTTGCCGTCCGGCGCGACACCAGACGCGAACGAACGCGATGGAGCGCCTGCAGGTCGAGCTGCTCCTGACTCTTCTCAGGAACAACGGTCAAGTTGGGACGCAACGCTGCTTCGGCAATCGCTTCCGCATCGTTGTAATCGTTCTTCTGTCCTTTGATGAAAGGCTTCACGTAAATCGCAGGAATGATCCGAGGTTCGAAACCCATCTTACGCAGAGTCCGGCTCACGAAATGGGCGCTCAGGCACGCCTCCATCCCGACGATACATCGCGGCAGCTTCTCGAATACCGCAATCAACGCCAGCCGCTTGATCTGCCTTCGCAACACAAGCTGCCCGTCCGTATCGAAACCAACGATGTGAAACGTGTCTTTGCCAATATCGATGCCAATCGACATCAGCTCATCAAAGTCTGTCTTCGCCATGCTACTTCTCCATCATGCAGAAATAGGACAAGCCTAACCTGCTGGGTGAAGCAGCCGGTACATCCCATTAGCTGCCGTTGGCTCATGGTTCGCTGCGCTGCGACGCGGCCCGTCATTCCGGACCTTGGTGCAGGGCGCAGCATTTCCATTGTGGCAATGACAGCAGCGCGGACTGAATCTGTCTTTTGCTGCAAATTCACCAATGGCTGCTTTTGCTCTCAACTCTCACGGTAGTCGACGAATTCATCGCCGTTCAAAATGAGTTTCCCACCGGGCAAAGAGTCAAAAAACTCAAGCAATTTGGCGCGCGCCTCTACGCTGTGATCC
>JBNKUW010000288.1:0-1846 GCA_050298835.1 Marivivens sp.
GTCCTCGTTGAAAGAAAGACCGAGAAGCAGCCTATCGAGTTCATGTGGGTACACCCTATCGATAAAATTATAGGTGTCGATCTTGAAGCCACCATGAAAGAAAGGCTGGGGGCCAAATGTGCCCGGTGGAACGAAGTCAGGGCCAAGGACCATATAAACAAAGGGTATTATCTCTGGCTTGACAACCGTGAGAAATATTGCGCCTCCGTGCCTATTCCAGGAACGCCTTTCAATATTGTCAGTTCGACGTATATAGATGAATTTTATAAGCCGGTGGAAAGTCTTCAGGCTAGTGCCAAATCCATGACCAATAACACTACCTATAGCGTATTCATCATCATTGCTCTCGCAACCTTGCTGGTTGCCGCCATCGCCTTTTTCTACGGCAACAGCCTCTCCAGTCAAATACGTAACCTCACGGACATGGCAGACAGGATCAGCGTCGGGGAGTTGGACGCAGATCTGACGGTCAAATCAAAAGACGAAATCGGCGCTCTTGCCGAAGCCATCAACCGCATGCAGGACAGTATTCGAATTTCTATGGACAGACTGCGCCGTCGCGGCAGGTAATGCCCCTCAAAAGACAACCTTCTCGGTCACGTAAACATCGTTGGAAATTCTCACACAGAAAAGAAAAGGGGTTAGCAATAGATCAAGGGCCTGAACGTCAATTCGAGTCGATTGGATTTCTTCGGAGAGGTACAGATGACCGGCGTAACGCCACTGTTTTAGCGGCTTAACCATAACAATCGCACCAGGCACCACCTTCCAAAGGCGGCTCGCACGCAGTGTAATGTTCCGGTCACTGCCCAACAAACGACACCGAACGGCCAGCTCTTTGACCGAGATGGCAACTAGTTTGACTGGTTTGCTCAGGTCGATGTCATCGTCTGCTGCCTTGTGCTGCCGCCTGCGTCGGGAATGTTTCTGCGTTTTAGCAGGGTAAGGCTCGAGGGTGAGCCACTTGCGATAGGCGGCGATGTAGCTTGCCCCTACCGAAGCTTTCGGCAAAACAACACGTAAAGCGCAACCACATATTCGGAACCGTCTTCGCGTCGGCATGTTACCGTCAAACCACGTCGTTTGTTACCGTCATAGTCAACCGCTATCACCGAAACCGGTTCTCCAATAACAAAGCCGTCGACCGGTAGCTTGGCATCATCCTCGAACGCCTGCCGGAAGGCCCAGAGCTGTTCATCATCACCGTATACGTCGACGGTGATCTCTGCGATCATATCGTCCAAAGCTTCAAGTTTCTTACCCTCTTTCGAGCTTCGTCTGCTCATCTTTTATCGATCTGTATTACCGAAGTAATTGATACGGCCTCGCCCGGTGGCCGCATGATGTTGCAGAAAGTAGGGACATTTGCTGAGTTTGAGCGCGCGATGCTGCGCGAACGTACTCAACGTGGGTTAGAATCGGCACGCAAGCAAGGTCGTGTCGGTGGCCGCCGACCAAAACTGAACACCCATCAGCAGCAAGAAATCGTAAATGTAGTTGATTCTGGGCAAAAGACCGCGGCGGATGCCGCCAGACTGTTCAACGTTCATCCATCTACGGTGTCCCGGATCCTGAAGCGTGGAAAGAATCCTTAAACAGGTTTTGCGTTCCATTGCTCCCTAAACCCCAAATTGAAAGCAAATATCGTGAAGATACTGGTTTTATACTATTCCAAAGGAGGAAATACGCGCAGCCTGGCAGAAGCCATCGGCGAGGGCGCGGGGCAGGTGGAAGGTGTCGAGGTCGTATTGCGCCACACCCGGGACGTCAACAAGGACGATTTCGTCAGCGCCCAAGGGCTGATTATCGGTTCGCCGGTTTACTTCGGAACCATGGCCGCCCAGTT
>JBNKUW010000289.1:0-1815 GCA_050298835.1 Marivivens sp.
AAGATTCTTTTCAATAACGAGGATTTGTTATCGCTCAGTGAACCCAGTATGCGAGCTATTCGTGGTCGTGATATCGCGATGATCTTTCAGGAGCCTATGACGGCGCTATCTCCGGTCCACACCATCGGTGCGCAGATCATGCGGACCGTGATGCTCCATAAAAGGGTCGGCAAAGCGGCGGCCCGTGAACGCGCCATTGAGCTGTTGACCAAAGTGCAGCTCCCCCACCCTGACCGGATGCTCGACCGGTATCCGCACCAGTTGTCTGGCGGTATGCGTCAACGGGCGATGATTGCACTCGCACTGGCATGTGATCCTGCCTTGCTGATCGCGGACGAACCAACGACCGCACTGGATGTAACGACCGAAGCTCAAATCCTCGAACTGCTCAAATCTTTGCAGGAGGAACTGGGCATGGCGATTATCTTTATCACCCATAACTTCGGAGTTGTGGCGGATATCGCTGATCGGGTCGCTGTTATGTATCTGGGGCGAATTGTCGAAACCGGAGAAGTCGACGATATTTTCTATAAACCGCAGCACCCTTATACGCGCGCACTCCTTCAATCCATTCCGCGGCTTGGTCAGGCAAAGGTGCGTCGCCTGAAGACCATCAAAGGATCAGTTCCTGATCCCTACAATGTGCCCAAAGGTTGTCCTTTCCACACGCGCTGCGACCACGCCGACATGTCGATCTGTAAGTCTACCGTACCGTCGCTCGTTACCTTCGACGGAGGGCAAGAGGCGCTGTGCCATTTCGCGGGTAAACTGCCGGAGGTGCAAGAATGAGCACTCACATCCTCCCTCCCGACACTCTCCCCGAAGACGTCCTGTTCCGCGTGCGCGGGCTGACAAAGCATTTCCCGGTCAAAGGTGGCAAACGCGGCAAGGAAACCCTGACGCTTCGCGCGGCCCAAGAGGTCTCATTCGACATCAAAAAGGGTGAAACCTTTGGGCTCGTTGGCGAAAGCGGCTCGGGTAAGTCCACTGTCGCGCGCCTTTTGCTTCGCGCCTATAACCTGACCGACGGACAGCTTCTGTTCCGCTTGGCTGATGGCACCGTGGCTGACATCACGAATTTGTCGGACAAGGAAATGCGCCAGATGCGGCGAAAAATGCAGATGATCTTTCAAGATCCATACAGCTCGCTCAATCCACGGATGACGCTGCTTGATCTCATCGGGGAACCGATGGTTGTGAACGGTTATTCCAAAGATCAGATCGCCAAACGCGTAGAGGAGCTTCTGGCCTGCGTTGGTCTGCGTCCGGAATACGCAAGCCGCTATCCGCACGCCTTTTCCGGCGGTCAACGACAGCGGATCGGCATTGCACGCGCGCTCGCTCTGTCGCCTGCGTTTATTGCAGCAGACGAGGCTGTTTCCGCACTAGACGTTTCGGTCGCAGCACAAAACATCAACCTCCTTCAGGACCTGCAAGAACAGTTCAACCTGACCTACCTCTTCATCACCCACGATCTGGGAATGGTCGAACACATCTCGGACCGAATTGCGGTGATGTACCTTGGACAAATCGTCGAATTGGGCAGCACGGATGAATTGTTCAAAAAACCGCTGCACCCCTATACCGAAGCCCTGTTGGGGGCTGTCCCTCAGCCGGACCCCCGTAAACGCAGTCGGGAAAAACGCGCGCCTCTCAAAGGTGAGGTGCCGGATGCATCTAACCCACCTAGCGGGTGTTCCTTCCACCCCCGATGCCCCTTTGCGACAGACCGCTGCTCTGCCGAGGTGCCGGAACTACGCGAGGTCTCTGGTCGTCAAGTGCGCTGTCACTTTGCTGAAACCTTGTCTTTGCAAG
>JBNKUW010000290.1:0-1800 GCA_050298835.1 Marivivens sp.
CGGCGACGATGATTACGCCTTCGTTGGCTTCAAAGCCGTCCATCTCGACCAGCAACTGGTTGAGCGTCTGTTCGCGTTCGTCGTTCCCGCCGCCATAACCTGCACCACGTGCACGGCCAACTGCGTCGATTTCGTCGATGAACACGATGCACGGCGCGTTCTTTTTCGCCTGTTCGAACATGTCGCGGACTCGGCTTGCACCGACACCGACGAACATTTCAACAAAGTCAGAACCGGAGATCGTAAAGAACGGAACGCCTGCTTCACCCGCGATAGCGCGCGCAAGAAGCGTCTTACCTGTACCCGGAGGGCCGACAAGCAGCGCACCTTTGGGGATCTTACCGCCCAGACGGCTGAATTTCTGTGGGTTGCGCAAAAACTCAACGATTTCTTGCAGTTCTTCTTTGGCTTCATCAATGCCTGCAACATCATCAAAGGTCACGCGGCCATGTTTTTCGGTCAGCAACTTGGCTTTGGATTTGCCAAAGCCCATCGCACCGCCACGGCCACCGCCTTGCATCCGGTTCATGAAATAAATCCAGACACCGATCAGCAGGAGGAAGGGCAGCAAGCTCAGCAGGATTGCCTGAAAGGTTGATTGTTCCTGTGCATCAGCAGTCACCGGAACACCTTTTTCGATCAGCATGTCTGTGACGCTCGCGTCCGTCGGTTTGATTGCGACGTATTCACGATTGTCGTTGCCGACATAGATAACCCGTTCGCCATCCAGCGTGACCTTCTGGACGGAACCGTCGTCAACTGCCTGTATGAACTCGGAATAGCTCTTTGGTGACGATTGAAGACCCGTCGTACCAGACGAGAAAACATTGAAAAGTGAGACGACCAGTAAAAACAGGACGACCCAAAATACGATATTGCGTGCGTTGCCCAAGGGGGACTCCTCTGACGTTCGTGCCACCCGTTAGGGGGACGAGAGATTCCTGCTTAAAATAGGGATCAAGCGAGCAGGTTCAATGCACCATCTTGATTGATCTGAAAGGCGTGACGATCTGCGCAGTCCAATTTGCATTCAAACCGGCAAGCGGAGCAGCAACCAATACATCATTCTGCCAGACCGCAGGCGACGCAATGAGCGTATGTCTTGGCTGTTTGGTATCGCGCCAATCCGGACAGTCGCGCAATCCGGTTTCGCCCAACACAGCAACGTGCAACGCAGGGTTATGAGGGCCATCAAGCCGCCACCGGCCATCCCAGATTTCAGTGGTTTGGCAACGGTGATCCCGTACCGCATTCAGCTCTCTGGTGAGCCTGACAGCACCGTATTTGACCGTAATCTGACACCCGTTCGCGGTATGGCCACGCCCTGAAAGAATTGCAGCTTGCAGACCCTCAATGACCGATTGACGCGGCGGATAGTCGCCACCCCCGATCCAGATCAACGCGGATTGGAGCAATCGTCGGGTGATTTCGACGGGAATCGGTGGGGCGATATGTTGTGGGAAAACTATGTCCCCATCGACGACAGTTAACAGGCGTTCCGCTTCTACGTCAGAATAATGGTCCAGCGCCGCCCTGATGTCGCTTTGCGCATTGGCTGCTGCGGCAAGTGCCGTGACCGAAAGGCCAATTCCGTCCAACATTGGAAGCGTCGCTCTGACCCGCGAACGAAGATACTGGACGTCGTCATTGGTCGGATCGTCGACCCAGTCGACACCCTGCACTTTCAGATAGTGCCTCAGTTCGGCCCGCCCGACCTGTAACAAAGGCCGCGCCCAATCAATTCCGTGCTTAGAAAACCGGGCTTCGATCGCAGCAAGCCCATCTGTGCCGGCTTTGCGT
>JBNKUW010000291.1:0-1800 GCA_050298835.1 Marivivens sp.
GTGGACAGCACCCAAGGGGTCGAGGCGCAGACGCTCGCAAACGTCTATCAGGCGATCGAGGCGGACCACGAAATCGTCCCCGTCCTCAACAAGATCGACCTGCCTGCCGCCGATTGCGAACGGGTGGCCGAACAGATCGAGGATGTGATCGGCATCGACGCCTCCGACGCGCTCGAGGTTTCGGCCAAATCCGGCATCGGCATCCACGAAACGCTCGAAGCCATCGTCCACCGTCTCCCCGCGCCGACCGGAGACCGTGACGCGCCCTTGAAGGCGATGCTGGTCGATAGCTGGTATGACAGCTACCTTGGCGTGGTCGTTCTGGTCCGTGTTGTCGACGGTGTTCTGAAAAAGAACGACAAGGTCAAATTCATGTCCAACGGCACCGTCCACCATGTGGATCGCGTGGGCGTGTTCAAACCGGCAATGCTCGCGGTAGAGGACCTTGGTCCGGGCGAAATCGGCTTTCTCACCGCGTCGATCAAACAGGTCCGCGATACCCGCGTCGGTGACACGATCACCCACGACAAAAAGGGCGCCGAAACCGCGCTTCCGGGCTTTAAACCGTCGATCCCCGTGGTGTTCTGCGGCCTGTTCCCCGTGGACAGCGCCGAATTCGAAGACCTTCGCGATGCGATCGAAAAACTCGCCCTGAATGACGCGTCCTTCTCGTTCGAAATGGAAACCTCTGCTGCTCTTGGTTTCGGTTTCCGCTGCGGCTTCCTCGGGCTTCTTCACCTCGAAGTGATCCGCGACCGGATTGAGCGCGAATATAATATCGAGCTGATCACAACCGCCCCTTCGGTGGTTTATCACCTCCACATGAAAGACGGGACGATGCAGGATTTGCACAACCCCGCCGACATGCCCGACCTCACCTACATCGATCACATCGAAGAGCCGCGGATCAAAGCGACGATCCTCGTGCCCGACGAATATCTGGGCGATGTGCTGAAACTCTGTCAGGACCGCCGCGGCATCCAGTTGAACCTCACCTACGCGGGCTCCCGTGCGATGACGGAATACGATCTGCCTTTGAACGAGGTGGTGTTCGATTTCTACGACCGCCTGAAATCGGTGACCAAAGGCTACGCTTCTTTCGACTACCACATGACTGGCTACCGTGAGGACAACCTCGTCAAAATGTCGATCCTCGTGAACGACGAACCGGTGGACGCGCTGTCGATGATGGTGCACCGCGACCGCGCCGAGATGCGGGGCCGCGCCATGTGCGAAAAGCTCAAGGACCTGATCCCCCGTCATCAGTTCAAGATCGCCATCCAGGGGGCCATCGGCGGGACGGTCATCGCCCGCACCACCATCAACGCGCTGCGCAAGGACGTGACCGCGAAATGCTACGGCGGCGACGCCTCGCGGAAACGCAAACTACTGGACAAACAGAAGGCCGGTAAGAAGAAAATGCGCCAGTTCGGCAAAGTCGAAATCCCGCAGGAAGCGTTTATTTCAGCGCTTAAGATGGATGACTAAAAGAAAAGCCCCGCGAATGCGGGGCTTTTTTGTTTACGCCGCAAGAAGTTTATATCCCTGCTCTTGTGCTTGAATGGTAATTTCTTCTTGGCTTGTGTTGGACTGAATGTGATCAACCAACTCTTCGATGGTCTGGTCAAACGCATCAATGAGACGCTCTCCTGCCATTCGGCGGATTACTGTTTCTGCGGTTGGGTCAATTTCATTTTCGCCACGCTCCCAACGTCCGACAGTCAACCCTGTAACGTTTACTTTTACTGCCAATTCGGCTTGGGTCATGCCCATTTCTGTCCGGAGAAAGCGCAACTCTTT
>JBNKUW010000292.1:0-1505 GCA_050298835.1 Marivivens sp.
GGCAAAACGGTCGATGTAGAACACATAGCCCGCCATATCGGGACGTTGGAACCAGTCCGGTTCAAGGTCGCGCTTTAGATCAAGACGTCGCAGATCATCCGGCCGCGCCTTCCACGCTGCCCTCAGTGTTTTGTCGAGGTCTTTGCGGAACTTCGCAAATCCAGCGTGATCCCCATACAGGCGCTCTAGCATTGACCAAAGATCGTCCTTGCTCCGCTCATAGCGAAGGTCAAACAGCGTGTCGTGGACGTCTTGAGCGATTGAAAGCGCTTTGGTTCTGGTCATGTCAGGGGCCGTTGTCGTGCTTGTGTTGGCTGACATTATGCCACTGAAGAGAGAAATGCATCAGCGAAAGAGGATAGTTGCCAGAGGAGTTTTCGCTGCCGCAGTGCCATTCAATCAAATGAGCGCTGCGCGTCGCCGTGTTGATTTCCCTCAAGGCCGACGCGGCCTAAATCACTAAAGTGACTCCAGCCAAATAGAAGGAGAATTACCGTGCGCGTTTTCACCGTCCTGGGCCCGTCGAATTCAGGGAAATCAACCTTAGTACAATCCTTGGTAGGGCTAGATGGGAAGGCAGGAAAAAACTTGTCTGTTCCTGGTGTAGCCAACGTGACCTCCTTTGATTTCATGGGAGAAGACTGGGCAGCAATCGATATTGCCGGTGGGTCTGAAAACCTTGGTCCGGTCGGGTCTGCATTGGCTGCGTCCGATATGGCCGTAGTGTGCGTTCCGGCTGATGCCGACAATGCGGTCCTTGCCGCTCCCTACATGCGAATGGTCGAAGAGGCGGGCGTGCCCGCCATTATTTTTATCAACCGCATCGACACCCCGCAGAGCCGGATTTCCGAAGTTGTCTCTGCCCTGCAGACCTATTCCCGCCACCACCTTGTCCTGCGCGAAATTCCGATCCGCGAAGGCGAAGATATCGTCGGTTTCGTCGATCTCGTGTCCGAGAGGGCCTACAAATTCGAGGACGGAAAACACTCTGTCCTGATCGAAATGCCTGACAGCGTGAAAGACCGTGAAGAAGAAGCACGGGCGGAATTGCTCGAAAGCTACGCGGACTTCGACGATACCCTGATGGAAGAGCTGATCGAAGACCGGCAGCCCCCTGTGGGAGAAGTTTACGAAATCGCTGCCAAGACCGCCCAGCACGCCGATCTTGTGTCTTGCTTTATGGGTTCGGCCAGCGAAAACCATGGCATCACCCGTCTGATGAAATCCCTTCGTCACGATGCACCCGACGTAACCGTCGCGCGTAATCGCCTGAAATCCGGCAGTATCGCCGTCGGCGCGTTGGCTGACGTGATTAAACATTTGGGCAAAATCGTTTTGCTGCGTGCGATGGATGGAAAGGTTGCGAGTGGCGCGGCGCTGGGCGGAGCGAACCTTGGTTCGATCACAGATCTGGATGCCAAAACCGGACTGGGAACTCTTGATGCTGGTCGGATCGGTCTTGCCGGAGATGACCAGGCCGCAAGTGCATTCCAGGCAGACGTTCC
>JBNKUW010000292.1:1515-1768 GCA_050298835.1 Marivivens sp.
CACTTGTCCGCAAGTCAGGTTTATAACAGCGGTGAGGCGGCCGATTTGCCGGAGTGGGCCAAAGTCCATTCGTCCTCCTACAAGCGGATTGTTATGCCCGCGCACGAAAAGGACGATAGCCGCCTTTTGACGGCGCTGGAGCGGTTGCTTGAAATCACTCCTGGTTTGCAGATCACTCATGATGAAGGATCAGGTCAGCCCATTCTGGCAACCCAAGGTCCGCTTCATCTGCGGCGTATTCTGGCAAAGATCG
>JBNKUW010000293.1:0-1748 GCA_050298835.1 Marivivens sp.
GGTACGGCCATGGCGACCACAACCATCACCGACGTGATCTGTTACGACCGCGAAACGATGTTGTTGCGCCTCAAGCAGACGCACAGAGCGGAAGTTCAGGGTCGTGGGATGCGCGGACCCGAGGCACTTCTGGAAATTTGGTCGATTCCGTCCACGGGGGAGTGGACGCTTGTGCAGACCTATGCCAGCGGCAAGTCCTGCATTGTGGCGATGGGGGATAACTGGGAGGCGCTGGTTCCCGAGGACCCAGCTTAATCAGAACAAAATCAACGGGGTAGAGGCGGTTAAAGCGCCTGCAATTCCCCGGCGTGCTGCCGTCCGTCGCGGCCTTCGATCAGTTCGTAACTGACTTTCATGTCGTCGGCGAGACCTGTCAGCCCGGCCTTCTCGACAGCGGAGATATGCACGAAAACATCCTTGCCACCCTCATCAGGCGCAATAAACCCGTATCCTTTTGTGGTGTTGAACCACTTCACGGTGCCAGTCGGCATTAGTTCATTCCCTTGATCGTCTCCCCGATTCCTCGGGGTCTTCCTGTCAATTTACGCTAGGTCACTTTGCCTTTCGCACTTTCAAACTTGTGTGTTGTTCTGCAAAAAACAAGAAAAACTTATGTGAAATCGAGAACCGGCACATGATAGCCATTTACGGCCTCAAATCCTGCGACACTTGCCGCAAAGCCCGGCAAGCCGCCGAGAAAGCGGGCAAGTCAGTGAACTTCGTCGATGTGAGGGAGACGCCGCTTGATCCCGAGACCCAAGCTCGGTTCCTTGATGCGTTCGGGGATAGCCTCGTGAACAGGAAATCCACGACCTGGCGCGGACTGAGCGAAACAGATCGGGCAAGACCGGCCGGCGATTTGCTGGCCGACTACCCTGCGCTGATGAAACGGCCGGTCATCGAAGGCAAGGTCCTGACTTTGGGGTGGAATGCCGAAGTTCAAGCCACGCATCTTGGATAGGCCTGCCAAGATCACTACGTTGACATGAGTGAAAAGGACGGGGCAATGAGAAATTCGGCAACCGCATTGGGCATGATCGGCGGCATTCTGGCGCTGGTGATCGGGATCGTCAGCTTTGGATACACGGAACTGACCGCAAGGGAAGAAATCAGGAACCTCGATTTCCTTCCCCTGCCTGAGAACCCACAATTGCTTCGCGCTGTCAGCGTCATCGCGCCTCTCCTGGCCATAGCAGGGGCCGGCATGGCGCGGTACCGTGCGTTGTGGGGTGGGCTGCTCATGCTTGTCGCAGCCGTCGCGATTTACACGACGTTCGCGTCATTCTTTGCCATCTTCCCGGCGGCGATGTGCGCCCTCGCCGCTATCCTCGCGATAGCCGCGGGTCGTCCGGATAGGGAGACGTCTCACTTCTGAGCAGTACCCGGTCTAGCGACAAGGGGCCGCCGCCCTTGAATACAAGGTAAAGCAGAAGGAACACCCAGAACGCCCGCTGATCGAGGATCGTTGCGTCGCTGAGGTTGTCGAACCATCGTCCCGCTTCTCCGCCATGACCGAAAATGTCGGTCAGGCTTTGAATGGTCACAAAGCCGATCATGCCCAGGGCCGCAGCGCGGGTGAACAGCCCCAGCACGACCAGCGTGGGCAACACGAACTCGGCCCAGGTGCCCGCAAGGATGACGAGTTTCTGGAACGTGCTTGCGTGCCCGATGTCATACCCGGCGGCCTCCGCACCTTTGGGGAAAATCTGGGCGAAAGCGTTGAAGCTGGGGGAGAAAAGGTTGCCGAT
>JBNKUW010000294.1:0-1727 GCA_050298835.1 Marivivens sp.
TCTACGCCTCGCAAAGTCGTGGCCAAGACACTGCGATCTTAACGCTCACATCTTTATTCGGACCGTGATTGGCTGCTTTTGGCGCATACAGGACAGTCTAGTAGATTCCTGGCAAGCGGCTGCTTTCGGCCAATAGCAGCCGTTCGACTGGCATGCTTCGAATGACTGCTTATGACCCAAAGCGGCTGTTCGCCTCAGTGGTGAGTCTGGGTCAGAACGTTCCGCTGGCACGTTCAAGTTCTTTATTCAACGAGTCCTGAAATTGTTCGGCTTCTGTCTTGAATCGGACTAGATGAGTATTTATCACGGTATAGAAACCGAAGGTGTTGATGAACCGATTTCTAAACGACGCATCGACGCAGATCTCTGCGAAAGGCCTGTCCAACTTAAAGCCCCAACCCTCATAGTTTTCCGTATCGGCGGAGAAAAACGCGCTAACGTCCGGATGGCGGCTGACGTGATGAGACCACATATTGTCGTAGTGACTGGCCAACTGCTCGTGTTCCTCCTTTAGCCGCCCGGCATAAAGCCCAAAGTCATCCTGAAACTGCTGCGACAGCAAGTCTTGATAGCGGACTTGTCCGGCGAGTTCGTCGAGCGCGACTGTGGTGAAATTCGGCTGAACATCGCTGGTTAAGTCCCACAACGATCGTTCCAATGCGGCCTCAGCATCCGGCGAGAAAGCGCAATTATTGAGTGCGTCGCTGCTCAGTTCTAGATCCTCTCGGCCTTCCTCGAAATTAATCAAGACCTTTTCGATTATGTCGATGTTTTGAGAGACCTCTTTGTCGAGTCGCTCCAAAGAGGCGACCAGCCCGATTTTGTTATTTCGCACGTCGTTCCAGTTCGCTACCTCTATGCCGATAACGACACCGACGACGACAATGACAAAATCAACGCCGACCGCAAACCAGTTCTGGGCAATGACGTGTTTCATGATTCGGCGCAAAAGCATGCTGATTTCCCACTTGTCTTTCGTTGAGAATAGAGGATTTCGGACGGCGCGTTAAGGAGCGGGCAGTTCTAGCCCAGGTGTGGGAGAGGAATTGCCAACAGCAAGCTCTGACCCCGAATCACTGCTCGCGACCGTCCGCTTCTGGCCGTAACCAGCCGGCCACGAGGCCCATCCCGGATGACTGCTTTCCGGAATAGGGGACGTTCAAAGCGATCGCTCGATCAAGACTCATCTTGAACGGCTACTAAGCGATCGAAAGCAGCCGTCCAAGCAGTTTGCGATAAAATTACCGGTATTGATCTAAGACAGGCGATTGACTGTTAATACATTGGAGACTGGACGAAAAAGATCTTGTTCAGTCAACTGACCTATCCATGCACATGTACAACGGTCGAGCGACACAAAGTGCGGATTGGCGTTTCGGCCACGTCATCGAAATCACCGATAGTGCTTTGCATCCAATTGCGCTTTGGCGCGCATCGACGGAAATACACAGACACGGTAATAGAACTATGATTCGTTATGCGCAAGCAGTATCAGCAAAGCGTCTCCATTCCTTGCCGCTGGTCCTTTGCATTTTGTTGCTCGGGATTATCGGACCCGCTGACTCTATCGGAGATGATAGCCACGAAACCCAGCGTACTCTCTTGTTTGTTCTTGGAACGCCGCACCTGTCGAGCCTCGAGGACGACTTCTGGTCCGGGCTCCTGGATGGCTTAATTGATCGACTTCTCAGCCTTCAGCCGGACGCGATTCTTGTGGAGGCGTTGCC
>JBNKUW010000295.1:0-1719 GCA_050298835.1 Marivivens sp.
AACACGGGCCGCGATGCTTCAACAGTTGAACGCAGAACGTGCGCGCCGTGCGCAAGTGACCGAGGCCGAAGGTGCAAAACGCGCGGTAGAGCTGCAGGCCGAAGGTCAGCTTTATGCGGCACAAAAGGAATCCGAGGCACGACGTATTCAAGCGGATGCCGAAGCTTATGCAACCGAAGTCGTGGCCGAAGCCATTTCCAAGAATGGTCTGGAAGCAGCGCAGTATCAGGTCGCACTGAAACAGGTCGAAGCTTTGTCCGGTATCGCAAAGGGTAGCGGGAAGCAGACGATCGTTCTTCCGACCAGTGCGGTTGAAGCCTTTGGTGATGCATTCAAACTTCTGAAAGGAAGAGGCTGATGGAGCAGTGGTGGACTATCTGGTGGGCTTGGGCGGCTATTGCGCTGGTGCTCGCGATTCTCGAGGTCATTCTGCCGGGCTACATTTTCCTAGGGTTCGCAGGCGGGGCGGTTCTAACCGCCCTTGTCGCGCCGGTGTTTGCTCCGGGTTTGCCGACGACCATGGTCGTTTTCGCCATAGCCTCTGCCGTGACCTATATCGCGTTGCGTAAGGCATTCGGGATGCGCGGCGGGAATGTGAAAATCTGGGATCGCGATATCAACGATTAACCGCACCTTGCCGGATTGACGCCCCGCGCTGACGATTGTAGCAACGGGCGCAGGTGGGCCTGTAGCTCAACGGTTAGAGCAGAGCGCTCATAACGCTTTGGTTGCGGGTTCAAATCCTGCCGGGCCTACCACTTCCCCATTTTCTCACCGCGCGACGACGATGTCCGCCCTTAGTCCGCCCAAGCGTTCGCTTTCCATTAGCCGCAGGGTGCCTCCATGCAGCCGTGCAATGTCGGCAACGATGGCCAGCCCTAGTCCGACGCCGGTGCCGGTGTTCTGATTGCGGGCTGGGTCCAGACGCGTAAAGGGCCGCATTGCTTCGTCGCGTTTCTCTGCAGGTATACCCGGGCCGTCATCTTCGACCGTGATCCGCAAAGTCCGGTCAGTCAGCGTGATTGATACCTCGGCCTTGGTGCCGCCATAGCGCAAGGCATTGGTAATCAGGTTTTCCACCGCACGACGGATGGCGAGTGATCGAAGCGGCACCGTCACCCCGTCTAGCGCAGGATCAATATCGTACAAAGACACGACCTGACCGGCGCGCCGGGCATCATCAACCACCCGTTCAACCAGATCCACAGGGTCTTCGGGTTCTGCAACGCCGTCCGCCTCGGCACGACCGTATTCCAGAAACGTATCAACCAGACGTTCCATGTCTTCTACGTCGCGGATCAGCAAACCGGCGTCCTCTTCATCCATCAAGGAGAGCGCAAGTCGTAGACGGGTGAGGGGGGTTCTCAGGTCGTGACTGATCCCCGACAGCATCATTGTACGGCTTTGGGTCTGGCGTTCGATCCTTGCCCGCATGTCCAGAAACGCAGCCCCCGCGGCCCGCACCTCATTCGCACCACTGGGGTTGTAATTCACAAACCGGCCTTTGCCGTATTCTTCGGCGGCGCGAGCGAGCCGTTTGATCGGGCGGAGCTGGTTGCGCAAAAACACATAGGCAACGAGCGTCAACAGACTGCCCATCACAACCATGATGACGATAAGCTGGTGTGGGTTGGTCGCCGCGACCCTGTACCTTGGAAATGTCACGGCTTTGATCCGGCTATCGTTCAGCCAAACCGTCACGTTGCGCCTGTCAGACAG
>JBNKUW010000296.1:0-1713 GCA_050298835.1 Marivivens sp.
GCCTTGCGCCGCAGGTTGGTGCCTACACGCTGCAAAAAGCCAATGGCGGACGCGGCGTGCTGTTGGGTGGCGTTCCCGGCGTTGCACCCGGTCGCGTTCTGGTCATCGGCGGCGGTGTCGTCGGCACCCACGCGGCGAAAATCGCCGCAGGCATGGGCGCAGACGTTACCGTTCTGGACCGTTCGATCCCGCGTCTGCGCTACCTCGACGACGTATTCGGTGGCGTTTTCAAAACGGCGTATGCGTCGGCTGCAAACACCATGGAACTGGCTCGTCAGGCCGACATGATCATCGGTGCGGTTCTGGTTCCGGGTGCTGCGGCACCGAAGCTTATCAAACGTGATCAGCTCAAGGAACTGAAGCCTGGTGCGGTGCTTGTTGACGTTGCGATCGACCAAGGTGGCTGCTTTGAAACCTCCAAAGCAACCACACACCAAGACCCGATCTACGAAGTTGACGGCGTAATGCACTACTGCGTTGCAAACATGCCCGGCGCTGTTGCCCGCACCTCTACGCTGGCTCTGGGCAACGCAACCCTGCCATTCATGATCGCACTGGCGAACAAAGGTTGGAAGCAAGCCTGCAAAGACGACAAGCATTTGCTGAACGGCCTGAACGTCCACGCCGGCCAACTGACCTATGCCGCCGTTGGCGAAGCTCTCGGCATGGAAACTGTTGATCCTCAAAGCCTGCTCTGATCTTTCCTCCTCCCTTGATTAGAGCAACAAAAAGGCCCGCCATTTGGCGGGCCTTTGATTTTTCCGAACGTGAAAACCTTATTTCTTCAAGCTGTCGCGGATTTCCAGAAGAACGTCCAGCTCGGACGGGCCAGCCGGTGCGGCGGGTGCTGCCTCTTCTTCTTTTTTCGCGGCGTCCTTGATGCGGTTCACGTTCTTCACGAGCATGAACACAACGAATGCGATGATCAGGAAGTTGATCACAGCCATGATGAACGAACCGTAAGCGAATACCGCTGCACCAGCTTCGCGTGCAGCGTCGAGGCTTGCGCCTTCGGCCACTTCACCGCTCAGCACGACGTAAAGGTTCGAAAAGTCGATCCCGCCCAGAAACAGCCCCACGAACGGGTTGATCAGGTCATCGACCATGGATTTCACGATGGCCGTAAAGGCGGCACCAATGATAATACCGACGGCCATGTCCATGACATTGCCCTTAGCAATAAAGTCCTTAAAGTCTTTCAGCATTCTTTTCCCCATTGCTGTCACCCCGCGTTTTGCGCGGATGTGCACAGTGATAGCGCAACTACATAGTGTTACCAGAGGGTTTTTTTTGAAACACTTCCCCCTATGTTGACTGCATCAAACTAACGAGGGCGTCATGGCAGACCTATCCGCATTTCCGATTACAAAACGCTGGCCCGTCAGCAATCCAGACATCATTCAGGTCTTTGGATGGCCAACGCCCAACGGGCTCAAAATTCCGATCGCTCTTGAAGAAATGGGGCTGGATTACGAAACACATATCGTAACGCTCGCCGACGCTGACGTGAAAAGCCCAGAATTTCTTTCGCTCAACCCCAACAACAAAATCCCGGCGATCATTGACCCGAACGGACCGGATGGTGAGCCTCTGGGGCTTTGGGAAAGTGGTGCGATCCTTCAGTACCTTTCGGAAAAAACCGGAAAGCTGAGCGGAACGACCACCCGCGAACGTCACATTGTGAACCAATGGCTGATGTTCCAGATGGCTGGC
>JBNKUW010000297.1:0-1663 GCA_050298835.1 Marivivens sp.
AATTTCGCGTGTCAGGCCCAATCGTTTCTGGACGTTCAGTGACTGATAGAACCACCACTTGTTCTTGCGTTCGTTGAACAGATGCCGGTAGATCAGCCGTTCTTCCTTCAGCCCGGTCTTGATCCAGTCGCTTTCGAAGAAATCGAAACTCTCAATGAAATCGGCGTCTTCCCGGTCCAGGAAGTCATGTGCGTATTCTGCGGATTTGATTGCCATGCAGTCGCCGGACAGCATGTAGAAATGGGTCGCGTCCTCGAACGCGATCTCTGCGGCTTCGACGGCATTCAGTGTCGCCTGAACCAGCGACCATTCTCCCCAACCGCATTTGATCCTGCGTTTGGCGAAGGCGACGTTCGGGTTTTTATCCAGCGCATCGCGGATCAGGCGAAAGTCATCCTGTGATGCCCTTGCGTCGAAATGAATAGAAATGCAGTCACCAGCCGCGGTCAGGCGTTGCGCCTGCGCTATAATTGCCTCAGGGTCTTTGTGGCACAACAAGATGTAGGCAATTTTGGCCATCAAACTGCCAGATTTTTTGGTTAACTGCTCGTCTGATGGCCTAGATAACGTGAAGAAGCATTGAACGGACAGAGTTTTTTTGGTTTTTAGCGACATAATGACCAAAAGCGCCGCGATAGGCGTTCAGGCAAGGACGGCAGGTTAATGGGTTTTCCCGGTACGTGGATGACCGAATCCGAAAGCGTGGTTTACCGCGTTGTGCCGAAATGTGCCTGCTCGACTATTGGTCAGATTATGTTTTATTCCGATCACGGCGAGTTTTTTGATGGCGACATCCATGACGCCAACAAGGGCCTGCACAAATGGTCGCAGGAAGACAGCCAGACCCGAATAAACACGGTTGTGAAAGGGCATGAAGCCTTCGCATTCACCTGCGTGCGCAACCCGTACACCCGCATATTGTCATCGTTTTTCGACAAGATCTGCGGGATCCAGCGCAACGGCAAACGCTATCGCGGCAATTTGGTTCCGCTCTTGATCCAGAAATACGGGATCGAGGTCGGCGACCCGGAGACCGGGTTCGAGTTTGACCAGATCAAATCGTTCCGCCGTTTCCTGCTTTTTGCGCGCGACACCATCCGGTTTCGCAAGCCGATGGATCCCGATATTCACTGGTCCGCAATGTCGGGCCATATCTCGACCTTTATCGTCAATGGCGGGCGCTATGACGCGATTTTCCACACCGAGGCGTTCAATGACGGGATGCAGAAGGTGTTGGACAAGATCCAGACCGCCCATCCTATAGACCTGTCCGACATTCCGCGGTTCAACGAAAGCGAAGGCCACGGGCCAAAGCGCGCGCATCCTGTCGAAGATTATTTCGACGACCTATCAATGCATCTCGTGCGCGAAATGTACAAACGCGATTTCGACCTGTTCAAATACGACATTGACGACCCGTCGAACAAGATGCCCTTGGGCGAGGTCGACCTGACCGAAGTGCACGCGAAGCTGGGCGACTAGGCCTAGACGTCCCAGACGGGCACCCAAGCCCCGTTGATCAGGCGCTCGTTGCGGTCCAGGCCGCGGATGCGGGCCATGTCCGCGTCATCAAGTTTTACATCCAACGCGGCAAAGTTTTCGGCTATGCGATCCCGCTTGGTCGAGGACGGAATGACGATGTGACAGATCGGAAGAGCGTCGT
>JBNKUW010000298.1:0-1660 GCA_050298835.1 Marivivens sp.
AGGAGCCTTTTTAAGTGGTATATTTCTGATACCGGTATATATTGGAAACCGAAATCATTCTGCAAGAAGGCACATTTGTGTAACCGGTATCACGGAGGAAACCATGAAAGACACAATCGTCGACCACAGCCCCAAAGCCTGCGAAAGAATTCGCGGCTTCCTCTCTCGTGTCGGCGATACGTGGAGCTTTCTGATCATCCTCGCGCTCGATGGAGCCGGCGTAATGCGGTTCAACGAACTGAAGCGCTATCTTGGTATCAGTCAGCGAATGTTGAGCCGTACCCTGCGCGAACTGGAAAAGGATGGTCTAATCAAACGGACGGCACATGACACTGTGCCGCCACGCGTAGACTACGAACTGACATCACTTGGTCAGTCATTTAGCGAACCGATCCGCGTCATGGGGCGTTGGGCCTTGGACCATCTGCCCGAGATAGACACGGCTCGCGCCCGCTTTATCGCTGAAAACGGTGAGTGATCAGCAGTAGCGCTCTGGGCCGACCCACTGGTCCACACTGTAGCGGTCGCCATGCGCCCAACCCACGGGGAGGACGTCTTCGATCCGCTGCATGTCGGCGTCTGACAAGGTCACATTCGCGCCCTTTACCAGTTCTGCAAAATGTGCGGTCGAACGGGTGCCGGGAATTGGCAAAACGTGATCCCCTTTGCGCAGTGTCCACGCAATCGCGAGCGATGCAGAAGGCATTCCCATTTCCGCAGCCAACGCGCGGAATCTATCGGTCGCGGCAATATTGTACGCGTAATTCGGCGCAAGGAACCGCGGGTTGGTTTTGAGAAAGATCAGGTCTTTCGCGGTATCATCAGAAAGCGGCGTATCCGTCAGGAACGATCGCGCCACCGGCGAAAACGCAACGAACGCAGTGCCGGTTTCTTCGCAGGCTTGAATTAGCCCGAGTTCCGGTGCGCGGGTCGCCAGAGAGTATTCGGATTGGACCGCCGCAATCGGGTGCACCGCAACCGCACGTCGCAACGTGCTCGGCGCGATTTCAGACAGGCCGATAGACTTGGTCTTACCCTTTTTGACCAGCGCCGCGAGCCCGTCAACAACCTCTTCAATCGGATGGGTTCCAGCCAGTCGGTGCATGTAGAACAGATCAACGCATTCGACACCCAAGCGCTCTAGGCTCTTATCCAGCTCGGCTTCAAAGTGTTCGGGATCGTTGTTAAACGACCGCGCCCCGTCAGCACCGCGTGAAATCGAAGCCTTGGTCGCAATAACAAAGTGATCGCGCGCTTCGGTACCACGGGTTTTCAGAAACTCGCCAATCGCCGTTTCGGACCGTCCCATACCATAGACATTCGCCGTATCAATGTGTGTGACACCGGCCTCCATCGCTGCATCAAGGATCGCGTAAGAGTTTTCTTCGGTCGTGGGGCCATAGAAATCCGCAAACGACATTGCTCCGATCCCAAGAGAGGACACTTTCGGACCATTTGCCCCGAGCTTTCTGACTTCCATAGTTACTTCCCCTGTTAATCTTTCTCCATGCGCAACCTAATCGCATCCGTGGCGGCGGCAACCGCCTGCTCGACCGAAAGCTCGCTCGTATCGACAATTACGGCGTCCTCTGCAGGCTTCAGCGGTGCGGTAGCACGTTCGCTGTCCCTCCGGTCGCGTTCGATCACATCGTGGAGCACC
>JBNKUW010000299.1:0-1629 GCA_050298835.1 Marivivens sp.
GGCGGAAATGGTGACATCAACGCCCCAATTGTCCATTGCGTAGTGGTCGCAGCCAAGCGAGGCGATGCAGTCGACCGCTAAGAGCGCGGGATGGCCAGCAGCGTCAAGAGCTTTACGCACGGCAGTCACATCAGATTTGATAGAACTGGACGTGTCGACGTGAACCATGAGCACGGCGCGGATCTTCTGGTCAGTGTCTGCGCGCAGGGCGTCTTCGACCTTTGCGTGATCAACCGGTTCCTCCACACCGAAATCCAGAGTTTGCACATTGATGTGTAACCCTTTGGCAATGTCGATCCAGCCGTGGCCGAACCGTCCGGTTGCGAGCGCGAGAACTGTGTCTCCTCGCGACAGGATATTGGACAGTGCAGCTTCCCATGCGCCGTGACCGTTGGAGATGTAGATCGCGACGTCACCCTCGGTACCCGCAACCTTTTTCAAGTCAGGCGCAATGCTGTGGGTCATATCGACCAGTTCACCGGCATAGATATTCGGGGAGGGCCGCATCATAGCCTGCAATACTGACTCCGGGAGCGGAGAAGGACCGGGGATGGCGAGGTACGGGCGTCCGCGGGCGAGAGACATTTTTTGACCACCTGTTCAGTGTTTACCGGCGGAGATTAGCGCTGGTTGCGACGGCGTCAATCGTGCATGGGTTTCCTTAGGCGGTGAATGTCGCTATCGGAGGGGGACGAGAACGAAAAGGTGCAGACGTGAGCGAAAAGACCGCATCCGCAGGAAGCCTGATGAAATGGCTGTGGCGGGGATACCTGCGACGGCAGACAGGGGGGCTCGCGTTTGCAACCCTCTTTATGATGATCGAAGGGTCCATGCTCGGCGTAATGTCGTGGGTAATGCGACCGATGTTCGATGCGGTCTTTATCCAAGGTGACACCGCCGCAATCTGGCCGGTCGGGTTGGCGTTTATGGGGGTGTTCTTCACCCGCGCGATCAGTTCTGTCATGCAGAAGGTTCTGATTAAAAAGGTCGGTGAACAGGCGAATGCCGAAATGCGGCTGGACCTGCTCAATCACCTGATGCGGCTTGATACGGCATTTCACCAGACCAATCCTCCGGGCTATCTGATCGAACGGGTGCAGGGGGATGTGCAGGCAATCGGATCGGTCTGGACAACGATTGTGACGTCACTCGCCCGTGACGCTGTGGCTGTCGTCTGGTTGTTCGGTGTGGCGCTTTTCATCGACTGGCAGTGGACGCTCGCCGCGTTGATCGGCATTCCGCTGCTGGTTTTACCCTCGCTCATGGTGCAGGGCTATGTTCGCCGCAAATCAACTGCAGCAAGAGAGCTGGCGGGGCGAATGTCCACCCAGTTGGACGAGGTCTTTCACGGGATCAACCCGATCAAACTCAACGCTCTCGAAGACTATCAGGCGCACCGGTATTCTTCTCTGATCGGTGACCGGGTTCGGGCAGAGGTCCGGTCTGCCCTTGGCATGGCGACGATTCCGGGGCTCATCGATATGATGACCGGCATCGGGTTCCTTTTCGTGCTGCTTTATGGCGGGGCAGAGATCATCGCGGGTGATAAAACCGTTGGTGAATTCATGTCCTTCTTCACGGCAATGGCGCTGGCGTTCGAACCTTTGCGCCGTTTGGGCAACGTGTCCG
>JBNKUW010000300.1:0-1610 GCA_050298835.1 Marivivens sp.
TCGTGACCTGCAACGTCTTCGACCATTTTGTAGGTGAAGCCGTAGATCAGTTCGCCGATGGACTGGGAGCGGCTCGGTACGATTGCACGGCCACGGCTGCCCAGAACAAAAACCGCTACGATTGCGACGACAGCCAGAGCCATCCACAAGGTAACGTTGGTGATGGTGTACCATTGGATCGGACCATCGCCAAACAACGGGTGGATTTGGAACTGGTCCAGCGGGTGGAACGCAAGGCCACCAGCTTCTTCACCATGTGCTTCGATCGCTTCGGTCGACACGTCAGTCATCCCCATCTTTGCCAGCTTCTTTTGCCAGCTGTTGCGTCTGTATCTCCTGCGCTGTGGCAATCATGGTTTTCACACCGGCCGCCAAGCCCAAGAATATGAAGAGCACCAGAAAAATCGGCATAGTCCCAAACAGGGTGTCCAAACCGTATCCGATGCCAAAACCGATCCCGAGACCGGCTACAAGCTCTATCACCATGCGCCATGCCAAATTGGCTTGAGCATAGTCTTTCTTCATGTGGGACTCTTCCGGCTCTCCGCTTTTCAATCGTGCGATCCGCTCGTCGAGCGCCTTCAGGCGGTCTTCAGTCTGCGGTTCAGGCGATTTGGTCAAGCCGTTGGCCCCTCACAAAGGTTGGCGCCTTGCTATGGTTTGGAGAGCAATGAGTCAATAAGGCAGATGACGTTTTCAAGATGAAGCTAACTATCTGTTTTCATTAAAATTTGCACAAACGTCGCAGCGCGACAACCTGCCGTCATCTCCCAATTTGAACCGTATTTGTGCCATATCCTATATTCAACCAATCGGTTGACCTTTTGCGCGGCGGAGTTTCTATGGCGAATATGGCAGCTTCGCTTGATACGATATTCATGGCCTTGGCCGACCCGACCCGACGCACGATCCTGTCGATGCTGCTCGAAGATGATATGGCTGTGACCGATGTGGCCGAGCCATTCGAGGTATCACTCGCTGCGATTTCCAAGCATCTCAGCGTATTGGCCGACGCCGGTCTTATCTCTCAGGAAAAACGCGGTCGGGTAAAGTGGTGCAAGCTCGAACCTGACGCGCTGCGCGAAGCAAGCGTCTGGATGCAAGGGTTCGGCCAGATGGAACAACTGGATCTGGATGCGTTCGAAAAGTTCCTGACGCTCGAAGGGGTCATTCCCGAAGAAGCAGAAGAAGCGCAACCAAAGTAAGCGCCACCCCAACGAGCACGATTACTGGCGGAAGATATCCGTGGCGCGCCATTTCCCAAACAATCACCCATGACGGCACAAGATAGGTGTAGGCCATAACCTTGGACGACGGCAGTCGGAGTGTTGCAAAGAGTAAGAGCATCGACGACCCCGCCGTCGCGAACGTTGCGAGATATACAATCGTGATCCAAGCAAGAGGACGCAGCCCAACCCAGTCGGTCGCGGTGATGTCATTCCATCCGTAGGCCGTAATCAAGGCGGCGGCTGCAAACAGTGTTCCGAAAGTGTAGGGGATAACCTTTTCCCCGCGGTTCACCAATCGGGCAAAGGGTGTGTAGATTGCATGAGAAATCACGCCCACAAAATATATCGCCTCTCCCCGACCGACCTCGAACGAAAGCAGCG
>JBNKUW010000301.1:0-1585 GCA_050298835.1 Marivivens sp.
ATGTAATGACGACTGCCCCATCCGTCGCGCGGATAAAGTTCTGGGCGGCAAATGGACCACATTGATATTTCGCGAGCTGTTCAGCGGGACCAAGCGGTATAGCGAACTCCAGCGTGCTTTGGCTGGTATCAGCCCCAGAATTTTGGCGGATCGGCTACAAATGCTGCAAGCTCAGGGGCTCGTCGCACGCAGGCTCATTCCTGATGTCCCCCCAAAAACCGAATACAGCCTGACCCCGAAAGGTCAGAAGGTCGAAGGTGTGCTTCTCGCTATGGCGGCCTTTGGAGAGAGCCTCGGGTCCGATCAGTAGAGTGGCCTCGGTCCGGATTTGGGGTGCTAGAAGCTGGTTCTATATTGGCATTTGAGAACAAGGACAGCCGAACCGGCTAGGTTTGACCTAACCGGAACGTCATCAGTTCGTCGGCCCCGCGCCCCGCCTGTGCAACGGCGTCTTTCAGGTCGACAGCTTCGCCAGTGCGGCCATCCACCAGCTTCAGACACAGCGGATTTCCGGTTTGGCGATGCACAAGTTCAAGAGGCGGTCCATCCGCTCCATGTGCGTCCCATCTGTCACCCCATTCGCGCAGCGCAATCAGAACAGTTCCAAGGTCACGACCTTTTTCTGTGAGCAGGTATTCGTAGCGGGGAGGACGGTTCTGATAGCGGTTTTTCAGTATCAATCCAGCCTCCTCCAATTGCTTTAGCCGCGTGGCGAGGGTCTGTGCGGCGATACCCGTGGACATCTGGAGATCATCGTAGCGTTTGAGACCCAGCGCGAGGTCGCGGAGGATCAAAACTCCCCAGCGGTCCACGACCGCCTCAAGGGCCGCTGCAACAGAGCATTTCATATCGGCAAAGGATTTGGTGCGCATGGATGTCTCTACGGGCTACTTCGGAAAACAGCGCCCGAAAGCGCGGAACAGGTCCATGCTACCCTTCACCCGAACCTTTCGCAAAACGATAGCGGTCAGAATGCTGTATTCCTTGTTCATGATTTTCAGCCAAGTGTCGGAATCCGCGTAAACACGGACGTCGCTTTGATCCTGATGACCCTCGGACACGTCGATTTTCTGGCCATCAATCCGAATGGTTGCGGTGGCATTTTCCCGTCCGGTAAATGTCCAGTGATACCGGACAGAGAGCCCTTTGGAACGCCCGTGTTGGAAGGCGATCGGTAATTGCGCCAGAAAATCATGGACCGATACAAGCGCGACCGAACGCCGGACACGTCGAATGGTTTTATGGGGATATCTGGTCTGCGCGTAGGCTTCTCCATCCGACCCCGGCAGGACATAGAGTGTTTCTTCTTTCTGTTGGAGAGGTTTGACGACCGTATCGACGTAGTCGGATCTGTCTTCCAGAAAGGGATTGATGACGTCTTCGCCTGCTGGGCAAACGGCAAGGCAATACGCCGCTTTGTACCCTGGTTTGAACGACAAAGACTGCCAGATGGATTTTATATCTTCGTCAGGAAAACGTTCGCGGAAACGTCGCATGTCCTTTGCCTCCACCGTTGCAGAAACAAAGTCGTTAAAATTGTCGAGGAAATCCCGGTAATTGTGGGTGTAGCAGGTCAGAAAATCGA
>JBNKUW010000302.1:0-1584 GCA_050298835.1 Marivivens sp.
CTGCTTCTAGCGCCTCAAGGCCAGGACCCGAGATGGCGAACCTGTCCATCCGTGACTGAAACTCGGCAAGGTGATAAATCTCAAACAGGGTCTGACCCATATTGCGACCCATGTCGCGCCGCAGCTTGGAGCGTTCACTGCGTGGCATATCCGGATAAACGCGCAGGATTTCCCGATCAACCCTCCGACGCGCGATGGGAAACCACCGAACGACCTCTCCGACAGCCTTGCCCAATGCAAGAGAACGCCGTTCAAAGCTTCGCCAGTGCGAAAAAATCAGGGCGGACCACAATGGAAAATACCTGACATGATGCCATGCTGATTGGGCGATACGATTGTGCATGGTCGATATGGCGTTTCCCTGCCGCGATAGCGCACGTTGTGCGTGCCGGATTTGTGGTGCTTTCGAACGCGCCCGTTTGACGTTTGCGGCGATATAAGTGTCAGGTGTTGACCCGTTGCAATTACGCTTTGGCGTGGCGTCAACACAAGCATAAAAAGAGATGTGACCGTTTCGGAGTTCAAAGAAACCTATTCAGAACACCGACCCCGTGCCACCCGAACGCAAGCCCCAACCGTTTGCGACATCCGGTTCCGGAACGGGCGTGGCAATCCCGTGGTCCGCAAGGTCGTGATAGGCGCGCCCCTGTGCTGCCTCAGTCGGTAGGCGATACACATCTTCCCCGACCGACGCAGTCTGCCCAAGGGCCAATGTGCAAACCGTGCGCAGCGAAACCCTCAATCATTCCTTCGTCGGGCGATAACCTGCTGGAAAACACCTCCGAAGAACGTCCGTTTTTCCCAAGTGAAATCCGAAGCATTCGTAGAAAGCTCCTCGATTTCCTGATCCCACATGCTCAACGCAAAAGGCTCGAGTTTCAGGAACAACTGACGATAGAAGCCGCGCATAGGGTGCCACGGGGCAGGCCGGTGGTAGTCAACAAACAGGGCCTGACCGCCGGGTTTTACCTGAGTAAGCGCTGCACGGACCACCGCGTGTTTCTTGTCGTCGGGAACTTCGTGCAGCAGGAAAAAACAACTCACCGTATCATAGCGGACGGGGCCAATTTCGGCGGCGTCACCAATGCGAACCGTTGCTTGGGATTGCCCGCGCAATTTGCGGCGGGCCTGTTCGATCTGATCAGGGACAATATCAACAACGTCAAGCTGCCCGTGCGGACCGATTTTGCGGGCCATATCCGGTATAAGACGACCATAGACATGGGCAAGTTGCAGAACGCTTTGCCCTTGGCTGATCCGGCTTAGATGCGCGCGCCTGAGCCGGCCGTTGTTTCCAAACAGGATCGTCGCCACCACCGGTTCGCGATCTAGTAGGCGGATATTACGAGGCTCCACATAGGCCCAGTGATAGGTGTCTTCCAGATACGCAGGGATCAAAGCGGAATTGAAATGCGTCTGTGTTTGGATGCGTGTCATGGAAAACTGTCTTTCAATCAAATCAGTCGTAGCCCCACGCCGACACGATAGGCGCATTGATCTGGCAAAGCATTGCGCACGATCAATTGGTTACGAATAATCTGATGGTTGAAAGCGTTTCCCGACCTGAGAGAGCTATGTTCCGCC
>JBNKUW010000303.1:0-1573 GCA_050298835.1 Marivivens sp.
AAGGACGCGGCATTTGCATGTGCTACATACACCGCCCTTGCAGGAATACGGCGCATCGAGGTCCGCTTCCAACGCCGCTTCAAGAACAGAAGTATCCCGCGCGGCTTCTACGTTTCGGGTCGTTCCGTCGATAGTTACCGACAGGTTATAATTGTTATTCGTGGACTTTGCAGCCTCTCTCACACGTTGAGGCAACTGACCGGGCTGGTTGTTGGCGAAGAGCTCGAATTTGATCTGTTCGTCCTTCAGGCCGTGTTTCAGCAGGCTTTCCCGAATGGTGAGCATCATCGGCTCCGGCCCGCAGATAAACGCGGTACGAATGTCGGACAAGTCGATCCAATGTTCAAACAGCGCCGCACATTTTTCAGAGTTCAAACGTCCGGTGAACAGGTCCACGTCCTGCGCGTCGGTTTCCAGAACATGGATGATTGAAAACCGGCCAAGGTACCTGCTCTTCAAATCCTCAAGCTCCTCGCGGAACATGATCGTGTTCACCGCACGGTTTGCATAGACCAGCGTGAAATGACTATTGGGTTCGTCCTCCAGCACCGTTTTCAGAATCGACAGAACCGGCGTGATCCCCGACCCACCCGCAAAGGCGACGTAGTTCCGGCGCTCGACCCCGCCCAGCGGGATATGGAACGTTCCCATCGGGGTCATCGCCTCGACCGTATCACCGGCCTGCAAGTTTTCGTTAACCCAGTTAGAGAACGCGCCGCCCTGAACGCGGCGGATACCGACTTGCAACCGGCCATCGCTGCGCCCCGCACAGATGGAATAGGACCGGCGAAGTTCGACACCTTCGACCTCTTTGCGGAACGTCAGATACTGCCCCGGTTCAAAAACAAAGGCCGCAGGATCATCAGGCTCCAGCGTCACTACGACAGCATCGCGGGTGGTGTTTTGGACATCGGTAACTTTCAGGGAATGGAAGCGCGACATTCTGGGCCTCTTAGATACATTTGAAGTAGTCGAAAGGTTCAAGGCAGCTCTGGCAGCGCCATTGTGCCTTGCACGGGGTCGATCCGAATTGACTGATCCGTTCGAGGTCGGTCGATCCGCAACGCGGGCATTTTTCGGGGCCACCGGCAGCTTGCGGCGGGGCAATCCCGTATTTTTCGAGCTTGTCTCGCCCCTTCTCGCTCAACCAATCGGTTGTCCAAGGGGGAGCGATACTGCGTTCCAGATGCGGTTCGATGCCGTGTTCCGATAGTGCCCGCGTGATCTCCATCTCGATCAAAGAGGTTGCAGGGCAGCCCGAATAGGTCGGAGTAATCGTGACAGTCAAACGATCACCATGCCACGCCACATCCCGTATCACCCCGAGATCAACCAAAGAGATCGCGGGAATTTCCGGATCGGAGATTTGATCCAGCCAGTCCCAAACCTGATCGATCGAAGGTGTCACCAGCGGGCGTCCGGATAGGCGCGCGGCAGGAATTGCATCGTTGCCAGCATATGACCGAGGTGTTCGGTATGGCGCGACCCATCCCGTCCACCACGATGTGCGAATTGCCCATCAGGCAGCGTAAGGGTCGCCTCCGCCATCACTTCGGACACGTAGGCATCAAAT
>JBNKUW010000304.1:0-1569 GCA_050298835.1 Marivivens sp.
GTCCTTCGCCCTGATTTGCGTCGGAAGCCTGATCATTCTGTTCTACGGGAAGGGCTGACGATGATCCTTTATGCCTTTTATGCCTTTCTCTCCGGAGTGCTGATTGCGCTCAGCCGTTAGGTCAACGGGCGACTGGCCCTTTCGACCAGTCCGGTCGAATCGTCTTTGTGGAATCACATCGTCGGATTTGGGGCTCTAACCGTCATCGCGATCACCTTTGGTGGCCTGTGGCCCACTGAACACCCGCTGGACGCTCCGCTTTATGCTTATAGTGGTGGAGCTGTCGGAGTTGTTTTCATCGCCGCATCAAGCTGGCTGGTTGCCAACGTCGGAGCAGCGCGGACGGCTATACTCGTCATCGCTGGACAGATGATTTCCAGTGTTTTGCTTGATCTTGTGATCGGCGCACCGGGCAATCCGTGGGGCCGGATCATCGGTGTCAGCTTGATCCTGATCGGAATATTTTACGGAAGAACGCAAAAGAACTGATTTTCCCGCTTGCGCATGTCTGTGCATCACATTATCAGGCGCGTCACACCAAGCGTGGTCCGTTCGTCTATCGGTTAGGACGCCAGGTTTTCAACCTGGAAAGAGGGGTTCGATTCCCCTACGGACTGCCACTTCTCTCCCGACATTTCTGATACAGCGCCTCTTGCATTCGCAGTTTGCCTCGCATATCTGCTGCCTCGAGAGGTTGGCGCGGGCGAGCGCCTCGCCAACCCGGTCAGGTCCGGAAGGAAGCAGCCGTAACGAGCCCCGCTTGGGTCGTTGTCCAGCCTCTCACCTAACGCAACGGCGTTATTTGACGCCCCCACTGCCTGAGGAGGAACTTTATGATTGTAGAACTTTCCCACCGGGCAGAGCGTTTCTGAACGTCTAGTCGTTTCTCTGCCTGATTAACCAACTGTCTCGCCCGCGATTGCGGCGCGACCGTTTGTGTTTTCTACAGATAAGGCAGAATAAACGATGCCGTTTTCACTATCGGACCTTGGATGGTCCTCATTCTTTGCTGGTCAACACACAGACACTTCGGGCCAGCCTGTTCGTATTTCAGAAGTCCACCGTGACCGCGTAACCGGGTTTGCGCCGGATGGTGAACGGTCACTCATCTGCGGTGCAGACCTCACAACCGGCCAGATTGCTGTCGGTGATTGGGTCATCGTCGATGATGACAGTCGCATTGTCCGCGTGCTCGACCGACGAACTGAAATCAAACGACGTGCCGCAGGAACAGCCGCACATTCGCAGATCATCGCAGCAAATGTTGATGTGCTGTTCATCACATCATCCTGCAACGCCGATTTCAACGTACCCCGTCTGGAGCGCTACCTTGCCTTGGCGCGCAGTGCGGACACTTATCCTGTCTTGGTACTGACCAAAGCCGATCTTTGCGACAATCCACGCGATTTTGCCCGAGAGGCCGAGCGGCTGGACCCGATCGTCCTCACGGGGCGGTGGGGTCCGTCGTTCTGGAAGCCGCACCCGCGCGCCTACGAGACCATCGAGCAGCGCTGCGGGCACCGGGGCCCAGCGTGCGTCTACATCGCCGACAATCCGGCCAAGGATTTC
>JBNKUW010000305.1:0-1547 GCA_050298835.1 Marivivens sp.
GCCCGTGCAAACGCGCCTGATTGATCAGGATATGCGGCATTTCCGAACTGTCGTCCGCCACGTCCTGTACGCGCCCGAACCTTTTGATGTGTCCGGGATTTTTCGGGTCCGGAATCCAGAAGTTGGTCTGGTTTACCCAGTAGCTTTCGCGCTTGACCTTGTCTGCAAAGCCAAAAGCCTGAAACATCTCCATCGTGCGGGTGTTGATGCCGTCGGCCTTGCCTTTGGCGATGTTTTTGGGATCACGCTCAACGATCATCGTTTCGATTTCGGGGAACTGGGCAAGCTGCGCAGCAAGGCACAGGCCGGCGGGTCCAGTGCCGGCGATCAATACATCTACTTTCTCGGGCAGCGGAGCGTGCTCTGCCCTGTCCCGCCGGTTCGGGGCCGCGTTCTTGATATCAGGATCACCGCCACGAAAGCCGTCTACATAGTACTGCATTGATTTCTCCTCACCTCGCCCATCGGTGCAAATTCGTTTCGCTTACAATAGTAACTATACTTACTAATTGATGCCAATAAAAATAAGTATACAAACTAAATTGGCTAACTTATTGTAAATACGTATCTTAATCTTCTACATGCGGAGGGTCGCATGAAAGTGCACGAGATGGCCGGACATTGGATCCGCCGACTCAATCAGATTTCGACTCAGGTTTTTTCCCGCAATATGCAAAAGTCGGGCTACGATCTGACGCCGGTCCAATTTGCTGCGATGGATGCAATTGTGACCCATCCGGGGATCGATCAAGCCAGCGTGGCGGCAAAGATCGCCTATGACCGTGCGACCATCGGCGGGGTGATTGACCGGTTAGAACACAAGGGCTTTGTGGCGCGCCACGTCAGCAAAACCGACCGTCGCGCCCGCGATGTCCGCGCCACCAAAGCAGGAGAGCTGGCGTATCAGTCCATCCTTCCGATCGTTGCTGCTCTTCAGAACGAAGTTCTGGAAGGACTGACCGACGATGAAAAGTCCACCTTCCTGCGGCTTGCCCAAAAGGTGGTAGGAAACGTTGACGAAATGGCTCCGCAGGGCAAATCGAAATAGGCCTAAGAGACCGGGTTACCTGATCCAGACCCGTGCATAAGGCGGCAGACTGATAACACCGGAATAGTCGGTAACAGGTGCATCGGACAACAAGTCAAACATCTCGTTTACACCTTGCTGTGTCACCCAACCTGACGGCAATGACGTCCAGTCTTCGGAGAAATTGTAGATGCACAGAACCGGTCCAGTTGGCGCCCGCCGTGCAAATGCAAAAAGCGCCGGATTGCCGGTATGGAGGATCTCCGTCGGCGTATTCGCGTGGAATTCTTTGATCCTCGCCCTGCGCGACAGAATATGCCTTGTCCCGTCCAAGACCCGCCCCGGAATGGACTGCGGATCGGTTTGCGCCCGTTTCACACGGTCCCAATCCATGATCGGACGGTGGAGCCAGCGGCTATCATGAGCGTGTGGCGGATAATTGACGTAGTCATAGTCGTTCAGCATGGCGATCTCATCGCCCATGTAGACCAACGGTATCCCGCCAAAGCTTGCGATCAGC
>JBNKUW010000306.1:0-1543 GCA_050298835.1 Marivivens sp.
CATGTTTCAAATAGTAAGTTAATACTTATATTTAGGAAACTCATATTCCGGAGTCACCCATGGCCAGAAGCCGATCTACCATCAATCCCAGGAAAATCCCGGCTCAGGCGCGTTCCCGGGTGACCGTCGATGCGATCATTCAAGCAACGACTTACATTTTGACCGAGGTTGGCTGGGATGGCCTGACGACCAACGCCATCGCGGAACGCGCTGGCGTCAATATCGGATCGCTATATCAATACTTCCCAAACAAGGAAGCGATCATTGCCGAGTTACAGCGACGGCACGCCGAGGCCACACATGCGGAATTGCATAAAGCGATAAGATTACTGCCCGAGCAACCTTCTTTGAGAGCGGCGCTCACTCTGATCGTGGAGATGATCATCAATGAACACCGGGTCGCCCCCGCTGTTCACAAGGCCATCACGGAAGAGTTGCCACGCACGGTTCGGTGCTTGCTGGAGGAGGAAGAAGCGCTTCGAGGACAAATTCTGGAGTCACTCAAGCCGTTCATGAGGAACGTACCCGACCCGGATCTCGCGATCTACCTGATGGGTGTTGCGGCCCAGGCGATCATCCACGACGTGACGGCTGAACGGCCAGAGTTGCTCGACCACCCACACCTGGTTGCAGAACTTGTCGCCCTGCTTGAGAACTATCTTTGCCGCCATTCGCAAACTGACTGTTGACTTGTCGTGACCGACGGAGCTAATGCGGTACGTATGCCCTGAGAAAGGCGTCAATGGCACGGTCCGCCGCCAGCGCAATCTCCCCGTTACTCGGCGACTCGTCACGCGCATGGAACAACAAGGGTTCGACGATCTCGGCCTCCAGTAGCGCACGAAGGTGTTCGGCGGCAAGCCTGGCATCGTCGGGGCGCAATGCACCGGAGGCCATGAGCCGGGACAGAAAGGCCACCACCTGTGCCCGCAACGCGTCGATCTTGGCTAGGAATAATTTGCCAATACCCGAGCGGTGTGCCTCGGCAATCATCAAACGCCTTGTTGCCACGAAATCGGGCGAGCAGATGAAACTCAGGTAGCTGGTACCGTAGTGCCGTAGTGCGGACTCTGGATCGGACCCGGAAGCGTCCAGTTCTGCGGCACTCTGAGTAACGATTCCTGCGATATAGTCGTCCATGACCGCTGTCATGCATTCGACGAATAGCACCTCCTTAGAGGGGAAGTGGCTGTAGATAGTCGCCTTCGAGCCACCGACCTGAGCGGTAATTTCGGAAATCGACGTTCCCTCGAACCCTTGCAACCGGAACAGTCGGTAGGCCGTGTCCAGGATGGCCTGTCGCTTGGTATTCCTCTTCTTCATTTTTCACTCCGTAATCAAACTGAACCGATCAGTACAATATTTCTTGCTGGGGGCGCAAAGTCAAGTCGGTGCGGGATGCTCGAATCAGTACTGCGCTTCCGGACCGGTCGGTATCTCTTCGATTCTTTGTCCACTTCTGACTATCGGCTGGCGGGCAAGTAAGCCCTCAGAAAGGTCCCCACGGCCCGATCAGCGGCCCGCTCGATCTCCTCGACATCCA
>JBNKUW010000307.1:0-1531 GCA_050298835.1 Marivivens sp.
CTCTCGATCCCGAAGACCTGCTCGACATCGTGCCGCCGGATTTGAAAACGCCCTATGACATCCGCGAGGTCGTCCTGCGGATCGTTGATGGCTCTCGGTTCGATGAGTTTAAGGCGCGGTTCGGAGAAACGCTTGTTACCGGATTCGCCCATATCGATGGTTGGCCCGTCGGGATCGTTGCCAACAACGGTGTGCTGTTTTCAGAAGCCGCACAAAAGGGCGCGCATTTCGTTGAACTCTGTAGTCAGCGGAAAATCCCGCTGATTTTCTTGCAAAACATCACCGGCTTTATGGTTGGTCGGAAATACGAAAACGAAGGCATCGCCCGCCACGGGGCCAAAATGGTCACGGCAGTTGCAACGACCAAAGTTCCCAAGATCACCGTTCTGGTTGGTGGATCGTTTGGCGCAGGTAACTACGGTATGGCGGGACGCGCCTATAGCCCGAATTTCATGTGGAGTTGGCCCAATTCCCGCACTGCGGTCATGGGCGGCGAACAGGCGGCAGGGGTACTCGCCACAGTGAAACGCGACGCTATCGAACGGTCTGGTGGTGAATGGTCTACCGAAGAAGAAGCCGTCTTTAAACAGCCCACGCTCGATCTGTTCGAAGAACAGTCACATCCGCTCTATGCCTCGGCCCGTTTGTGGGACGACGGTGTGATCGACCCGCGCAAAACCCGTGAAGTGCTTGCACTTTCGCTCTCGGCGTCGTTGAACGCTCCGATAAAGGACACGACATTCGGCGTGTTCAGAATGTGAGGGCGATCATGGCGAAAATGCCGGAAGAGGGCCGTTTCGAATACGGCAAGATGGATAAACAGACGGGCGCACAATGGGTGCATGTCACGCCGGAAATGGCACGGGCGCATCCGCAGGGTAAACTGAATGCGGCGCTCTGGGCGATTGCGGCGGTGTTTGCGGCATTTGGCGCGATCCGGCTTTATATTATCGTTCTTGGTTACGGCGATTGGCTGGTCTGGATCGGCGCGGGGCTTAGCTTTCTGACGGCTCTGGCACTCGCGATCCGCGCACCGATTGCGCTGTTTCTTGCGGGTGCACAACTGCTCATTGGATTGTTCGGTCTGGTGACCGGTGGGGCGCTCAAGGGGTTGGCTGACGTTGATGGAAGCCAAGCACTCAATACACTCGGGCTTTTGATCTTTTCGGCTCTGGCGCTGTTCTACCTCATGGAAGGTGACCGCCCGAACCTGATCTATCGCCACCGCTACCGCAGTTTCCGCGGTCAGCAGGACTAACAAGGGGAGGGGAGGCCCCGCATGGTATGTTCGGAAAAATTCTGATTGCCAATCGGGGCGAAATCGCCTGCCGTGTTATCCGGTCCGCTCGGGCGCTGGGCGTAAAAACCGTTGCTGTCTATTCGGATGCGGACGCCGGTGCGCTGCATGTGGACATGGCGGACGAGGCCGTGCGGATCGGACCGGCTCCGGTTGCTGAAAGCTATCTCAGGGCGGATCTGATTATTCAGGCGGCACTGGACACAGGCGCCGAAGCTATCCACCCCGGCTACG
>JBNKUW010000308.1:0-1478 GCA_050298835.1 Marivivens sp.
GTCTACAAATACGCGCAAGTCATCGGCTACGCGCACGAGGATATCGCGGCGGGCGATCACGTACATACCCACAACCTCGACTTCCGCAATGTCGATCAATCTTACGAATTCTCCACCGACCTGCGCCCGGTCGCACCTGCGACCCAGCAGGACACGTTCATGGGCTATCGCCGGTCGAACGGCAAAGTCGGCACTCGTAACTTCATCGCGGTCTTAACCTCGGTCAACTGCTCGGCCACAGCCGCCCGGATGATCGCCGCGCATTTCACGCCCGAGATCATGGCGAATTATCCAAACGTTGATGGCGTTGTCGCGTTTTCGCACGGCACCGGCTGCGCCATGGGTGGCGACGGCACGGGATTCGAGGTCTTGCAACGCACCCTTTGGGGGTACGCGCGCAACCCCAATGTCGGCGGCGTTGTGATGGCAGGCCTCGGCTGCGAGGGGATGCAGATCGACTGGCTGCTCGAAGCATATGGCATCGAAAACGGGCCGCTGTTTCAGACCATGAACATTCAAGATGTTGGCGGCCTGCGTAAAACCGTCGAACTCGGTATCAAAAAGGTCGAAGGCATGCTGCCGCTGGTGAACAACATTGAGCGCACCGAATGTCCGGTCTCGGAGCTGATGGTCGCACTGCAATGCGGCGGCTCGGACGCATGGTCGGGGATCACCGCGAACCCGGCGCTTGGCTATGCCTGCGACCTGCTGGTCGCGCAGGGCGGCACCGGGGTGCTGGCCGAAACCCCCGAGATCTATGGCGCAGAACACCTGCTCACCCGCCGCGCTGTCGATCAGGCGACAGGAGAAAAGCTGATCGGCCTGATCAAATGGTGGGAGGATTATACCGAACGGAACAAAGGCTCGATGGATAACAACCCCTCGCCGGGGAACAAAAAGGGCGGGCTGACGACGATCCTTGAAAAGTCGCTCGGTGCTGCGGCCAAGGGCGGCACGACCCCCCTGACAGGCGTTTACAAATACGCCGAACCCGTCACCACCAAAGGCTTCACCTTCATGGACAGCCCCGGCTATGACCCCGCTTCGGTCACAGGCCAGATCGCGTCGGGTTGCAATCTGGTCTGTTTCACCACGGGCCGCGGATCGGCCTTCGGCGCGAAACCCTCGCCTTCTATGAAAATTGCGACCAACACCGAAATGTACAATCGACTGACCGAGGATATGGACATCAACGCAGGCACAATCATTTCCGATGGCCGTTCCATCGAAGAAGTAGGCCGCGAGATCTACCAAATGTTCCTGCGCTTGGCTTCGGGCGAGAAAACCAAATCCGAGGCGCAAGGCCTCGGCGACTACGAATTCGTCCCCTGGCAAATCGGCGCGGTAATGTAGATGTTGATTACGACACTACACGACGCCTTGACGCTGATTGTAGATTGGGCAGATCGCCCGGACATTGTGGTTCCGATGGTTGAACCCCAGCCAAATCTTCCAACCGGCCTAGTTGAAACCGTAGA
>JBNKUW010000309.1:0-1419 GCA_050298835.1 Marivivens sp.
AAGTGGAACATCGAAACCCTGTTGGATGCACTGAGGGAATACCCCAAGGCGACCAACAGCGAACGGATCACGTTTGAATATGTGATGCTCAAAGGTGTGAACGACACGGACGAGGATGCGCACCGATTGGTCAAGCTGCTCGATGGTATTCCGGCCAAGGTAAACCTGATCCCGTTCAATGAATGGCCCGGTTCACCTTATGAACGGTCGTCGAATAACCGTATTCGCGCCTTTGCGACGATATTGATGCAGGCGGGTTACGCATCCCCGATCCGGACTCCGCGCGGTGAGGACATTATGGCCGCCTGTGGCCAGTTGAAGTCCGCGACAGAGCGGGCACGGAAGTCTAAAGCGCAAATCGAAGCGGAAACCGGACTCTAACATTACGCGAGGCCTCTGGACGTCAGGGTTGTATTGGGTGAAACTCGATTACCCAATACAATGGATTTTGTATGACTGATCGGCCGACGCTCAAGACTATCGCGCAGCTTTGTGGCATTGCAGTTCCGACTGTATCCAGAGCGCTTAGTGATGCTCCCGATATTAGCGCAGCCACGAAAGCAAAGGTTCAGGAGGTCGCTAATCGCTTGGGCTACGTCCCGGATCGCGCAGGGTTGCGTCTGCGCACCGGTCGTACGCAGGTTGTGACACTGTTTCTGGCCGCGAAACCGGACTTTATGGCGCATACCGCAAGGCTGATTTCCACAGTCGCAACTTCACTAAGGGATACTCGGTATCATCTGAACGTGATGACGGTCTTTGAGGATGAGGATCCTCTGATACCAGTGCGGCAGGTGGTGGAAAATCGCGCTGCGGACGCACTCATCCTGACCTTAACGCAGGGCGAAGACCCCCGTATCAAATACCTGATCGAAAAGAAGTTCCCCTTTGTGACCCACGGGCGGAGCAATCTATCGGATCAGCATGCTTACTTTGATTTTGACAACGAACGCTTTGGTGAACTGGTGATAGATCGCTGTGCGGAAAAAGGCCGCAAGCGGTGTCTGGCTATCGGGCCGCCGGACCAACTGCTGTTCGCAGAACACATGCGAAGCGGTCTAACCAATCGCGCGGGTGAGCTGGGTGTCGATGTGGAATTCGCCGATGGCATCAATTCCAACCAGTCTAGCGAAGCAATTCTGGAGTGGCTTGCGCCGAAATTGCTGGCCGATCCGACCATTGATGCAATTGCCTGCGCTTCCATAACTGCTGCATTGGCTGCCGCGCGGGCCGTTGAAGAGTGTAATAGGGGACTTGGTCAGGACATTGATGTCATATCCAAAGAAGCGTTTCCGTTTTTGCGTATGTTCAGGTCCGGCATCACGGTGATGCCAGAGGATGTTATCCAATGCGGGGAATTTCTTGCAAAAGCAGTGCTTTGTGCGATTGAAAAACCGATGGCTGCACCGATGCAGTCGC
>JBNKUW010000310.1:0-1398 GCA_050298835.1 Marivivens sp.
ATGGCTTCGTTCGCTGAAAGCTCTGTTGGGACTGTGACCGACACGAGTGGTGCGCCGGGCATGCTTTCTGCCTGAGCGGCTCCTGCAATCAGGATTATCGCTGCGATTGTTTTGAACATTGTTCCTCCGACTTTTCTCCCGTGTTAGGGCTTCCAGTGGGGGGAAGGTCAAACGTTAAGCGGTCGCTCGCAAATTCGTGAACTTCCTGTCATGCCATTGCTGCGCTGCTGCCCCGAACGCTTCGAACAGCGGACGTGAAACCGGATCGTTTGCCGCGTTCCATTCCGGATGCCATTGCACCGACATCGTAAACCCCGGTGCGTCCTTGATGTAGATCGCTTCGGGAGTGCCATCGGGAGCATATCCGTCGATGACCACGCGTGCGCCTGGGGTTTTGATCCCTTGGCCATGCAAGGTATTGGTCATTACTTGGGTAGCGCCGAACAACTGATGGAACGGCCCACCCTCGCTAACAGTCACAACATGACGCAGCGCGAATTTCTCTTCGAGCGTCCCGTCCGGTGGCATCCTGTGATTATCACGTCCGGGAAGGTCACGAATTTCGGGATAAAGCGAACCGCCCATCGCCACGTTAACTTCCTGAAAACCGCGGCAAACGCCCATAAAGGGCTGGCCGCGCTCTACACAGGCCCGCACCAGCGGAAGGGTGATTGCATCACGGCACCGGTCAAAATCACCGTGGGCCGGTGTTTCATCTTCGCCGTATTCATTCGGATGTACGTTCGGACGGCCACCCGTCAGCAGGAAACCGTCGCAGACCTCAAGTAGCTCTTCGACGGATACCATTTCGGGGTTTGCCGGAATAATCATCGGCATGGCACCAGCGACCTGCGAAACAGCACATGAGTTCATCGTTCCCCCTGCATGGGTGGGGTAATCCTCGCCCAGAATTGCAGCGTTACCGATGATACCGATGACTGGTCGTGCCATATGGCGTGTCCTTTGTGTGCCTGATTTGCTGAGGTTAGCTATATGTCGGCTCTATGAAAAGCCGACGGAAGAGCAAAGCTACCCTGCGTTCTTGCACATGCCATCAAATTAGGCGGCCCGCTTAGGCTTCTCCTTGGAAACCGGCAGCCTCGATTCCGACGAGCCCGACGGCTGCGTCATTCTCGCTTGTGTCGCCGGTAACACCAACGGCGCCGACGATATTTCCACGCCCGTCACGGACCAGCAAACCACCCGGAACAGGAACGATCTGGCCGTTATAGACTCCGCTGAGGGCCGCCATGAAATAGGGCTGTTGTTCTGCGCGTTCTTTCTGGGCAGTTCCGGCAAGGCCAAGCATGACGGAACCGTAGGCTTTGCCATGTGCGATGGCGAACCGCCCGACAGGCGCATTGTCTTCCCGTTCAAAAGCTTTGACATGTCCGCCTG
>JBNKUW010000311.1:0-1395 GCA_050298835.1 Marivivens sp.
CGATCTCAGATCAAGCTCGGCGTTCCAGCGTGCGCGGTAGAGCTGCGCGAGATCTTCCTTGGTGAACTCGTCTGCGTCCAGCAACGTCGTGACGACGATGAGCGTCCTGACCCGAAAGCCTGGCTGCTCGACTCGGATACGCGTTTCGCGGACCGTGAGAAAATCGGGAAGCGCCTTGTAGGTTTGCCAATCCATCGAGCGGGGGCATCGCGGTTTGGGCCATTGGACGATGTGATCGTCTTCGCCCAGGCGCTTTCCACGGCGAAAGTCGGCGGTACGCTGGCTTAATTGGGTAACGGAATCGACGCCCCGTTGTTTGAACATGAACAAGTCCGTCCAAGAACACATCAGGCGATCGGCGAGCATGACGTCGCCGGGGAGAAAGTTGTGCCACAAGGTGCGCAGCATCGCCAACTCGCTTTGGCCCTTGCCTGCATAGCGGCGGATGCCCAAATCAAGAACCGCTCCGCAAGAGAGAGAAAAGACGGCCGCGATCCGCGCCAGGGGAAAGCCCAGGCCGGGTTTCTGTGTATCGGGTTGCGGATAAGCGCGCTGGTTCTCTGGCGTATCGGGCATCGAGACTGTCGACCCATCGAAGACGTGCACGCGGCGGCCGTGCCAAAGCCACTGTGGATCGACATGCGAATCCAACGCGCGTCCTGTCCGGCGAGCCACTTCCGAGAAGAATGCTTCCGGCAAACGCTTTCTCGCTCTGCAGTAAGCGCCGGTCTCCGCTGAGCACGCACGTTGTCCCCGTGAAACGCGATGGGCGATCAAGCGGGCCACCGCCCCACAACAGGAATGGTCCTGACTCAGTACCTGACTGAGAAAAACCCACAACGTGACCAGTGGCGTATAGATTCTGTCCAGCCAGCTCACATCGATCGCTGACAGTGCTTGTATGACGATCCTCTCCGAGAGGATGTTGCTGAACGGCAGACCTTCATCCTGAAGAAACTGACGTTGCAGGAAACTCACCTGTTGCCGAAACCGTCCTTGGCTAAAATACCGCATCCTTGTGGCCTCCTTGTCGGTGATGGGTTTTTGTCCAAAAACCATCTACGCGAGAGAGGCCTTTTTGCATATATCAATGTGAGGCAAGCACTTGTGGAGGATGTAAGTGCCATTCGGTGATGTGCCCCAGTCGATTGACCGCACCCGACTGATCCTGCCGCGGCACCAAGCCGAAGTACGCCCCCACCTGTTTGGCGTTGGCAAATCGATGCGGATCGTCGATGAAGGCGGCGACCGCTTCGGCGGTTCGCAATCCCACGCCGGGAATCGACCGCAGGATCTGCACCGCCACGCTGTCGGCCGAGTAGCGTTCCAGTTCCTTTTCCACGCGGCGAATCTGGTCCGACAAACTGTGGATCTCTTCGACCATCAAGTCGCGTT
>JBNKUW010000312.1:0-1384 GCA_050298835.1 Marivivens sp.
GATCGGTGCCGCCAATCTGCCGCGCGTACCATGCTGTGTTAAAGGTATCACCCGCAAACCCCATTGCGAACAATCCGTCCCCTGCCGGTGAGAGCTCAACCATGCATTCGCCGATCGTCAGTAGTCGTCTGGTCATTCCGTGGCGTCCTCAAAAAACTGGCTGTGTTCGGCGCGGATTTGGGACACTAGGTCGCCGATATGACCGAGATGCTGACGAAGGATGGCTTCGGCTTTGTCTGCATCACCTGCCGCAATTGCAGCGACCATGTCACGGTGTTCATCAAACGCACTTTGTTTGTTTGATGCGAGGGATAGAAAACGCACCCTGTCCATATGGGCTTTTTGTTCCTGAATAAGAGCCCAGACATAGCCTTGTCCGGCAATGCTGCAGATTTTTTCGTGGAATGCATCGTCTAGCTCGTGAAACCGTGCGGCGTCTCTAGCTGCGACAGCATTTTCTTGATCGGCAATCAGAGCTTCTAGCGCATCGCGTTCCGCGGGGCCGGCAACGCCTGCCGCAGTGCGGATGCATTCAACCTCGAGCGCAATGCGGATGAATGATGCGCGGAACACGGCTTCTTCGGATATTTTGGTGATGAGCGTCGCGCGCTGCGGACGGATCAGCAGAAAGCCGAGTTTGGACAACCGGAAGAACGCATCGCGCACAGGCTGGCGTGACACGTCGAACTGTCGGGCGACATCCGCCTCTGAAATCTTGGCCCCGGGGCGCAGGTCGGCTGAAACCACCGCCTTGTAGAGTGCGTTAAATACCTGATCCGCAACGGTTGTCGCTGGGGCAGGGGGGAGGGACGGAAGTGAAAATGCGGTCATTTATAGCGTGCTCTGATTTGCGGTTCACTATAGCGGTTTCAAATTTTGACACAACTAACAGACTAGCATATTAGTTTATTAGATTCTTCAAGTGATGAGAAAACCATGACAAACGCCGAAACGCGCTACGCAATCGATCCTGAAACCGCAAAATCGCTGGATACCGACGGTCTTCGTCGTCACTTCCATGTTGATGGGTTGTTCGAAGTCGGGAAAATTTCCCTCACCTATACGCACTACGACCGTCTGATCCTCGGCTCAGCAGTGCCAGGTGACGAAACTCTGGTTCTGGATAATGTGCCCGAAACCGGCACGCCGAGCATATTGTCTCGTCGTGAAATGGGCGTATTGAACATCGGTGACACCGGCACGATCGCTGTTGGCGGCGAAACATATACGCTCGAACGTGGCGAAGTGCTCTATATCGGTATGGGTGCCGGACCGATCGAATTCTCGGGCGCTGGCCGTTTTTACATTCTGTCCGCTCCAGCGCACGCCACCTATCCTACAAAACTGATCCGTATTGAAGATGCAAAGCGGGTCGAACTGGGGT
>JBNKUW010000313.1:0-1335 GCA_050298835.1 Marivivens sp.
GACCACGCCGTGCTGTTCTCCGGCGATGGAGATTTCCGTCCCCTGATCGAAAGCCTGCAGCGCAAAGGAGTTCGGGTATCGGTCGTTTCAACGATCCGTACGCAACCTCCGATGATTGCCGACGAATTGCGCCGTCAGTGCGATAATTTCATCGAACTGGACGAATTGCGTGATGTCATCGGTCGGCCGGCGCGCGAAGATGACCGTCCGTCATCATTCGATGACAGCGATACGGAGTGATAAAGCCGCCAGTTTCCGAAAGCAGCGATTCCGATGGTCGGTTTTCTATAAATTAATTTTCGGATGGCTCCCATCCGTCGTAGGGTGAATTGAAAATTCAACTACTCCCGTTGGGCGTGGTTAGGCCTTTGGCCCGGCGGTTACTGGAATTTGAAATGTTGGCTTTTCTGAACGGACTTTTGCTCGCTCCAATGTATGGGCCGAAAGCCGAAATACTTACCCGAATGTTTCAAACACAGGATTGATAGCGTTCAAATCCAGTACTGGGTCAAGTCATCCCTCAGCTGTCTTTCCAATCGCACCAGGCTTGCACAATCGCGCGTAACTCTTCCTGCTTTCGGCCTACGTCGTCCAGATCGGCAAAGGTCATTTTTCGCGCCTCTTTCCCGTCACCCACCAAGTTGGGGAAATCACCGGGAATGTTGGCACCTTTGTGAAACATCAGCGTTGCATGCGCCTTCGCCTTCGGGAAGAAACGGGCTAGGTTTCCCTTGTAGGTGAAAGTCGGCGCATGCCATTTGATACATTCTTCCATCCGCGGGTCAGCCGCCAGCACGGCCTGCCGCACGGACTCTACAACCGCTTTCATCGGATTGTTGTACGCCGCCATCCAGTCATCAATTTCCTTGGTCATCGCTTATCCTTTCAGCACCGTGTCGAGCCGTTCGCATATCCATCGAAAGATGGAGGTTTGCGGCTGGACCTTCACGTGCGCAATGCATAGGTTTGGGGCATGAGCAAACCACCTCTTTCCCTCTACCTCGCCGCCCCGCGCGGATTTTGCGCTGGCGTTGATCGTGCGATCAAGATCGTCGAGATGGCGCTGGAGAAATGGGGCGCGCCTGTCTATGTCCGCCACGAGATTGTGCACAATAAATATGTCGTGGATGAACTTCGCGAAAAAGGGGCGGTTTTTGTCGAGGAGCTGAACGAATGCCCCGACGACCGCCCGGTTATTTTTTCTGCGCACGGCGTGCCGAAAGCCGTGCCTGCAGCGGCAGCAAAGCGGAACATGATCTATGTCGATGCAACCTGTCCGCTGGTCAGCAAGGTGCATATCGAGGCTGAGCGGCATCACGAAAACGGGCTTCAGAT
>JBNKUW010000314.1:0-1282 GCA_050298835.1 Marivivens sp.
CGTATAGCTGCGGGATGGTCGGCCAGTCGGAGTAGTCCTTGATCCCCTGACGGATTTCGTCATCTGCCAGAACGTTCACGTCGTGATATTCGACACCCATAAAGTTCAGCACGCCAGCAACGCGCGACGAAAACCCGCACTGCGGCATCGTCTTGGAACCCTTCATGTAGAGCACCACGTCGTTGTTATCGACGGTTTCCTTGATCAGTTCTTGAGCGGACATGTCTATACCTCTTTGTTCGGAGTGGCTCAGGCTTCGGGCGCGTGAGTGGTCAGACCCAGCGCATGCAGATCGCCACTGTCGATCTTTTCCTTCAGAGCCGCATTCACGGCACGTTGTTGTTGAACACGGTTCATATCGCGGAAGCTCTCATCGATGACTTCAGCGGCAAAATGGTGACCGTCATCAGTTTGGACGGTGATCTGGGCATCGGGGAAAGATGCGCGGATGAGAATTTCGATTTCTTCTGCGGTGATCGCCATGCAAGGGCCTCCTGTCTTGACCCAAGATGTAGGGCGAGACTTGGCGGGCCGCAAGCGGATTGAGAAATCAACCGGCGGCGAGTGGTCGCAGGTCGTCGACAAAGGCGTCAAAATCCGCAGCCATCTGCGGCGTATCCTGCCAACTGCGCGCTAGTTTGCGGAGCATGTTCTGTCTGCGTTCCTCCAACTCTTCGGTCAGAGGATATTTCGCTGCGGCGACCAACATGGTCATGCGTTCATGGAGCGGGCGCAGATTGGCGAAATCCCGCATCATCGCAGGGAGGAGTTCGGGCGCGTCCCGCCAGCTTTCTCCGTTGAACCGCAGTTGCGTCACCCGTTGACCCGCACCGGCGCATTCGTAGTTGATGCAGCCCTGAAACCCCTTGTCCGCCAGATCCTCGTGGATCGTACACAGGTGCCCGCCCAGATTGGGGCAGGGTTTGCCGGCATCCTTGCTGATGGCGAACATCTTTCCCTTGTCCAGAACAAGGCTCACACAGCAAAGGGCTGCGCAGTTCATACAGTCTGATTTAAGTTCGGGCAGGTCCATGTTTGCGTGATGCCGCCAGACGGGACATTTGGCAAGGGGTTGACCCTCACGCTGCGTGAGGTCCCATGAAAGGGTCATGGACGAGAGAATCGAAGAATACACAGTGGGCGAACTGGCCCGTGCCGCAGCCCAGGTCGGCGACACGGCGCAGCACGTCGAACCCGAGGCGGTCGAGGAGGGGCCGCTCGAGGGGCCAGATCATCTCGGCCTGGGCCCGCAGGGTCGCCACCATCGTGGCGTCCTCCATCT
>JBNKUW010000315.1:0-1121 GCA_050298835.1 Marivivens sp.
CGCTTGAAGAACCGGGCGAAATAGGCCGGGTCCTGAAACCCCAGCTCCGCCGCCACCATCGAGGCGGTGGCGTTGGTGTAGATCAGCAATCTCTGCGCCTCCAGCGTCAGCCTGTCCTGAATCAGCGCGCCTGCGGTTTTCTCGGTGGTGCTGCGGCAGATCCGGTTCAGCCGGGCAGGGGGTATCCCCAGCGCATCGGCATAGGTTTCAACCGGCCAGTGCGATTTGTAATTGTCTTCCAAGAGCTGGCGAAACCGGGCGAACTGGCCGTGGCGCGCACGTTTGCCGGGTTCCTCGGGCCGATGCTCTTCTTCCAGCCGGCGCACCGTCAGAAGGATGATCCGCACCATCCAGTCAAACATTGCCCCTCGCCCGAACTGCGGCCAATTAAATTCGTCGTTCACCCTTTGGAGCATATCTTGAAGAAGGCCTGCAGGCTCTGCCCCATGTTCCAATTGGAGCTGAAGCGGCTCAACCAACAAAGGTTCGATCAAGGAGCGTGTTCTGGGATCAGGGTCATCCGTCAGCAAGGATTCCCCTACAGTCAAAACCCAGCCTTCGGTTCCCGGTTGAAATTCAAATCCGTGCACCACACTGCCTGGTGTGCAGACAACCGCAGGCGCGGTTACTTTGTACTGATTGCGATCCAAGGTGACCACTGCACCGCCACCACTGAGAAACAGCAGCTGAAACATACCATGATGGGTGTGTGGTTTGATCTGCCAGTCATGAAGGCTCGAGCGGGTAGAGACCTTTTCAATATGCGCAAAATCCAAGGTTTCTTCGGGTCTTTCCTCACCATAGAGGCCAAATACAGAAACTTTTCCAGTCGCGTTCATATTTCTAAAGCCCTCCCCCAGTGAACGAAAAATACCAATTATTATACGGAGCGTCCATTGATGAAATGGCGCTCGGACAGTCAGAATTACAGGCTCAGTGCGGTTCATTCGCCTGAGACGAAGAAACCAGTTTCCGGGAGGAGCCAAAGGAAATGTTCAGTTTCGACCCCTATTCGCCCGAAGTGGATGCCGACCCGCATCCCTTCTACAAGACACTTCGTGACGACTACCCCGCCTTTTGGTCCGAGGAGGCCAACATGTGGGTTTATTCACGCTACGAAG
>JBNKUW010000316.1:0-997 GCA_050298835.1 Marivivens sp.
GTGTCTGGAAAACACGACGTCGATGTTCATTGTCGCCAACGATCACTTTCTGACAGACATTCAGGGTTATGGCCGCGTCGAATACCGGCTGGATGGCACCCCGATGACGCACCGGAACATGTCGGCGAGCACCGACAACAAGGCGCTCGGCCTCTGGAACGGCGGAAGCGCCATCCCCTTTGTCCGCGCGCTCTTCGGTCACGAAAACCTCGTGGTGCGGCTCACTCCTGTCAATGAATCCGCGATTACGATGGAATTTGACATCAGCAATGCAGAGGACGCGGTAAAAACCCTCCGGACAACCTGCCACTGGTAAGAAACAAGGCCGCCCCGCGCGGCCCTCACTCCACCGACCGCACCCCGTAGGTTTTGAACGCCTGTCGAACCATTTCGGCTTCGTCCCGATCCGGAAACTGCTGGTAGCTCGGGGCTACAATCGGCATCACGCGGATCGCCTCCACGCGGATCACACCGCGTAGATGAAACGCCGTACCGGCCATTGCCAACAACGGCCCCGCGATCTCTTCGAATTCATCGGTATTCGCCAGAACCACCCGCGCATCGCCATAGACCTTGTAACCCTTCTGCCGGAATACATCGACAAAGCTCACGCAAACCTTGGGGTTCTCTTCGATATTCCGACGCGACACCGGACTCGCGATCTCTGCGATCAACAGCTCTGTTTCACCATGTGCGCAGAAGATCTCTTTCGGGCTGACGTTTGGTTGGCCCTCGCCATCCACGGTGGCAAGCCAGCACAACACCGCCCGATCGACGGCGTCTTTCACCTCCCCTGTAAACATCGTCTCCCCCTTCTTTGCTTTATTGAACAATTACTCCCGCCGGAAGCCTCCGCACCCGCAGTAGCGGGCCGGATCAGAGCATTTCCGGCAATACCAAATCCGGTGGCCTGTGTCCGTCGGCATAGGTATGGACGTTAAGGATCACACGCTCGCCCATCTCGATCCGGCCCTCAACGGTCGCCGACCCCATGTGC
>JBNKUW010000317.1:0-981 GCA_050298835.1 Marivivens sp.
CCGTTGGCACCGTTCGATACCGAAGAAGAGGTCGTCAAACGGGCAAACAATACCGAATATGGTCTGGTGGCCTATGTCCACTCGGACAATCCGCGCCGGATTTACCGTCTGTCTCGTGCACTCCAATACGGTATGGTTGCGGTGAACCGAACCAAAGTTACAGGTGCCCCGATCCCCTTTGGTGGCACCAAACAATCGGGTTTGGGCCGCGAAGGCGCGCGCCTTGGAATGCAGGAATTCATGGAAATCAAATACGTCTGCCGCGATTGGGCGTAACAATAACAAAGGACAAGATATGCTGAAGAATGACCAGCTTGAACAATGGGACAGAGAAAACTTTTTTCACCCGTCTACGCATTTGGCGGAATTCGCGCGGGGCAATCTGCCCCAGCGCGTGATCGAAAGCGGCGAAGGCTGCCACATCGTTGATCGCGAAGGTAAACGGTCGCTCGATGCTTTTGCGGGGCTCTATTGTGTGAACGTCGGTTACGGACGTCAGGAAATCGCCGAAGCGATCGCGGAACAGGCCAAAGAACTGGCGTACTATCACGCCTATGTCGGTCACGGCACCGAAGCCTCGATCACTCTGTCGAAGATGATCCTCGACCGGGCGCCGGATCATATGTCCAAAGTGTACTTCGGACTAAGCGGCTCTGACGCGAACGAAACCAACATCAAACTGGTCTGGTACTACAACAACGTCCTCGGACGGCCCGCAGAAGAAAAAAATCATCTCGCGCTGGCGCGGCTATCACGGCTCTGGGCTGATGACCGGCTCGCTGACCGGGCTGGAATTATTCCATAAAAAATTCGATCTGCCGCTGGCTCAGGTCATCCATACCGAAGCGCCGTATTATTACCGCCGCAGTGCCGAACTCGAAGCCCTGAGCGAAGAAGAATTCTCGGCACATTGCGCAACCCAACTAGACCAACTGATTCAAGCCGAAGGTCCCGACACCATCGCCGCCTTTATTGGTGAAC
>JBNKUW010000318.1:0-976 GCA_050298835.1 Marivivens sp.
GGCATGGGCCCGGTAGCTGCCTATCTGTCCATCGAAGAAATCATCCGCGTCGCGAAAATGTCCGGCGCGGATGCGATCCACCCTGGCTATGGCCTTTTGTCCGAAAACCCCGAATTTGTTGACGCATGTGAAGCCGCTGGCATCACCTTTATCGGCCCCAAAGCGGAAACCATGCGCAAACTCGGAGACAAGGCCAGCGCCCGCAAGGTCGCCATCGAAGCCGGCGTTCCCGTCATCCCCGCTACAGAAGTTCTGGGCGAAGATATGGACATCGTTCGCGCTCAGGCCGCCGAAATCGGTTATCCGCTAATGCTCAAAGCCTCTTGGGGTGGCGGTGGGCGCGGTATGCGCCCCATCGAAGCCGAAGCAGAGCTTGAAGAAAAAGTCCGCGAAGGCCGCCGCGAAGCCGAAGCCGCATTCGGCAACGGCGAAGGGTATCTCGAAAAGATGATCACCCGCGCCCGCCACGTTGAGGTCCAGATCCTTGGCGACAAAAAAGGCAACATCTACCACCTTTGGGAACGCGACTGTTCGGTTCAGCGCCGCAATCAAAAGGTCGTCGAACGGGCCCCTGCCCCGTATCTGACCGAAACCCAGCGCGAACGCCTGTGTAACCTTGGCAAGAAAATCTGCGAACACGTGAACTACGAATGCGCAGGCACCGTCGAATTCCTGATGGATATGGACTCGGGCTCCTTCTACTTTATCGAGGTGAACCCCCGCGTTCAGGTGGAACACACCGTCACCGAAGAAGTCACAGGTATCGACATTGTTCGCGCCCAGATTTTGATCGCCGAAGGAAAATCCATCGTCGACGCAACCGGCTGCGCTTCCCAATATGACGTCCAACTGGATGGCCACGCACTCCAGTGTCGCGTAACAACCGAAGACCCGTCGAACAACTTTATCCCTGACTACGGTCGCATCGGGACCTACCGCTCTGCCACCGGCCCGGGCATTCGTCTGGACGGCGGCA
>JBNKUW010000319.1:0-915 GCA_050298835.1 Marivivens sp.
CGCCTAAACACTTTGCCCCACGGCGAACTTCTGCGCTCACGAATGGGTGTTTCTCACTGAGGTCGCAACGTACAGAGTATCCGTCAATTAGATCGGGTACAGTGAACGCCCGGTTTTGTGAAGCTGCAACGCGGCGCTTGATGTCGGGAGGAAGGTCCGGAACGGGCCAGAGTGTCACGTTAGTTGCAGTTCTCGTATTGTGTTGCCGTTGCTGTATGTCCGCTTCGGTCCGCACGGATCGCTTCGGTAATAAACAACGCATCCACTTGGTCACATCACGACTGTTCTGCGTTCAAAAGCGCGAAGTCTCGAAAGAGTTCTACTTACGTTCTGCAAAAACCGTTGCTATAGGCGCCTGATTCACACTATAGATAGTGGCACACCGCTGTGACATTTTTCACGGATGGCGCAAGTAAATGGTTAGCAAACACAATACGTTAACCTGTTTTGGAAGATTGCTCCGTTCCCTACCGCCGGAGCCAACTTTCCTTACAAGGTATTGATTTTGCTACGATAGCCCCTCTGGGGCTCCGTAGGTGTGACACTGGGGTGTGACACTCTACGATTCTGCGTCCGTCCGTCCGAACGAAGGACAAGACGCTATGATGCATGGTCAACCTCACCTCTCGCGGCGTGGAAACGTTTATCAATGGCGGCGGTGTGTACGCCGACAATCCACAAAAATCGTCGATCTGAGGTTCTCGCTCCATACCTCCAATTTGAAGGATGCTGTAATCTTGTCTCGCAAGATTAGCGCAGAGAGCGACACGGTTATGAATGAACTGATGGCAAACGGTATTTCCCCGGATGAAGCACGGGAATGGCTGTCTGAGGTCATTCAACAGGAGAAACGGAAAATCGATCGGCTCGGGATGCTTCGGCAGGTCGATTCCTCCGATCCGGAGGATGATGTTC
>JBNKUW010000320.1:0-635 GCA_050298835.1 Marivivens sp.
ATGCCGCACCCTATGGCGTGCCGTCGCCTCATGAGTCGGACGTGATCCGCCGCACCGTGCCCTGGCTTTACGCCGACAACAGCAGCGGTATCAACTTCACACCGATTCACGCGCTGGAGGGTGTCATCACCCCCAACGGCGCCTGCTTTGAACGACACCACTCGGGGGCGGCCCAGGTCGATCCAGCGGGCTATCGGCTGATGATCAACGGTCTGGTTGACCAGCCGCTTGTATTCACGCTGGACGACCTGAAGCGGTTTCCCCGGACCAGCAAGGCGTATTTCCTGGAATGCGCGGCAAACACGGGGATGGAGTGGCGCGGGCCGCAACTTAACTCAGTCCAGTTCACCCACGGCATGATCCACAATGTCATGTATACCGGCGTGCCGCTGCGGCTGATCCTAGAACGGGCCGGCATAAAAAGCTCTGCCACTTGGCTTTTAGCGGAGGGCGGCGACGCCTCGTTGATGAGCCGGTCGCTTCCCATGGATAAGGCGTTGGATGATTGCATGGTCGCCTATGCCATGAACGGGGAGGCGCTCAGACCTGAGCAGGGTTACCCGGCGCGGCTGGTGGTTCCCGGCTGGGAGGGCGTCGCATGGGTCAAATGGCTACGGCGCTTGGAACTGGGCGAT
>JBNKUW010000320.1:645-881 GCA_050298835.1 Marivivens sp.
TGGACGTAAAGTCGGTCATCACCGCGCCATGTCCGGAACGGCCAATTACCCATGGCCCAGGTCCGATGGTGATCTCGGGGCTGGCCTGGTCCGGGCATGGTACCATTCGCGAGGTGCACGTGACCACGGACGGCGGCGTGAACTGGCAACAGGCGCGCATCGATACGCACATGGGAGCAAAGTCGCTTCACAGGTTCTACGTTGAGACCGTGTGGGACGGGCGGCCCATGTTGCTG
>JBNKUW010000321.1:0-863 GCA_050298835.1 Marivivens sp.
CTGCAGTCCCAGTCGTAATTCTTCCTGTGTCCTTTGCCGGCTGGTTCTCATGCGTTCCATTATTGCGGGGAAATTAATGTTCTCAATGGTGGTTTGTATTCCCAGTTTTTCAGCTTCGCGGATCACGGCATGGGCTGGACGGCTGACAAGTCGCCCACGCATGTCTGGGATGATGCAGAATTTGCAGTGGTGATTACAGCCTTCGGAAATTTTCAGATAGCTGTAGTGGCGCGGGGTGAGTTTCACACCCGAAGACGGTAATAGGTCAACATAGGGATCGGGCGATGGTGGAACGGCCCCATGCACAGCGTCCAGAACCTGTTCATATTGATGCGGTCCGGTCACGGCGAGGATGTTGGGGTGATGTTCGCGGATGTAATCCGGTTCTGCCCCCAGACAGCCGGTAACGATGACTTTGCCGTTTTCGACCAGCGCTTCGCCAATGGCATCAAGGCTCTCGGCTTTGGCAGAGTCCAGAAATCCGCAGGTGTTCACGATCACCGCGTCCGGCTTCATCAGCTTGAGCCGCCGCGCGTTCATTAGATGGTAAGTTGCAGGTGTATGCGGACAGTTGATGGAGATTATGTCCATCCGCGCAACCATCTGGTCCAGACTGTCCCAATAGGTCGCGCCCAATTCCGCTTCGGTTTCTTCCCGTAGGCGTTTTCGGTTGTGGTAATGCACTGACATACCAAACGCCGCCGCCCGCCGTGCCACGGCCTGACCGATCCGGCCCATCCCGAGGATACCCAGCCGCCGTCCGGCCAATCGACCGCCCAGCATTGCGGTGGGTGACCAACCGGTCCAGTTGCCTTCTTGCATCTGCGCCATGCCTTCGGGAATACGGCGCACCACAGACAGGA
>JBNKUW010000322.1:0-835 GCA_050298835.1 Marivivens sp.
CATGCTGTGTCGAACGCCAAAGGGCAGGGGTGGGCCAAGGTTCATTCCTTTACCTTCGGGACCCGCTTGACCAACATCACCCGTCACCTCAAGCATCGCGATGTTGATGCGGCGTTGGAAGCTGCTGGGGCAGAGGCGCAGGACTGGGAAGGTGGCACACGGATCGGGGAATGTATTGATCGGTTCAATCGCGACTGGTCGCGCCGCGTATTGGGGCAAGGGGCTGTTGTTCTGTTGATTACCGATGGCTTGGATCGAGACCCCGAAGGGGAGTTGGGAAAGGCGATGGAACGTCTGCATTTATCCTGCAGACAACTCATCTGGCTGAACCCGCTCCTTCGGTGGGAAGGGTTTGCGCCAAAAGCGCGCGGGATCATGGAAATGCTGCCTCATGTGACGAGCTTTCGCGCTGGGCACAATATTGCGTCGCTACAGGGGCTTGCAGATGCGATCTCCAAGGGGGACGATACCGGAGAGAAAGACCGGCTAATGGCGATCATGCGTGATGGTGGATAATCATAGGGGACTTCACCCCCTTCACCACCGGATAAGCCTTTGGCTAACAAGGGAGGAGATCACATGACAGACGTTACTGACATTCCCGCACTTGCACTGGACTGGCATCGCGCAGGTCGGGGCGCTGTTTTGGCGACAGTGGTCGAAACATGGGGATCGGCCCCGCGCCCCATCGGGTCGCAACTCGTCGTGGATCGGGATGGCGCGATGGAGGGATCGGTTTCCGGAGGTTGCGTCGAAGGGGCCGTTATCACCGAAAGCTTTGATGCGATCGAAGACGGCAAAGCGCGTCTGATGGAGTTCGGGGTATCGGATGATC
>JBNKUW010000323.1:0-796 GCA_050298835.1 Marivivens sp.
GATGGTCTTTGGCCCCGGCGAAAACTGGTATGCCAAACCTGATGCGGGTGCGCTGATCGTGTCCCCCGCCGAAGAAGACCCCGCAGAGCCACATGACGCATGGGCCGACGACATGGTTCTGGCCGAGGGCCTTGCGCGGTTCGAAGAGCATATGGACTACGACGTCACCCGCATGATTGCCAATTGGGCCGGCCTGCGCACTTTTGCTCCCGACCGGCAACTGGTTATCGGACCAGACCCAGTGGACCCAACGTTCCACTGGTGCGCAGGGCAAGGCGGCTACGGGTTCATTTCGGCCCCCGCTGTCAAAGACCTGATCGCGTCACATGTGTCGGGGGCCACGCCGTTAGTAGCGGCGGAGGTAGCGGACGAACTCAGGCCGGATCGGTTCCGGTAGGTCCGCCTCCGGCGGGAGTATTTGGGAAAGCAAAGAAGGAAGCCGCGATTTCAGGCGATGGCTGCCATCAATTCCCAACTACGGACAGTCATGAAACTTTCGTTCTCAACGACGTCGTCCGGACGGTGGCTTTCGACCTCAAGACCGTCAGCATAGATGACCTCGTGCCGGTCGAACTTCAGTTGGTAATAGGTGATACCATCCACGGCTTCGACCGAGATTCCGGTCACGCTTGCACAAAGGGATTTAGCGCGGACAAAGACTGCGGGTTCTCCGAACATCAGGGCCAACCGGATATGGCTAAAGAGCGCGCGCGCTTGCGGTGCCAGAAGCAGATCGCGTTCAGGAAGGCCGTAGCCCATAGACCGTGCAGGAACGCGAACCGGCCAAAATCGCCGG
>JBNKUW010000324.1:0-736 GCA_050298835.1 Marivivens sp.
TCCATTTTTTGGGGATCGTTAGCAGCAGCGCGTTTCCCGGCGGTTAAGACGGGATCACAGGTCGAGCTTGTCCCGCATGAAGGTCAGCGCAACGCCCAGCCCGTCCGGTGCGATGCCGTGGGCAGTGCCCTCCATCACATGGCCGAACACCTCGAAGCCCGCGCATTGCAGCGCCTCGCCAGCTGTCTGCATCTCGGCAAATGGCACCACGTCGTCCGCATTGCCGTGTATCAGGATCACCGGCGGTTTCGAAACCGCTTCGTCCGCCAGCGACTCGGGGAACATCAGCCGGCCCGAAAAGCCGACAATCCCTGCGATCGGTTCGGTCCGGCGGGGGGCGACGTGAAGGCTCATCATCGTGCCCTGCCGAACAGGATCAGGTGTTCCGGCGCGAGGCCCTCGTCGGCCAGCACCTTGTCGATGAAAGCGTCCAGCAGCTTGGCAGAACGGCGCAGGCCTTCGGCGGCCGCAGCCTCGGTCGAGCCGTCGATCCAAGGGATCGGGAACCACTGGAAGCCCATCGGGTTCGCCATCGACCGATCCGGCGCATCGACGGCGACAAAGACCGTGTCGGGCATGTGCGGCGCCAGCGGATCGGCCAGGCCCAGAAGGTCGGCCCCATCCGCGCCATAACCGTGGACGAAGATCACGACCGAAGAGTCGGCGCCCGAGGCCGAGGCCCGGCGCTTGAAATTCAACTCGCTCATCTGATCCCTTCCCGGTCTTTGGCCACATG
>JBNKUW010000325.1:0-272 GCA_050298835.1 Marivivens sp.
CGAGCCGGTGTTCGCCTATGCCTACACCCGTAAGGTTCTGCAAAAAGACGGCAGCCGCACAGAAGAAGAGGTCGTCGATTACGCCGTGAAACTGTTCCGTGACAAATTCGGCGCGGATGCCGAATTGCCGGCCCACTTTGTCAACGCCCAGACGCTCGCCCCGCTGGCGCACGTCCGGATGCAGGCAGCGGCGCAAAAATGGATCGACAGCTCTATCTCCAAGACGATCAACTGCCCCGAGGATATCAGCTTTGAGGCGTTCAAAGATGTCT
>JBNKUW010000325.1:282-730 GCA_050298835.1 Marivivens sp.
ACATGGAAGCCTACGAGACCGGCTGTAAGGGCTGCACCACCTACCGTCCGAACGATGTGACCGGTTCGGTCCTGTCGGTTTCCGAAAGCTCTGACAAAACCCCGTCCGAAGCACCGGCAACAACTGGAGAAGATGCCGAAGTCATCTATATGTCCGAACCGCTCGATCGTCCGGCGGCGTTGGAAGGTAACACCTACAAGGTCAAATGGCCGGACAGTGAACATGCGATCTACATCACCGTCAATGACGTGGTGATCGCCGGTCACCGTCGCCCGTTCGAGGTGTTCATCAACTCCAAAAACATGGAGCACTTCGCCTGGACCGTCGCGCTAACACGCATGATCTCGGCTGTGTTCCGTCGCGGTGGGGATGTGTCCTTTGTGGTCGAAGAGCTCAAAGCCGTGTTCGACCCGCGCGGTGGCGCATGGATGAAGGGTAAATACGTCCC
>JBNKUW010000326.1:0-724 GCA_050298835.1 Marivivens sp.
AGGAGATTGCAACATCAATCCTCCTCCCAAAAACAATCCATCCTGAGCATTCAACTTAAAAGCAGAAACAATACCAACTAAAGCAATAATTATTAGGCATTTAAAGGTGTCCATTATTATTATTTAAAATTACCATGTGAAGTTAATATTTTGATTTATCATAGCAGAAAAATTCTTTTAACTATTGAAGAGATATTTGCCAATAAAAGATTTGGAGATAATCAACTTTTACCTATATTTGCAACCGCAAAAAGATATATTCTTTTATGCCCAGATGGCGGAATTGGTAGACGCGCTGGTCTCAAACACCAGTGGGGCAACCCGTGCCGGTTCGATCCCGGCTCTGGGTACAGACAAACCTCTTGACTTATTGATAGTCAAGGGGTTTTGTTTTTTTAGAGTACCAATCGGGGGCAAATATTTCTTAATTCCCTTCTCTTTTACTTCCTTTGACGACTTTGTACAATATTAATTAAATTCTTATGAAGAAGGAAAAAAGCATGTCAAGTTATATCAAATTCAGAGAAAAATTTATCTCGAAATTAGAAATCGAAGCAAAAAAGAAAGAATCAAATTGTTCAAATACTGAGTTGTTAGAAATTGCATTTAACAACTATAGGTACACAAAGATATTAGGATCAGTTTTATTCGGATTATTGTTTTTATCCTTATTGATAACTTTAATCTATTTTTATACTCCAGACGTACTGATGAAGTTTATTTT
>JBNKUW010000327.1:0-672 GCA_050298835.1 Marivivens sp.
GCCGATGCGCTATGGCCGCCCTCCCGGAGGAGGTTGGGAAACGAAATTTTTGCTTGCTTTTGATCCATAAAACTTATAGTTCAACCAGTCGTATATCAGACGGCAGGCGTACCAAAGGTGTCATAAACCCCACTGCCGCTTACGGTTCAATCCAAAAGCCACTGTAGCTCAGCTGGTAGAGCAACGCACTCGTAATGCGTAGGTCTGCGGTTCGACTCCGCACAGTGGCTCCATAAACGTGAAAGCCCCTCGCTCGAGGGGCTTTATTATTTTAGGGCCATTTGCGTTTAAAGCAATCTTTTTTTCGTGTGCGCTTACCAGGGCCCAAATTGTTCCCACTGGGAGTTAAGCATGGCTGCATGGACCTGCCGAGCGCTGCTTCGGGTTTGGCGCTTGACATCCCGGCAGATTACGTATATTTTTAGTAGCTAATCGATTTTATTCAATAAAAACGATAGCGGGGGGCATTTCGGCAAGTGAGTTGCATGGCGCTTCCGGAAAAACAGCAGGTATGGCGGGTGTCGGACACGCACCATCTATTGGGAGGGTAGCATGAAATGCATTGACGCCATCGAAGGTACCGTCAAGTGTATCCTCAGCCGCATCCATGAGGTGACGCTGGAGGATCGTATGGATGATTCCGAATACGTCCGTAACGTCAAGGCCGTCATC
>JBNKUW010000328.1:0-654 GCA_050298835.1 Marivivens sp.
ACTTTAACAAAGGTCTGCGCGATGGTTGGACTTTCAAAGTCACCGGGCTGACGGAGAAATACGGCTTTTCCGAATATCGTGATAGCCGCCCCGATGCTGAAATCATCGGCGGCATCCGCAATGATGGCACGATCCGGTTCCGGGTGGATGACGAAGAGCTGAAATTTGAGCCGGGCGACGCCATCCTCGCGTTTGAACCGGGGTCTAACGAATCTTCCTGAGCGCCTCGCGCCGTGCGAAAGGTTTCATCGCCTCGCCATGTTCGTCGATGAAAGTGATCGTCCGGTCCGGAGCCTTTTCTGACAGGGTGCGTAGCCACCAGCCGATGGCTTTCTGGATGAACCAGTCATGGTCGGTGCAGTATCCTGCCGCCCATCCCAGAATCCGTTCCCGCTGCTCCAGTTCAGCCGGTTTCGGATTGCGCAGCTTGGCCCAGGGCAGGGTCATGACCAGTGCGGCGCGACGCGTCCACATATGATCGCTGCGGGTCCAGCTTTCGAGCGTATCAAGACGCGTCGGGTCCGCCTGCAACCGTTTTTCGCCGGCTTTGGAGGCATGATCCGCAATTGCCCAGCCATCAAATTCTGGCACCCACCGCTGAATTTCCTGCCAAACTGGTTCGTCTTCCTTGATGCGGGCCTGCGCCAGAAGCTT
>JBNKUW010000329.1:0-641 GCA_050298835.1 Marivivens sp.
ACCAACGGCAAGGGATCGACCACAGCGTTCATGCGGGCAATGCTCGAGGCTGCCGGCAAACGCGTTCACGTCTACACGTCGCCGCACCTCGTGCGCTTTCACGAACGCATCCGGCTTGCCGGCGCGTCCGGTGGGCGGTTCGTCGACGAAGAGGAACTGGCCGACGCATTGATCCACGCCGAGAAAATCAACGACGGGCGCCCGATTACCCAGTTCGAAATTACCACCGCCGCCGCATTTGATTTGTTCGCCCGTCATCCCGCCGACGTGCTCCTGCTCGAGGTCGGCCTCGGCGGACGCCTCGATGCGACAAACCTAGTTGATCGTCCGGCGGTCAGCATCATAACGCCCGTCTCGCTCGATCATCTCGAAATGCTCGGTGAGACGCTGGCGGATATCGCGTGCGAAAAGGCGGGCATCCTCAAACCCGGCGTCCCCGCCGTAATCGGCCCGCAACTGCCCGAAGCGCGCGACGCCATCGTCGCGCATGCGGACAGAATCGGCGCGTCTTTATCGCTATTCGGACAGGACTTCGACGCTTTCGAACAGAATGGCCGGCTCGTCTACCAGAGTGAGCAGCGTCTGCTCGATCTACCGCTGCCTGGGCTCATCGGCCGCCATCAGGTCGTCAATGCCGGTGT
>JBNKUW010000330.1:0-629 GCA_050298835.1 Marivivens sp.
TGCTGTTCTGATTTTTGCTCATGGTCTGGTTCTCCCGCGCCTCTCTCTATTTAATACTACGGATATTCTGCTCAGGATGTCAGTAGCATCTGTGCGTATATAATTGACAAGATACCGATCAGTGTCGGGATCTTGAAGAAGAATCGAATCGCCTGGTCAACGCGGAAGCGCGGGAAGGCGACACCGACAATGACGGCCACCAGGTAGATTAGCAGGGTCTTGATCATCAGTTCGACCCAGCCGGTTGCGCCGCCGAAAAACAGGTTCATAAACAGTATCAGCTTGGTTGCGCCGAACAATGCGCGGTTGGTCTGCAGAAAGGACAGATAGGCGCTGTGAAACTCGGTTGGCGGGCCAATCGGGATTTCCTGCGGTGCCAGGAAAATATCAAACGGCGAGTAACCGGTCATGCCGAGAAAGGCGAGCATTGCCGCGGCTGTTGCCACCCAGTTGGTAAACAGGGTCCAGTTCTGCCAGCCACCCTGCTGGGCAGCCACGATTTCACTGATGGACAGCGTGTCATACTGGATGACGATGGATACCACCGCCAGTGCAAACGGCACTTCATAGGAGGTCATCTGAGACAGGCCGCGGGCGATACCGATGGCGCTGTAAGGATGGCCGCTTTC
>JBNKUW010000331.1:0-619 GCA_050298835.1 Marivivens sp.
ATAAGCGCAAAAGGTGCAAAATCTGGATTTCTACTAGTGGTCTAACCCCGTGGTGAGCTCCATCGAGCTTTCGTGCTGATCGTGTCCTACTGTTTCGTTCTTTGTGATATGTTGTGCCTTCCTAGTTGGGTCTGCCTATGGGAAGATGCCCAAATTCAACTTTTATGGCACCTAACTCAGAGCCTGGATGGTCGTTTAAATTTCATGCTAAAAATTGTGTAATTTCTATAGGCCACACCTTCCGTCCAATTGAGCTGAAAATTGGTGTGCTTCCTTAAGTGATACAAAATCACAAAAATATATCAAAAAAATAGGAGCAAAAAGTGCAAAATTTGGATTTCTACTGGTGGTCTGACCCCGTGGTGAGCTCCGTTGAGCTTTCGTGCTAATCGCGTTGTGCTGTTTCTTTCTTTGTGATCTGTTGTGCCTTCCTAGTCGGTGTTCCCACGGGAAGAGGCCCAAATTCGGCTTCTAAGGCACCTAACTCGGAGCCGGAATGGTGCTTCATATTTCAAGCAGAAAATGTAGAATTTCTTTAGGCCACACCTTCTCTCCAATTGAGCTGAAAAATGGTGTGCTTCCTATTTAAGTGATACAGAATCAGAGAAAATATCAAAAA
>JBNKUW010000332.1:0-618 GCA_050298835.1 Marivivens sp.
ACAAAATGAGCAATCAGGAGGTGCATATATATATAGTCAGAACGGCTGCGAAATCTGATTAATTCCGGTCGTTCCAGCCTCTTTCCAATAGGCAAAAATGTGAGGGGGGGAAATTTATCGACGCATATTGAATCAGTAAAATAAGGGGTTTGAGAACTTTTTATGAAGAAACTGTATTTTCCTTTGAAAAAGCGCTTGCGGAGGTCGGGGGTAAACCATAGATAGCCCCTCACCGGCGGCGCTGAGGCGCGGATCGGACTGGATCGGGCGGTTGCGAGGCTGTTTGGTTTGGGAAAAATCAGAGGAAGATCGGGCAAGGCGCGCCGTTAAGTTAGGGCGCATCTGGTTTGGTTTTGTCTCTGCTGCTTTTTGACATTGATGGAATACTGAAGAGATATGCGGGCGGTTTGGTTCGTTTCGACGAACGAATGTCTGTATATCGCGCTCTTAGAGGTAACTCGATGATAGAGTGTCAGCTTCACTGTTTGGCGGCTTTCGGTTTCTTAGAAACCCGAAGCACACTAAACAGATGACTATTGCCAATCCAGCCGGATTGGCAGTGATGTGCAGAGGTTCAACGTCAAGGATTAGCGTGTAAGCGCTATTCAACTTGAGAGT
>JBNKUW010000333.1:0-609 GCA_050298835.1 Marivivens sp.
CTCGGCCAGTTCGCGGTCCTTGGACTGGCCGCGCGCTGTCAGCATCAACACCGGCAATTCGTCCTGGGAATACTGGCCGCGCAACTCTCGCAGGATGTCATAGCCACTCTTACCGGGCAGCATCACGTCTAGAATCAGCACATCGGGCTTGTTGGCCGTGACGACATCCACCGCGTCATGCCCATTGGAATGGGTCCCCACGGTCCAGCCGTCCCGGGACAGGATAAAGCTGATCGCTTCGATGATATTCGGTTCGTCCTCGATCAGCAGGACCGTCTTCCCCATATTGGTCTCCCCCCCAATGACAGGTTACGCGTCACTCATTCCACAAAATGCGCTTTGCACGTTTATCGGCAATCCGCGGGGCCAAGTCAAAAGCCTTTGGTTGCGCCCGCCTGTAGGGTGGGCGATATCGCCCACCCTACCTCAGAGCCCCTCGCTGAGGATCGAGGGTTCGCGCCGTGCCGGGCAGGCCTGACGCGGACAAATGCCGCAGCTGATCCCAACCTTCAACGGCACTGCACTCCCGGCGCCGACGGGAACCGCCAGCATATGCGCCTCGGCCAGGAAGGGCTGCCCCGGGCGCGGGCCCGTCACCGGTTCGGCCCA
>JBNKUW010000334.1:0-594 GCA_050298835.1 Marivivens sp.
GTGGCGTTCGACAAAGGCGTATTTCACCGCGACTCCCTCGCGAAATACGCCGCCGCTTTTTTTAAGATGTCGCGCTCCATCCGCGCTTCGGCCAGTTCTTTGCGCAGCCGCGCGATCTCCATTTGCTCTGCGCTGACCTGCTTGGTGCCTGAACCATTCAGCTTACCGGCATCATCCGCCTTCAGCCAATTCCGCAGCGTTTGCTATGCAATCCCCAGACCCACTGCCGCCGTGGCAATCGGCTGCCCGCTGCGGACCAGCCGAACCGCCTCCTGTTTGAACTCAAGCGTGTATTGCGCCCGCACCTGTTTCGACATTCATCTGCCTCCAATACCTGGTGTTTCTTACCCGGTCTTGGGGGACGTTCCACAGGGGCAAGGTCACCGCCCGGCCCCACCACCAGCCTGCCAACACCTCATTCGGCAGCACATTGCCCCAATTGTGGTCGTGGTAGCCGGTTCCGCTGATCTTCCTCGTCGCGCCTCGTTCGGTGATACTGCCCTCCACCTTTCCCTCCGGCACAGCAACGACCCACGCGAAATAATCCTCACGATTGCCGAAATGTCCGGTCCCCGGCCGCCACGACGGCACGCG
>JBNKUW010000335.1:0-584 GCA_050298835.1 Marivivens sp.
CAGTTCGGCTGCGACGAAAACGATGACGTGCGGGCCGAGCTTTTTCAGATTGATTTTGGCATGATAACTTTCGATCAGTCCGGCGTCTTCGAGTTTCTTAAGACGGTTCCAGCACGGTGTCGGAGACAATGAAACGCGCTCTGCCAGATCCGCCTTGGATAGGCGTCCCTCAACAGACAACACTTTCAGGATCGCTAAATCCCGATCATCAACCTTAATCATCGCCATTACACAATTTCTGTTCCAACTGGAGTTCTGGTGAGACCTTAAACACCCTCCGGCCCCAGAAGAACACATGTCTAGAGAAAGAAATCCCTGCGTCTGGTTCCCATCAACCGACTGAGAATGTGAAATCTCATGCCAGATTTGATCTCTAGTTCAGAGTTATCACTCAGTCCAGTAACCGGGATTGCTCCGGTCCAGGAAAGCGCCCCTATTCCGGCCGGATCGCCACAATGATGGCGGCAGTAATGACTACAATCCACATAATTCACGACCGCCCGCTTCACTGACCAAAGGTTTTTTACGCATATATCACGAGGTATCCGCTGATCTGAATCCAGCACGGCGGCAAACTGGTCGAG
>JBNKUW010000336.1:0-564 GCA_050298835.1 Marivivens sp.
GGCCCTATGCCGCCTCCTGCGAATGTACGAAGCAATGGCCGGGCCAAACTGCATACCGAATTACATCCGGCGGAAAGCGATGTCGCTTGAAGGTCATGGGCTGCATCCCGGCGCTCCTATGCGACTCCGTGCTGCAAGGGGAGACGGTTTAGCGTTAGACTGACAGCACCGTCCGAACCACAGGTCCGGACCTGTGAGACGATCCACCAACACTGCCAGATCCAAGCAGAAAAGGACGAGAAGCCACGCTTCAACCGGGCGCAGACGCACCATCCGGTCTAAAATGCGCGGAACCCCGCTGCGCGTGAGCATCGTTGCGTACATTTGTTGAACTTTCTGACATCAGCCTCTGAACAATCGTTTCGATGAGAACCAGCCGTTTGCCGTCAGGTGTCGGCCCAACACACGCCATCCCGATGCCCGCTCAACACGGCACTGGGCCGCCTAGATTCGCTCCGCGTCTTGCCCGCGCTGCTTAAAATTCAGATGAGGCGGCACCTGCAATCCGAAACACGACGGCAGTCTTGGCGGCCCCATCTCTTGGGTAGTCGATTTCCAACGATC
>JBNKUW010000337.1:0-556 GCA_050298835.1 Marivivens sp.
CTCATCGAACGGCGCGACAGCCTGGAAGTCTTCCGCGACAGCGCCGCCGACCTCTATCTTCGCGCCACCGGATCGCCATGGTCTCCGCGGAGCGGCTCGCAGGTGAACCACCGCGCACTGACCTCGGCGATGATCGACAGCCGCGACTTCATCGCCGAGCGAAAGCGCGCCAACCGCGAAGTGCTGTTGCCGGCCGGTCCGAAGGTCGCCGTCTCCGGCGGAGCCGAGTTCAACGATCACAAGCTGATCTGGGACAAGCTCGACCAGGTGCATGCCAAGCACCCGGACATGGTTCTGATGCATGGCAAATCGCCCAAAGGCGCCGAGAAGATCGCCGCTCGATGGGCCGATCACCGCAACATCACCCAGATCGGCTTCGCGCCGGACTGGACGAAGCACGGCCGCGCCGCGCCGTTCAAGCGCAACGATCAGATGCTCGATGTCCTGCCCATCGGGGTCTTGGTGTTCCCCGGCACCGGCATTCAGGAAAATCTCGCTGACAAGGCCAGGAGGCTCGGCATCCCGGTCTGGCGGTTCGAATGAGCCGGCGCAACTT
>JBNKUW010000338.1:0-556 GCA_050298835.1 Marivivens sp.
CTGCGCAACCTTACCACAGCCAATACATCCTTGAGTTGCAGCGCCATCGCTAGCATGACTCAGCAGCATTGTTGCCACCATGACTCGGTATCTACATCACGCCGCGGTCAGTCGCCTCAGCAGCGCCGTCACCAGCATGACTCAGCAGCACTGTCGCCAGCATGACTCGGCATCTACATCATATCGTGGCTAAGTCGCCTCGACAGCGTCATTGCCAGCATGACTCAGCAACACCGTCGCCAGCAAGACTCGATATCTATATCACGTCACGGCCAAGTTGCCTCGGCAGCGCCGTCACCAGCATGACTTGACATCTATATCGTGCTACAGCCAAGTCACCTCGACAACACCGTCAACGGCATGACTCCGCAGCATTATTGCCAACATGACTTGGCATCTACATCGCGCTGCGGTCAAGTCGCCTCGGCAGCGCCGTCACCAGCATGACTTGGCAGCACTGTCGTCAGCATACTCAGTATCTACATCGCGCCACAGCCAAGTCACCTCGGTAGTACCATCGCCAGCATGACTTATCAACAACATTACGCCACGAGTA
>JBNKUW010000339.1:0-553 GCA_050298835.1 Marivivens sp.
CTCGCCGCTGCGGTTCGGCGACCGCTGAAGGTTCTGGATGCGCTGCCCAAACCGACGGCCGAACCAGCCTGACTCGCGACCAACTCTCAGGGGATTCTGAGTTGTTGGTGCACTGTTAACGCCCAAACTCATCACACCGAAAACGCAACAGTTTGTCGCGTGACGCGGAACTGCCTGAAAACATGGGGTTTCAGTGCTCCCAATTAGTTTACCAAGGCGGTTGCGAGCCTTGAACGCCTCTGCTACACCCGCGCCGACTTCGATCGTATGTGCTCGCATACGGCACGGGTGGCCTCTGACCTGACCACAAAAAAAAGAGGCGATGGGACAAAAACAATCGGAAGGGTGGACGTGTCCGAACCAGCTTCGATTTCCGCAGGGATCGCCGGGCGCTACGCAACGGCTGTGTTTGAACTCGCGAAAGACGCCAAGGGTCTTAAGGCGCTTGAGGCAGATGTGGAGGCGCTGGGCGCCGCGCTCGCCGACAGTGCCGATCTGCGCAGCCTGATAGCGTCGCCGGTCTACAGCCGCGAGGAACAGGCAAAGGCCGTTT
>JBNKUW010000340.1:0-542 GCA_050298835.1 Marivivens sp.
CGTGCAGCGCTATACCGAGGCCGCTGGACGCGAAGGCATGGCCGATTCCGCTATAGAGAAACTGATCGCCCGCCCGAATGGCGAGCGCAATTTGGCGAACCTTCCCAAGAGGTTCGTCAAATACGACACCAAACCCAAGCAGGGAAAGGATAATTTATGAGAAGTGGTGAGCCGTGCAGGATTCGAACCTGCGACCCACTGATTAAAAGTCAGTTGCTCTACCAACTGAGCTAACGGCCCACTGTGGAGGCAGCTTCTAGAAACTGCGGGCAGGAGGGTCAACCCTAAAATCTTCATTTTCGGCAATGTTTTCTGTTTTCCTCGCAGAAGCCTTGAAAAACAAGGGGATCGCACCTCCTCGGTGAGGTACTCGACCGGAGCGCCTGTAGATGAGGTGCGGCCCTGTCGCCGGGCCGGGCCGGGGTTGCGCCGGGCGGTACTGGAAAGCGGGGGGAATCAGGCGTATATGAGCGCGATGGAAAACCGCGCGGACACCCCTTTGCCCTTCATGAAGATGCACGGGCTGGGAAACGACTTTGTCG
>JBNKUW010000341.1:0-288 GCA_050298835.1 Marivivens sp.
GGTGCATTCAGTTGAACCGCACTTTTTTAACAGCCGACTTGGTTGGCAAAAGTGCAGGGCGTCAGGTGCATCACCATTTTACTTCTTCTCGGCGCGACAGCGCCAGCTTTAGTGAGAGAAATTGGGCGGGGCTTTGCCTCGGCCCAAGGAGACAATAGAACAATGAAACTTTCGAACATTCGGAACTTTTCGATTATCGCACACATCGACCACGGCCAGTCGACTCTGGCGGACCGGATCATCCAGGAGTGCGGTGCGGTGACTGACCGTGAACTGAAGTCGCAGATG
>JBNKUW010000341.1:298-538 GCA_050298835.1 Marivivens sp.
TATCGAGCAGGAACGCGGCATCACCATCAAGGCCCAGAGCGTACGTCTGGACTACGTCAAAGATGGCGAGCATTACATCCTGAACCTGATCGACACCCCGGGCCACGTCGACTTCAGTTACGAGGTGAGCAAGTCGCTCGCCTCCTCCGACGGGGCCCTCCTCATCGTCGACGCCGCCCAGGGCGTCGAGGCGCAGACCATCGCCAACGTCTACCTGGCGATGGAGAACGACCTCGAACT
>JBNKUW010000342.1:0-537 GCA_050298835.1 Marivivens sp.
GTCGCGCTGGCTTGCAATGGACAGAAAGCGGCCGCATCGGCGGCAGACCTTATCGTGGTGGTGGCAAATCCCGCCTTGGGAAAACGAACCGCCGAGGCACAACTTGCACATGTAGAGGCTTCCCCGAAACTGGGACCGGATTCCAAGGCCTACTACCGCAAGCAAGTGGGGAAGTTCCAGAAAATACTCGGGCTCGGTTCGTCAGCCTTCTGGTCACCCCTTGTTTTTCTGGCGGGACTGATACGTCAAAAACAAGGGGTGACCAGATCGCACTCGGCTATCGCGCCGATGACGCAAGGATCGAGGATCGGTGGCGACGTCCGATGACCGATGTCGTTGTTCGGCATTAGAGAGAACTGAAGTGAAACGACAAGAAAAAGAGTTTACCGATATTCAATTCGTAAAGCCAGTCTACACCTGTTGCCAGAGAATGGTTCCAGGCTAGACGTGAAATTTTTAGTTATGAGGATATTCAGAATATGATGAGCTTGATTGTGCGGCCCAGATTACATTGGTCCATGATTGCATTGTTGCCGT
>JBNKUW010000343.1:0-527 GCA_050298835.1 Marivivens sp.
ACGACCTGTTCTGCTGAACCGTGCGCCAACCCTGCACCGCCTGGGTATTCAGGCTTTTGAGCCGATCCTGATCGAAGGCTCAGCCATCCAGTTGCACCCGTTAGTATGTACCGCCTTCAACGCGGACTTCGACGGTGACCAGATGGCTGTGCACGTACCCCTGGCTCAGAAAGCCGTGCAGGAAGCGCGAGAATTGATGCTCGCTTCGAAGAACCTGCTCAAACCTGCTGACGGTGAACCCATCATTTCTCCATCCAAGGACATGGTCCTGGGGATCTATTACCTGACCATGCCTCACCAGGCGGGGCACAAAGGGGACGGGCGTGCCTTCGCCGATATGGATGAAGTGGACATGGCCTATCAGCTTGACCAGGTGGATATCCATACAGAGATCAAATTTAAAGCGTTTACCTGGTACGCCGATGACGGTGAACGTCTGGCTGAACCGGAAACGCGCATGATAGATACCACAGTTGGACGTGTCCTCTTCAATCGCATCCTACCTGAAGAAGTGCAGTTCATGAATG
>JBNKUW010000344.1:0-527 GCA_050298835.1 Marivivens sp.
CTCATCGTCTGCGGCATAAGAAGCACAGTATGCAGCATAGGCATTGTATTGCTTCTGTTAGCTTCTAACCTCTCTGCCGAAGAACCTCAATTGGTTCCACTTTCTTTCGCTGACATTGCCGAAGACATCACTCCATCAGTCGTCAATATTAGTACTTCTCAGATCGTTGCCCCGGTCTTCGATTTGGATGCTCCCTCGCCTGAAAACAAGTTGTTTGAATGGTTTTTTGATGGAACGGCTCCCCGTGCGGGACTGAGACGCCGAAGTTTAGGGTCAGGCGTCATCATCGATCCTGCCGGTTATATCATTACGAATAATCACGTCATCGAAGGCGCGGATGAAATTCAAGTGACATTGTCGGATGAAGAGGAGTTTGAGGCGGAAATTATTGGCCGTGATACGAAAACCGATGTGGCCTTAATCAAAATTCTTGCTGATAATCGCACCTTTCCGGTTGCTAAACTGGGCGATTCCGAGACATTGCGGGTGGGAGAATGGGTGATAGCGGTTGGCAACCCGTACGGACT
>JBNKUW010000345.1:0-526 GCA_050298835.1 Marivivens sp.
CACTGTTCCGCTTCTGCAAACCTCGCGTCGCCTCCGGCGGGAGTATTTATCAAAGCAAAGAAGGGGCCGCGATATCCCACCGCCCTCTTTCATCTTGCCTCAAATACCTCGGGGGTGAATGGCCGCAGGCCAGAGGGGGCAGCGCCCCCTACCGTACACGTCCCTCCAGATACACCGCCAGAAACACACTTAGCGCCGCGTGGAACTCCCCTGTCGCGGGATAGCGCAACTCGGCACGGGGGAGCCCCAGACACACGTCGAAAACGCTGCCGTTTCCCCAATCAGGGTGCCGTTTTCCGGTATGTTTGCGGTAGAGGTCGGCGGTGCGGGCGCGGGTGAGGATTTCCCCTGCCCGATCCGCGCGTGTTTCGGGCGGCAGGGGCATTAGAACCCGCGCCGCCTGCTCCAGATCGCCCAGCAAAAGCGGACGCATCAGGTGACCGTTAGCCACCGATCCGGACCCGCGCCGAAACGGTCGGACAGTTGCGCGATGCCAAAGGTCACGCCCCCTCCGTCCAGCGCCTGA
>JBNKUW010000346.1:0-525 GCA_050298835.1 Marivivens sp.
AACACCTGGGGCTTCCTCCGGCAATCGCTGCCGCGCGCATAGTCAACAAGCCCTTAACCGGCCTGAGGCATCTTCTTCCCCGTTCGAACACGCGGGCGCAGGGTCAAAAGGCAAAAAAGCCAGCCCATGCGCCAACCCGGTTCGCGGGGGAAACCCCATCCGCTCCGGCCAAAAGGATTAGAACCGGCCCGCACCGGCGGCGCCGCCACCAAAAAAATCAAGCCAAACGGCACCCAACCGCCCCCCGGCCGCCCGCACAATGGGCGCGACCGGGCCGGACCGGCATCTTCATCTTGCTCCAAATAAGCGCGCCGAAGGCGCCGGAAAGCGATGCGCTTTCCGGAGCGATTTTTCATGGCAAAGATCGGCTCCGCGGTCAGTCGCCGGTATCCAGCCAGATCGTCACCGGTCCGTCATTGATCAGCGACACCGCCATATCCGCCCCGAATCGTCCGGTCGCCACCTCGATCCCCAGCGCCCTCAATTTGTCTGCGAAAGCCAGGTACAGCCGTTCGCCCTCTTCCG
>JBNKUW010000347.1:0-516 GCA_050298835.1 Marivivens sp.
GCATAGCTCTTCTGTCTAGATTGAGCAACCTTCAGACTTTCAAGAACCATTTGAACTTGTTTCTCTGCATCCTTCAGTACTTCCGGTCCGAAAACTTGGCTTTCTCCGGTTTGACTCCAGAACAATGGGGTTCGGCATTGTCGTTCGTATAGCGCTTCATATAGAGACATCTTGATACTAGCTTGATAAATATTGTTGTATGAGAATTCTGCGTATGGTAGGCTCTTGTCCCAACTTTTTTCATATTTTAGAGCACATGGCTTCAAAATATCTTATAAGATTTGATTAGTCCTCTCGGTTTGCCCATCTGTTTGCGGATGATACACTGAGCTAAAATTTAGCTTAGTATCCATGGACTCATGAAGTTTCTCCCAAAATTTAGATGTGAACCGGGAACCTCTATCTGACATGATCTTTTTCGGTACACCATGTAAGCACACGATTCTTGACATGTAAAGCTCTGCAAGTTTAGCACCCGAATAAGTCGTCTTAACGGGGATGAAATGGGCAACCTTT
>JBNKUW010000348.1:0-511 GCA_050298835.1 Marivivens sp.
GTACTGGGATCGATTGAACTCACCGCTCCGGACAGGTAGTAGAGCGCGGGAGGCGAATGTCGAACGTGTCTCTGCTCCCGAAAGAGATGGTGTGCACCGAGACGAATTCACGAGCGACTGACCTTGCCCCTGTGGAACATCCCCCAAGACCGGAGGGAAAACGTAACGACATCGAGGACATGTGCCTCGCCCGGCTCAAAGAGGCGCTGCCTGATGATGTGAAGGCAACGATCCTTGCCGACCGCGGCTTTGGCGACGCTAAGTTATTCGGTTTCCTCGAAGAACTCGGCTTTGAGTACGTCGTGCGTTTTCGCGCCAACGTTTTCGTCACCGCCGCGGACGGCGAAACGCGCCGCGCGGCGGATTTTGTCGGTGTTAACGGACGCGCGCGCAAGCTTGTGCGCGCTAGAGTCGGCAAGAGGGCACAACAGGAAGTTGGAGCGGTCATCTGCGTCAAGGCCAAAAACATGAAGGAACCCTGGCATCTGGCAGCGAGCGATGCCGAGGCGAC
>JBNKUW010000349.1:0-263 GCA_050298835.1 Marivivens sp.
ATCCGCACCGGGTCGGAGAGGATCTCGCGGGATAGCCGGGCGATCTCGTCGGGCATGGTGGCCGAGAACATCTGCGATTGCCGGGATTTGGGCGTCGCCGCGACGATCTTCCGGACATCCCGGATAAAGCCCATGTCGAGCATCCGGTCGGCCTCGTCTAACACCAGCACTTCCAGCCGATCCAGCTTGACGTGCCCCTGCCCCATCAGGTCAAGCAGGCGTCCGGGCGTGGCGATCAGAACATCGACGCCGCGCTGCAAAGC
>JBNKUW010000349.1:273-507 GCA_050298835.1 Marivivens sp.
TGCTGCGCATAGGCTGTGAAGCTGGTCCCGATCTGGATCGCTAACTCGCGGGTGGGCGACAGGACTAAAACCCGGATCGGGCGCTTGGGGTGCTTTTTTCCGTTCCCGTTGGATCGAGGCTGTGAAGCAGTCGCCAGGCGCTGCAAAATCGGCAGGGCAAAGGCGGCGGTTTTACCGGTCCCGGTCTGGGCACAACCCAGCAAATCACGCCCGGCCAATACATATGGCACGGCC
>JBNKUW010000350.1:0-230 GCA_050298835.1 Marivivens sp.
TGCGGTCCCTGCACGAAGGGCTGGATGTTCGGGCCGCTGCATTTTCCGCGCCGATGTGGGGCATTTCGCTTCCGACAGCGATGCGCCCCCTCGCTTGGGGCATTTCCGGCCTCTCCAAGCCGCTCGGCTTTAGCAATACACTTGCCTTTGGTCAGGTCGAAGAGACGTATGTACTTCAGTCTGGATTCGACGGGAACGCCCTGACCACTGATCCTGAAATGTTTGACTAC
>JBNKUW010000350.1:240-506 GCA_050298835.1 Marivivens sp.
GGAGCTGTCGTTGGGTGGACCCACGCTCCATTGGCTGAACGAAGCCCTTGTGGAAATGCGGAATTTGCGTAGAAAAGCTCCTCCGGCGGTTCCCACAATTACATTCTTGGGTAGCGAAGAGGCCATCGTTGTTCCTAACAACGTGCGCGATGTGATGTCCCGTTGGCCGAACGGCAAGCTGATCGAATTCGATAACGTTCAGCACGAAGTTTTGATGGAGCGTGCTGAAATTCGGAATTCAGCGATTGCCTCTATTGTCGAACATT
>JBNKUW010000351.1:0-505 GCA_050298835.1 Marivivens sp.
TCATGATGGGTGATGCGGCGCAGCAAGTCTCGCTCTGCGAGTCCTTCGAGCACTGCTTGTTACCTCCCGCCCGCCGTAGAAGCTCCAGCATCACCAACCAGGGCAAGCATAAACGCTCGCGCTCAACTTCTAGAGGCGGCCCGGGCGGCTCGAAATCACACCGCTTTCAAAATGAGGGGATTCCTGAGCTCGACTTTGCACATTTTTGCGGCTGGCCGGTCGTCATATGACAGCCCAGAAGATGGCGTTCGCTGCGATGATGTTGAGCGCTTCGTCAATCGGAACTACGGTCTTTCCGAAGGGGCCGAATGGCGCCCAGCGCTGTTTGTCTAACGACCAATAGAAGAGTTCGACGAGGTTATCGCGCCCGAATGGCCGGAGCCGGGCGACGGGGGTACCGGTTTGCCCGTGGACCAGAGTGTATCCGCGGGCTCGCCGTTCGGTAAAAACAGAGCCCCGGCGAAATTTGAAGCTTTCGATCAGCTTGATATCGTCCTCGGTCATG
>JBNKUW010000352.1:0-501 GCA_050298835.1 Marivivens sp.
GTGTACATCCTCTGCAGAGTGTAAAACTGTTATAACAGCCATGCTCACGGTCATGAGCGGCATGGACCCTCACATGATTAGTGGAACCTGGGATTGGTTTGGATTGGTTTGGTTTGGCTTGGTAGAGTCAAGTATGGTCAGTCCGTTGGTTAAGTTGATCCTCCGCAATGGATTTTGCGATGTGATCGAGGTCCCATTTTGGAAGCTGTGGAGTTTGCTTAGATGTCACATTTATTCCCACACTTGTTGAGTAGCCACCATAAGTCTACTCAGCTTGCCTGCATCGTTGTTTAGATGAATTCAAGGATGGAAGTTTGGGATTCCAGTAGGATCCCGAAGACGGTTGTTAGGCCGGCCTCTCCTCCGGTCAACGCCTGTGGAAGCTCGCCTCACGCTTAGTTGCCGCTGCATTTATGTAATTTTCTTTGGACCCAAGGGTCATTTTCTAATGAACAAGTATTTATATTACTGAACATGGAATCTGGTTATCATATTGTTACT